>DXZN01000004.1:0-52138 GCA_019419645.1 Collinsella sp. | reverse complement strand
CTCTCGGCCTGCTTTGTCGCCCTACTGCTCGAACTCGTCTTTCCGCGCGCAACCGCCAGCGCCGCCGGCATGCTCCACCAGCGCCCCATGCCCCTGTGGGTGAGCGGTCTTCTGGGCACGATTGCTATCGTCCCCGCCGTCCTACTGCTAATTATCTCTATCGCTGGTCTGTCGCTTGCCGGAGCCCTCATGTGCGGTGTTATTGGCATCGCGCTGGTGTCGAGTGCCTTTGCAGGGTGCGCGATCGCGCGCATGGTCGGACACAGCCAGAACCGCTACGCCATGGCGGCCGCCGGCGGCGTGATCGCAGGTGCACTTACGGCAATCCCCCTCGTAGGCGATTTCATCAGCGGCGTGGCCTTTGTCTTCACGCTCGGCTATGTTATCCAGATCATCTGGCGCAACGCCCACCTCAAGCCGCAGCAGCCGGCTAACATGCCAGGACTCCCCACCGCTTAGCCACCAACCACCACAAAGGTGCCAGGTTACTTTGCACCAACAAACGAAGCGGGGCACTCGGTCATGTCGACCGGGTGCCCCGCTTTTCTTGGAGGGTTCTCTAGTAACTTTTTCAAAACCAATGATCATCAGGTCGGTAGGCCTGTGCGTCACTCGCTACGGAGGCAGCACGCCATTAAGCAGGGGGGCAATTATTTTTCACGACGACCGCCTCCCCGCTTGATGACGAGCGCGACAACAATAGCCGCCACTCCGATGGCAGCCAAAGCCGCCACCAGCACCAACGTTCTATCTCCCATCGAGGGCATAAAGCCTCGACTTGCTTCTTTGCTTGGAGTGTTGAGCACCGACAGTTCAATCGAACCCGTCCCGACATCAGCGGTATCAACCCGCAGAGGGCTTTCGGCCGACACGGTCACCTTGGGCTTCGCGGCTGCAACCTGTTTAACGTCCAATCCCTCGGACGTAACCGTTACCGTTCGCTTGCCCTCAAAGGCGGTGTATCCCTTGGGAGCCGCGACCTCTTCGACGGTGTAGACACCCGCGTCCACACCGCTCAATTCCACATGGCCGTCCGCGCCCGTGGTGACGCACGCGGCGGCATCCGTCGACCACGAGCCGTCGGTCGTTAGGATGCGCCCGCGGTCATCGATGATGCGCAGCTTGGCGCCCGCGAGCGGTTTATCGTCCGAGCTTGAGCGCTTGATCAGACTGAGTCCCCAGGTGTAGGCGCACGCGTCATCGCTCGGCGTGCGGGTGAAGCCGGCGTCGCCGGACTGGTCGGCGAGAGGAGAGCGCGGGTAGCGCAGGCAGACCTCGTTGGGGTTGCCCTTGGTAGCGCCCCTATTGCAGCTGGCCCCCAACGGCGCATCGTAGACAGCAACCACGCGGGCGCCCGCGGTGAAGGCGTCGACCCCGCCGAGCGCGGCGATGAGGTCGCCGGTGCGCACGGTGAAGGTCTTACCGTCGACCGCCACCTTGGTGGCGCACTGGGCCGTGATGTCGGTCCAGCCCTTCGCGGGCTCGGTGCCGACGCGGCCGTCCTTGTCGGTCTGGACCGCGTCGAAGCCGCCGTCCGCGCCCGCCGCCACGTACACGCGCATGCTCGCGGCGACCTTGGAGGGGTCGAGCCCCGCGCTCATGGTGTCGACGAACCGCACCGTATAGGTGTCGTAGGCCGTGAGGCCCGCCGGGACCGTGGCAGAGAGGCGCCAGTACAGGTCGTCGGCGACCGTGGCGTCGGCGGCCTTCTGCCAGGCGGCGGCGCTGTCCTCCAGCACGTGCTTGGACACCTTGGGGGTCGCGGCCTTGGGCTTGACGGTGACGGCGCTGCCGCCCACCAGGGCCATGATCGGCGCGGTGCCGGCCTCGCCCTGGGAAATGGCGTCATCGTCGGCGACGATGAGCCAGTAGCCGCAGGGCAGCTCGGCCGTCGTGCCCGCGTTAAGGGCCACGGAAGGCGCACCGGCATTGTAAATCGCACGGGCAAGCTTTGCCGCTAGCGTGGTCGTCATGTGCCCGTCGGCATTCATCCATTCGGCAGCCTCTTGCGCCGTCGATGCCGAGTTATCAAGCCCTGCATCATGAAGCACGGGAAGGGCAGCTTGGCGAACCGTGTCATTCGCCCACGCTACATCAGTTGCGACCTTTTGGTCGGCATCGGCATCGTCGACAACGGTCGCCGAAAAGAGCTGGTACGCGTCGTAACGTGTCGCGACTGTACCGTCCACCGTAATGGCTCCGGTGTCGGCAGCACGGGCCGTTCCAGGGGCGATCGCAAAAGCGAAGACGACGGCCATGGACATCACCACGACGGCCAACATATGACGGAGCACTTTACTCACGACGACCACTCCGATCAAGATCACGATGGCGGCGAGCATGCATCCACGTCGCGGCAAAACACAGCATCGAAGCACCAGCTAAATACGTCATAGTCAAACCAGCCCCGCCCGCCTCAGGTAGCGTAGTCGAATACTTGTTGGTAAAGGTCGGCGGATCCTGAGAGCCATCGCCATAGGCAACTACGGCGTTGAGTTGGTCCGTGCCATTAGTTACCTCAACCGTGACTTTGCGCGGGGTCGTGTCATAGGTGATGTGATCTTTAACATGGTCGATGGCACCCTCGGGCTCGACCTCGGAGATGGTGTAGGCATAGATTCCCGCCTTGTTGTACTTGACGTCAAAGGAGACATTTCCCTTGTCATTATTGGTCACCGTCTGGAGCACTTTGCCCTCGGCGTCCTTAAGCGCGAACGAGAACTGACCTTCCCTGAAGGTTCCGCCTTTAAGCACTTTATTTGCTTTTATCGTCGCTTTGCCTTCAAGGGGCGCGTCATACACCCAAATCTCTGCATCTGACGTTATCTCCGTATCGGCATCAAGCAAAGATTTCGCCTTGTTCATGGCTTGCTCGTATTGCTCTTCGGGCGCATTGCCCTTGAGCAGAATCCATGTTGGTTGGGCGACGCGATATCCAGGAGGCGCCGTCGTCTCCTCGAGGCAGTAAAGCTTGCAGGAAGCCATGGCGTCCGAACTCGTTCCAAAAGTCACACTTCCGTCAGGGCCGGTCGTTCCGTCAGAAAAAAACGTCTTTGCGCCCTCAACGCCGGCACTGCCCTGCGCCTTATCCATGTCAATCGCATAGAGTGTGAACGTAGCGTCAGCCAACGGCGCGGCAACGTCCTTTTCATCCACTTTGTGGACCACAATGCCGTGCCCCGTTCCGCCTCCCGATGCGCCGGCATCTATGTCATATTCACGCTCGTGTTTCACATACCCGCCTGCAACACCTTCAAGCTGCGCCTCGTTGGAAAGGGAAACTGTACCAGACTCACCGGACAGAACTTCATATTCGACTTTCAGGTATTTCTCATCGGGAAGCCTCAACGTCAATCGCTGCTGCTTTCCAGCGCCCTCGCCAATCGAGTCAAGAGTCGCTCTGTATTTTTCTTTTGTCAGCACACGCCAATCGCCGTTATCGCACTCAGATACGCTAAGCGACGAGGGGATAAACGTACACTTAGAATCCATCACATCGAACAGATCGAGGTAGTCGGTTCCGACCTTTAAGTCTAGTGCCGATTCATTAACGAAAATCGTGTATTGAATTCGCTTGCTATTACTTACCGACGAACCTGTCTTTGACAATACGTCGTTCTTGATCTGTACGGTATCAGAGTCCGCCTTAAATTCTTTACCATCTGAGCTTGCGCTCGCCGAGTTCGTGAGCTCGCCGAGATTCTTTGACGTATCGACTACCGACCTTTTAACAGCAGTCGAATACGTCAGCTTTGCGTACCCTGTATTATTGCCCAGCTTTTCCGTTGGAATTGAAAACGCAACCATCTGGCGATCGACAGCAGGCGTCAGCAAGACATCCGAAACCTCGGTTTTTTCTCTCTCATGTTCCCATTCGCGGCCGGGCACCGCCGTCCCGTAGGGATTTGAATACAAAGAATATTTAGCCGAGCCGGGAATATAACTCATTCCCTCAGGAAGCTCATCTTTGACAACGACATCCTTGCCATTGAGCCTGCCAGCGCCATAATACTCACCGGCAGGCGTCTTAGCTCGATTGGCATAGACAGTCCAGTCGACAATCCACGCACCTTTGTCGTTCGAGCCATCCACTGATTTCCAGTCAAACGTCTCATCCCACCGTGCTTGCGAGCCGTCTTCATTTATTTTTACACTCTTCTCAACCGAAGGCTCCGCTTCGCCCTCAACATAGTAAAAGACAAAATCAGAATAGCCGCTAAACCCGTCGACAGAGGCGAAGTTGGAGTACCAACCAGGAAGTGCATCGGTCACCGTTTTATACGTAATAACCACCTCGGGGGACTTATCAAGCGCTTCTTTGACTTTATCCGTAATGGTTATTTGGATATTGCAGTTGTGTTGGTTGCTGTTCTGCGACGGATTTTCACCACCCGCAAACGTCCAATCGGTACCTTGGTCCAGTTTGGTACCCCCAATGGTAATTACATGTGAAGGGCCATCGGAGGTATCCGGCCCCATAGTCTGCTTCCAAGCCGCCAGCATGGTATCTTTGATAAGAATGGATGTTGGGTTTTTCGCATTTACGTAATCACGGAGCTCTACGCGTAATTGCCAAGTTGCTTTTCCGGTCCGAGATGCCTCATCCGGATTAAGCAGCGTTTTGCTAATGGTTTTGCCCGTCCAAGGACGGATGTAGTATGCGGTGCTTTCACCAGAGGGCAGACCGGAGTCTTCTTTTTTCACACTTGCCGTGTTACTAACTTTTTCGTAGGAATTCTCATCTTTCAGCTTAGTTTGATAGACGATGCAGTAGGTCGCATACCGATCGCCCTCTTTTGGATTAAACGTATAGCTAAATGAATCCCCTGACTCGCTCAGCATTTCCTCATCGATCTTTTGTTTTTCATCGGCGGTCTCGCCCTTGTAGACCGTATAGCTGCCAATATAATCCTGCTTGCCATCGAGCTTGTCGGTAAAGGTGTAGCCAGACATATCGGCCTTGAGAGATCCCCTGTTGAGCACAACCTTCCAAGTGATGACAGACGATGTTCCGGAGCCAGCCTCTTTTTGAATCATGTCGTATTGAAACGGTTCCGACGCCCCTCTAATCGTAAGAGATTGTTGGTGATTTGCTTTTCCCCAGGTTGTTTGCACACTATTCCTACCTTGCGTAGGTGTGCCATTAGAAAGAGACAAGTTCTTGCTAACTGTCGTTTCGTAGGTAACGGTATGGTCGCCCTGAGAAAGGTTACCTAGCGGCAACGTTGCAGTTCGCTCTTCGATGCTCACGGACGAACCAAGAGGATTTCCATCGAGCTTGAAGCTGCTTTGCTCAAAGTCCAGGTAGTCACCGAGCGTATCGACCAGTTTTACATCCGTTGCGTGCGACGTAACACTCAGATTAATAGTCCAAGTTATCTTGGCATTTCCGGTACTGCTATCTTGGGAAAAGACACCTGATTTGTTTCCATCAACTGCGCCATCTTGAATCTCGATCGGCACAGTTTCGCCAACGCCTGGAAATTTCAGTTCGACTTTTTCGCCGTCATCTACATCTTTGTCTTTAAGCTCAAACTCGAAATTGACGCGCACATAGAGCGAAGAGGGATGACCGCTGAGATAGCTGGCATCGTAATTAAAAACGACCTTGTTATCCTTTATGTACCAAGTTCCCATCCTTTGTGCATTCTCGGTATCATCCGTCCTTAAGATACCGCCCTCGTTCTCGTTCACAACAATCGAGTCGGGAAAGGTATAAATCGTCTCAAGCCTTTCAGGTGTAGGCCCACAATTCTCATGAAAACGAGCTTCCATAAAACCGTAGATAGTATCGGCTGTCGTAATCGAGGGTGAGCCCTCTTTACCGAGAGGCTGCTGACGACCCTTATCGGCATACAGCCCAACCGTAACGTCCGCCGTATCGCCGTTGATCACAATCGGCGTCGGCGTCGTCACGTCCTCGGCGCGCACTGGGGCTGCGCCGTGAAAAACAGCGGCGGTGAGGCTAATCAAAATGAAGACCAGGGCCGCCATACCCAGCGACCGCGAGCGGTGTGCGTCCATAGTTGTCCCCTAATTCCTACAACACAGTGTGGAATACGGCGAATCGTCGGATCGAACACAAACCCCAACATCAACATGAACCTGCCTAGCGCATTGCAAGAACCCATTGGGGAGCAACTTCTAAGACGGTTCGTCTATGCCACAATGCATAAAATATAATATAGATACCAGTCATGTAAACCGCAGGTAAAGAGGTCTTTTAATTTAATACCAGTTGGTATTTACCTGTTAACGGGTTTGCATTAAAGCAGTTATATTCTGTAGAATTATGTATATGTTTAAACAACTTAACTTTGACCGGAAAGCCGCTCGGAGGGATAACCGCCCCAGCTGTGGTGCAAACGAACCTGTCCACTGCACAAAAAGGGCGCCGACCGCGATGGTCGACGCCCTTTCTTGTTAGTCGCTATAAAGCCCAGCGCTTATTTGTTGACCTGGCCGGCGCGAACGGCAGCCTTCTTGCGGTCGGTGGCGTTGAGCAGACGCTTGCGCAGGCGGATGTTCTTGGGAGTGATCTCGACCAGCTCGTCGTCGGCGATGTACTCCAGCGCCTCCTCCAGCGAGAAGGTGCGGGGCGGCACCAGCTGAACGGAGATATCGGAGGTCGAGGAGCGCTGGTTGCCCAGGTTCTTGGTACGGGCGATATTGACGACCATGTCGCCAGCCTTGCTGCGCTCGCCCACGATCATGCCCTCGTAGCACTCGGTGCCTGGCTCAACAAACAGCTGACCGCGCTCCTGCAGCGTACCCAGGGCATAGGCAACGGCCTTCTCGGTGGTCATAGAGATCATTGCGCCGTTCTGGCGGTTGCCGATCTCGCCGGCATAGGGGCCGTACTCCAGGAAGGTGTGGTAGAACACGCCCTCGCCGTGGGTGACGTTCATGATGCGGTTCTTAAGACCCATGATGCCGCGGGTCGGAATCTTAAACTCGAGGTGCGTCACGATGCCCGAGGTATCCATGCTCGTCATGATGCCGCCGGAGGTGCCGAAGACCTCAACGACCTTGCCCGAGTACTCGTCCGGGCACTCGACGACGGCCTGCTCGACGGGCTCCATCTTGTTGCCGTTCTCGTCCTTCTTAAACAGAACGCGGGGACGGCCGACCTGGAACTCAAAGCCCTCGCGGCGCATGGACTCCATCAGAACGGACAGGTGCAGAATGCCGCGGCCCGAGACCTCGACGCCGCTCTTGTCCTCGAGTTCCTCGATCTTCATGGTCACGTTGTTCTCGGCCTCGTTGAACAGGCGCTCCTTGAGCTGACGGGCGCCCACGATGTCGCCGTCGCGGCCGACAAGCGGGGAGGTCGAAGCCTCAAAGACGATGGACAGGGTCGGCGGGTCGATCTCGATGGGCTCGAGCTCGACAGGGTTCTCGGGATCGGTGTAGACATCGCCGATATCGGTGCGGTCGATACCCACGACAGCGGCGATGTCGCCGGCGCCGACTTCCTGGCACTCGGTACGGCCCAGGTAGTCGAAGGTAAAGAGCTGCTTGACGGTGGCGGTAGCGCTGGAGCCGTCGTTCTTGACAACCAGGATCTGGTCGCCCTGGTGGATGGCGCCAGAGTACACGCGGCCGATACCGATGCGGCCGACGAAGTTGGAGTGGTCGATGGTCACGCACTGCATGGCCAGCGGGGCGTTCTCGTCAACCTCGGGCGCGGGCATGTCGTCGATAATCATATCGAGCAGCGGGTACATGTCCATGTTGCCGTCGTTGGGGTCAAGACGGGCAAAGCCGTTCATGGCGCTGGCGTAGACCACGTGCTCCATGGCGAACTCAAGCTGGTCGTCGGTGGCGCCCAGGTCGGCCATGAGGTCCAGGCAGTCGTTGTAGGCCTTCTCGGGGTTGGCGCCCGGACGGTCGATCTTGTTGATGACGATCATGATCTTAAGGCCGGTGTCGATAGCGTGACGCAGCACGAAGCGGGTCTGGGGCATGGGGCCCTCAAAGGCGTCGACCAGCAGCAGGGCGCCGTCGGCCATACGCAGCACGCGCTCGACCTCGCCGCCAAAGTCGGCGTGGCCCGGGGTGTCGATGACGTTGATCTTGACGTCCTTGTACTCGATAGAGATGTTCTTGGCGAGAATCGTAATGCCGCGCTCGCGCTCCTGGTCGTTGGAATCCAGGACGCGGTCCTCGACCTGCTGGTTGGCACGGAAGGCGTCCGTGGCACGCAGGAGCTTGTCGACCATCGTCGTCTTGCCGTGGTCGACGTGAGCGATGATGGCGATGTTCCTCAGATTGTCTACGCGCATGTAGTTCCCCTATCTTCTATCTATATACAACCGGCACGCGTATGCGACCCACCCAGCAATGCAACGCTCGGCGGGAATATTGAGCCTTTTACCGAAAACTCGTTTATTTTAGCGATTTTAGATGAGAGGGGTTTCCTCACCTGCAGGTTCAGGGTCGCTCCACATAAAACCATCGCCGGCGCCCATGCCCTCATACAGCACATATGCCGAAAAACCGCTCTCGAGCGTGGTTTCGAAGAAGCTCACGAGCAGAGCATCGTGATAGCCGCCGTCAATCTCGACGCAGCCGGTGTAGCCGATGGCATAGCGAGCGATACGGCCCAGGCCCTCGTCCTTAAGACCCATCTTGTGCTCGGAGATAAAGTTGGTGGCCGCCTCGAGGCACGCCTCTTCGCCGTCCTCGTCGAGCGCCGCCAGATAACGGTTGGAAGCGGCGTCCTCAATTGCCACGACCACGCCAGGGTTTTCACCGGCGGCAAGGTCGTCCAAGAACGCGCCGATCAGATCGCACACCATGGCGTCGAGCTCGGCGGAGACGTTACCGGCGTCCTGCATATCCTGTGCCATCTTTAGACCTTCCCATCGAGTCTGGCGTCGTTACAGTTCTTGTGCCTCAGCAGCGATCTTAGCGGCAGCGTCGCGGGCGCGCATCATATCCATCGCGCGCTTGTCGAGTACCTTGATCTGACTGGTCAGCATGACCGCATCGACCACGCCCCAGATCATAAGGCCCGTAGAGATCGAAAACCCAAGCGCACCAACTGTACCACGAAGGCGCGAACAGATTGCCGCGACAAGGGCGGAGACGACAACCATCTTGATAAACGAGCCGCGGCGTTCGCGAAGCGTGCGGGCCTGCGTCACATAGGCAATGCGAGCCGCCTCAGAAGCCTCCGAGCGCATCTGGGCCTCGCGCGCAATGGTCGCCGCCTCAGCCGACATACCGCCGGCCATCAGCGAACGCTCCGCAGCCTGGACGCCCCGCATTTAGAAGTCATCGGGGGAGAGCGTATGGACGAACTCGTCGAACTTCTCGAACTCTTGCTCGTCGTCGACTTCCTCGGCATGGGCAGAAACGGTGCCCAGGCGATTCATGATGTCGTCTTCAACGAACATGGGGGCATTACTGCGTACGGCGAGGGCGATGGCGTCGCTCGGACGCGCATCGATCTTATGCTCGTTGCCATCGGCCAACACGACAACCGTCGCGTAAAACACGGGCGGCTCGGCGCGAACGATTTCGATGCGTTCGAGCTTGGCACCCAGGGCACCAACAGTATCGAGCAACAGGTCATGGGTAATCGGGCGCTCGGCGCGACCGCTATCGATGCCGCGGCTGATGGCAGCAGCTTCAAACGAACCAGTCTGAATGGAAAGGGAACGCAGTGGCGCGGGCGAGTCCGATTTGCTGCAGCGCTCGCGAAGCACGATAAGCGATGGCACGGGACCGGCGGCCATGACGATGGTCTCTATGTCGACACGAACCATGGAACACCTCCGGTACGTAGCGGTTAACACGCGGCAGTCCGCCGCATTGAATAGCTATACTACCCAAACTTTCGCACAGCACACAAAACCAAAATGAGATTTATCGCAGACAAGAAAAAAGCCCCGAGGCAATGCCCCAGGGCTCTTCACAGTTTTGATGGTGGACCTGACAAGATTCGAACTTGTGACCTCCCGGTTATCAGCCGGACGCTCTAACCAACTGAGCTACAGGTCCATCATGGTGGAGGTTAGGGGGATCGAACCCCTGACCTCAGGCTTGCAAAGCCCGCGCTCTCCCAGCTGAGCTAAACCCCCACGGAGACAGTAATAAACACCCCAGCGGCGACTCGGCTCTCGCTGGGGTGTTTATTGCGAAAGAAAGTGGTGGACCTGACAAGATTCGAACTTGTGACCTCCCGGTTATCAGCCGGACGCTCTAACCAACTGAGCTACAGGTCCATCGCGCAAGGGATATATTAGACGAGTCGTTACGCGCGCGTCAACAACTTTTTTTGAAAATCTTTGAAGGGTGTTCGCCCCGGTCGCACGGCGGCATGTGAAGTCGCCTACTCGGACAGTCCTGACTCGCACAGAGAGCACATTAAGTGCTCTCTGGCTCGTGCGGAACTCGCGATCGACTTCACATGCCGCCGTGCGACCGGGGCGAACACGAGTCCCAAGGTTTTCAAAAAAGCGGTCGGCGCGCAGTGCGCCGACCGCCGATATATGGGGTCTGATATTTTCTACCAGCCAGGGCCTCTTACTCGTCGAGGAGATCTTCTGGCATGTCGTTGCCGTCGCCTAGATCGACAGGGGTTTCTTCGGAAGCAGAGCCGTTTTCTGTGGCTTCGCCTTCGGGCTTTTCCTTGGCTGCCGTCATGCGGGCGACAGCGCATACGCGGTCGTTGTCGTCGACGGTCATCATCTTGACGCCCTGGGTGGCGCGGCCGGTCTGGCTGATCTCGTCGGTCTTGACGCGAATGACCGTCGCGCCCTCCGTCACGATGAACAGCTCGTGCTGCGGGCCCACCGTCTTCATGGCCGCGAGGTTACCCTTACGCTCGGTCATTTGAATGGTGTAGACGCCCTGACCGCCGCGATTCTGCTCCGGGTAGTCCGCGACCGGCGTGCGCTTGCCGTAGCCGCGCTCGGTGATGACGAACAGATCACCGTTGCCGTTAGTGACTTCCATGCCCAGAACGCTCACGCCGTCCTTCATGCCGATCCCGCGAACACCGCTGGTGTCGCGGCCGGTGGCGCGCACCTGCTCCTCGGAGAACATGATCGCCTTGCCCGCGGTGGTGGCCAGGATAATCTTGTCGCCCTCGCGCACGCGGCGCACGTTCAGCAGCGCGTCGTCGTCACGCAGGTTGATAGCGATCAGGCCGTCGCGACGGCTGCGGTCATATGCGCTCATCACGGTCTTCTTGACCATGCCGCTCTTGGTGGCAAACATCAGGTACTCGTCGGCCGGGAACTCGCGGCAGCTGATGACGCTCGCGATCTTCTCGCCGTCCTCAAAGGGCAGCAGGTTGACGATCGCGGTACCGCGCGCCTGGCGCGTACCCACCGGCAGCTCGTGCACCTTCAGGCGATAGACCTTGCCCTTGCTCGAGAAGAACAGCACGTACTCGTGCGTGGACGCGATGAACATCTCGTCGATAACGTCGTCCTCTTTGAGGTTGACGCCCGATACGCCCTTGCCGCCGCGCTTCTGGGCGCGGTAGGCAGCCACCGGGATACGCTTGACATAGCCGGTGTGGGTGATGGTCACGACCATGTCCTCGTCGGCGATGAGGTCCTCGACATCCAGGTCCTTCTCAACCTGGCTGATCTCGGTGCGGCGCTTGTCGCCAAACTTCTTGGAGATCTCGCGCATCTCTTCCTTGATGACGCCCAGGATCTTCTCCTCATGCGCCAGCAGGTCCTCGTAGTAGGCGATGGCGCGGCGCAGGCCGTCCAACTCTTCTTGGATCTTGTCGCGCTCCAGGCCGGTCAGGCGGCGCAGCTTCATCTCGAGAATGGCCGTGGTCTGCTCGGGCGTAAAGCCAAAGCGCTCGATCAGGCGGCTGCTGGCCTCGGAGTCGGTCTGCGAGGAGCGGATGATGCTAATGACCTCGTCGATATGGTCGAGAGCCATCAGGTAACCCTCGAGGATATGCGCGCGGGCCTGGGCCTTCTTAAGGTCGAAGCGGGTGCGGCGGGTGACGACGTCGACCTGGTGGTCGATGTAGTGCTGCAGCATCTCGCGCAGGCTCAGGCATTTGGGAACGCCGTTGACGAGCGCCAGGTTGTTGGCGCCAAAGGTCGTCTGCAGCGAGGTGTACTTATACAGGTTGTTGAGCACGACCTGCGGGATGACGCCCTTCTTGAGCTCGATGACCAGACGGATGCCCTTCTGATTGGACTCATCGCGCATGTCCGAGATGCCCTCGATGCGCTTGTCGTTGACGAGCTGGGCGATCTTCTCCTGCAGGGTGCCCTTGTTGACCATGTAGGGAATCTCGGTAAAGACCAGGCGGTTGCGGCCGGTCTTGGTGGATTCCACGTGGGCCTTGGCGCGCACGGTAATGGAGCCGCGGCCGGTCTCGTAGCTCTGCTTAATGCCGGCGCTGCCCATGATGATAGCGCCGGTGGGGAAGTCCGGACCGGGCATGATCTGCATGAGCTCGTCGACAGTGGCGTCGGGATTATCGATCAGGTAGCAGGTTGCCTCGATCGCCTCGGTGAGGTTATGCGGGGCGATATTGGTGGCCATGCCGACGGCGATGCCCTGGCTGCCGTTGACCAGCAGGTTGGGGAAGCGCGCAGGCAGCGCCACGGGCTCGGCGAGCGATTCGTCGTAGTTGGGCTGCCAGTCGACGGTATCCTTCTGCAAGTCACGCAGCAGTTCCATGGCGGGCTTTGCCAGGCGGCTCTCGGTGTAACGCATGGCAGCGGCGCCGTCGCCGTCGATGTTGCCGAAGTTGCCGTGGCCGTCGATGAGCGGCGTGCGCATGGAGAACCACTGCGCCAGGCGAACCATTGCCTCGTAGACCGCGGAGTCACCGTGCGGATGGTACTTACCGATAACTTCGCCGACCGTCCAAGCGGACTTCTTGTGCGGACGGTTGGGGTAGATGCCGCTCTCGTTCATCGCGTACAGGATGCGGCGGTGCACCGGCTTTAAGCCGTCGCGCACGTCCGGCAGGGCGCGCGCCGTGATGACCGACATCGAATACTCGATAAATGACTGCTTCATCTCGCGGCCAAACTCCGAAATCTGGAGCTGGCCGCCGTTTATATCCTCGCCGGCCGAGGCGCCACGATCGACTTCGCCAAAGCTCTCCTCGAGCTCACCGTCGTCGTCCTCTTCCTCGTCATCATCGGCATCGGGGTTATAGGCGTCAGGATCACCGTCCTCGCCCTGCTCAGCGCGGGCAAGCAGGCGCTTCAGATCGTCGGGCATGCCGGCATCGCCGGCCTCGCCCATACCCTCGTTATTGTTGATATCGTCTGCCACGTTACCTCCTCATGGTTTGCGTGGTCCATTAGTTCCCTGCCACGGAGACGAATTACCGGGAACACCGGATAACCCTCCTAGGTTTTCCAGGTGCCCCAGGTTGCCCTGAAGGATGAGGGCGCGCGCCTTGCGTGCGGCGCCCGAAATCCTGAAGGGCAAGATGGGGTGCCTGGGAAACCTAGGCGTCTAAGAAGCGCGCATCGTGCGCGTGTTTTTCAATGTACTCGCGGCGATAGCCGACCTCGGAACCCATCAGCTCGCGCACGGCGCGGTCTGCCACCACGGCATCCTCGATCGACACGCGCTGCAGGATGCGGGTCTTGGGATCCATCGTCGTCGAGGCAAGCTGCTTGGGGTCCATCTCGCCCAGGCCCTTGTAGCGCTGGACGGTATAGCCCTTGCGCTTTTTGGTGATCTTGCCGTCCTTGGCCTTGCCGTCCTCGTCGTTATCGTCGGGGTTCAGGCCCAGACTCTGGATGGTGTCGCGCAGGATCTCGTCTTCGGGCTGGCGGCCGTTGGGATACACGTAGTGGATCTTGTTGCGTACCTTAATGCCAAAGATGGGCGGGCAGGCAACATAGACGTAGCCGGCATCGATCAGCGGACGCATGTACTTGTAGAAGAACGTCAGCAGCAGGATGCGGATATGCGCACCGTCGACGTCTGCATCGGTCATGATGATGATCTTGTGGTAGCGCGCCTTGGTGATATCGAAGTCGCCGCCGTCGCCGGCACTCGTCGTGACGCCGCAGCCGATCGCGGTAATCAGCGACTGGATGGTGTCGCTCGAAAACGCGCGGTGGTCGCCCACGCGCTCCACGTTCAAAATCTTGCCGCGCAGGGGTAGGATCGCCTGGATGTCTCGGCGACGGCCGTCCTTGGCCGAACCGCCTGCCGAGTCGCCCTCTACGATGAAGAGCTCGGTCAGTTCGGCATCGCGCACCGAGCAGTCAGCGAGCTTACCGGGCAGGGACGCCGTCTCGAGCAGGCTCTTGCGACGCGTCGCCTCGCGCGCCTTGCGGGCGGCGTTGCGGGCCTTGCAGGCTTGCTGGGCCTTCTTGACGATCTCGCGGGCGGGCTTGGGATGCTCCTCGAGGTAGTCGGCGAGGCCGTCGGTCACGATCTTGAGCGTTAGCGCGCGCATATAGGAGCTGCCGAGCTTGGCCTTGGTCTGGCCCTCAAACTGCGGATCGGGCAGCTTGACCGAGATAACGGCCGAAAGGCCCTCGCGCACATCGTCGCCGGTCAGGTTGGCGTCTTTTTCCTTGAGCAGGTTCTGCTTGCGCGCGTAATCGTTGATTACGCGGGTGAGCGCGGTGCGGAAGCCCTCAAGGTGCATGCCGCCCTCGGGAGTGTAGATGTCGTTGGCAAACGACATGACGTTCTCGCCGTAGCCGCTATTCCACTGCAGGGAAACCTCGACCTCGCCCATCTTGGCCACAGGCGCGTCCGGGTCCGATTTGCCCTCGATGTAGATGGGCTCCTTAAAGGCCTCGGGGACGTCCTTGCCCTCGTTGAGGAACTTGACGAAGTCGATGATGCCGCCCTCGTAGCAAAACTCCTCCACGTGGGGAGTCGCCTCGCGCTCGTCGGTCAGCACGATTTTGAGGTTCTTATTGAGGAACGCCGTCTCCTGCAGACGGTTGTGCAGCGTATCGAAATCGTAGATGCAGGTCTCGAAGATCTCGTCGTCGGGCCAGAAGGTGACGGTGGTGCCCGTCGAATCCGAGGTGCCCACGACCTCCATCTTCTTGACGGTCTTGCCGCGCGAGAACTCCATCTCGTAGGTGTTGCCATCGCGACGAACCTGAACGACCACGCGCTTGGACAGCGCGTTGACGACGGAAATGCCCACGCCGTGCAGGCCGCCCGAGACCTTATAGGCCGAGTTATCGAACTTACCGCCGGCGTGCAAGATCGTCATGACGACCTCGAGCGTCGGGATCTTTTTAACAGGGTGCTCGTCGACGGGGATGCCGCGCCCGTTGTCGACGACCGTGATGGAGTTGTCGGCGTGGACCGTCACCTGGATCTCGGTGCAGAAACCGGCCATGGCCTCGTCGACGGAGTTGTCAACGATCTCCCACACCAGGTGATGCAGACCGCTGGCGCTCGTCGAGCCGATATACATGCCCGGGCGCTTACGAACGGCCTCGAGACCTTCGAGAATCTTAATCTCGCCGCCATCGTAATCGTTTTCGTTTGCCACACGTCCTCCTTCAGTCAAGAAAATGTGTACAGCCTTACTAGTTTATCGTAAAAAAATACCCTCGGGAACGAGGGTATTTGGCTCTACAAGGCCACCAGATGCGATTTAAGGCTCTTTTTTGCTTTGCACGCCCTTGGCCCACTCGGCACTGGCTCTCATGGCGTTCTCGAGGGCCTCGCGCAGTTTTTGGTCTTCGATGGGCGCCACTTGGCGCTCAATCTCGGTGCGCTCGGCCTCACTTAGGTCGGCGTGCGGGGCCGGCGGGCGCTCGGTCGTCGCCGGGCGCAGGCGCTCCTTGGCGGCGGGCGGCGTGTGGCCGGGCGCGGTGGTTTTGAACACCAGGCCGTCCACATGCGCACCGGCGCGCTCCATGCGCGCGCGAATGATCTCGCGCAACAGCGTCATTTCCTGCGTCCACGAGGGCGAATCGAGATATACCAGCAGCTCATTGGACTCGGGCAGGTAGCGCAAGCCCGTCACATGCCGCCCCTCGCGTGTGCCCGAGCACACCGCGTTCCACGCGCGATAGACCGCGCGCGACTCCTCGGCGGCCTCCATCTGCGCACGACGCCTAGGCGTTGCAGCCGCCAGGATGCGCTGGCGCTCTGCGTTCAAAAAGCCACTGAAGGCGACCGTTTCGCTCTCGCGCTCGTAATCAGCACGTCTCACCCATGCTCACCACCTTGGCTCGATCAAGCAGGTCGTCGGTAAAATACCCCAGGTTGGTCGTGGTTATGACCGTCTGGATATCATCGCCGATCAGCCGCAGGAAAGCGCCGCGACGCTCGCCGTCGAGCTCGCTCATCACGTCGTCCAAAAGCAGCAATGGGGCGGTGCCCAGGACATCGCGAGCCACGGCCACCTCCGCCACCTTCCAGGCCAGCACCAACGTTCGCTGCTGACCTTGGCTGGCAAATGAACGGGCGGAACGACCCGCCACGGTAAACTCAATCTCATCGCGATGCGGTCCCACCAACGTCACGCCGCGGCGAATTTCCTCGTCGGCATGCTCGTCAAGCGCAGCCAGCATGCGCTCGTACGCCCAGCCCTTCAGCTCCTCGCGATCCTCGACCTGGGGCAAATCCCCCAGCGTAGACGTATAGGCCACGTTGGCGGCCTCACCTGACGCTACTTGCCCGTAGGCATTGCGCACATTGCCCGCCAGCCGGTCGAGCAGGGACAGACGATGCACGAGCAGGGCCGAACCGGCGCGGGCGATAGATTCGTTCCAGGCACCGAGCATCTCGCGGCAGCACCAAGTCTCCTTGAGCAGGGCATTGCGCTGGGTCACGCAGCGCCCGTAGGCACTGGCCAGATCGGCATAGCGCGCACTCAGCTGAACGCCAAAGTCATCAAGTGCAGTGCGGCGCACACTGGCGCCTCGCTTAACCATGTCCAGATGGTCGGGGCAAAACAGCACGCTCGGCAGAACCCCGCGCACACCGGCGGCAGGGCATCTCTTGCCGTTGCGGCTAAACGAGCGCTTACCGTCCTCCGCGCTCAATCCCATATCAAGCACGCGGCCGTCGCCCTCGAGCCTCAGCTCGACCCTGCACGAGCCCACGCCGTCATGGACGAGCTCGGCTGCGGTCGGATGCCTAAACGAGGCGCCGCTCGTCAGCAGCTGCAGCGCCTCTATGAGATTGGTCTTTCCCGCCGCGTTGGGTCCCGCAAGTATCGTCACGCCCTCGTCCAAGGCAAGGCGATAGCTATCGAAGCTGCGGTAGTGCGCGACGGAAAGATCGCGGGCGAACATGGTCATGGCGCAGCGCTAGATGCGGACCGGCATGACCAGGTACAGGTAGTTGATCTTGTCGTAGGACTTGAAGATGCCCGCCTGCGAGTAGCTCTTGAGCTCCAGCGTGATCTCCTTCTCCTTGGACAGGGCATTGAGGCAGCCGAAGATGTAGTGGTAGTTGAAGGCGATGGTACCCGACTCGCCCTCAGCCTCGACATCGATCGTCTCCTGCGCAAGGTCCTGGTCATTGGAAATGGAGGACAGGCCCATCTGCCCGTTCTCGACATCGATCTCGAACTTGACGGCGGGGTTGGCGCTCGCGATAACGGCCACGCGCTTGAGGGCGGCGTTAAAGGCGGCGACGTCGATCTTGACGCTCGTCACGCACGAATCGGGGATGAGCTGCTTGTAGTTGGGGTACACGCCCTCGATGCGACGCGACACGTAGGTGGTGTTGCCGGCCTCGAAGACGACCTGGGTGTCGGTAGCCCCGATCATGATGGTCGCCTGGCTGGCCATGATGTTCAGCGCGTCGTTAAAGGCGTCAGCCGGAACGTTAAGCTCAAAGGAGCCCTCGAGGGTCGAGGTCTCGACCTGCGTATCGCACACGGCCAAGCGGAAGGAATCGGTCGCTACCAGGCGTACGGTGTTGTTCTCGACCTTCATGTGCACGCCGCCCAGGATGGGGCGAGCCTTGTCGGTCGAGGTGACGCGCCACACGCGGCCGACCATTTCGGACAAGACATCGGTCGGCAGCTCCACGGCACTCTCGATGGCATAGGCCGGAAACTCGGGGAAGTCATTGGCATCGAGCGTGTTCAGGCGGAAAGAGCTCTTCTCGCAACCAATCAGCACCTGGCGCTCGGACAGCTCAAAGGTGACCGGGGCATCGGGGAGGGTCTTGGTGATATTGGAGAGCATCTTACAGGGAATAACCATCTCGCCCTCTTCTTCGACATGCGCCGCGATGCGATGACGGATCGAGATGGTGTAGTTAGAGGTCTGGAATTCCAAGATGCCGTCTTGGGCCTTAACGAGCACGCCCGACAGGATGGGGAGGGTGGATGCCGAAGCGACACCCTTCATAACGACGCCGATGGCTTGTGTAAGCGAGCTCTGGCTGACGGTGAACTTCATCTTTTAATACCTTTCTATAGATATAAATATCTTAATAATAGTAATAGCACTGACGAAACTGTTGATTACTCCCAAAGACGCAGGTCAGACCCAGAAAGAGAATCGACAGCAACCTGTGTGCAACAGGGGTGGTTTTCCACGTTCAAAACCTGCGCAAAACTTTTCATCACCGCGGGTTGGGTTTTAGACACCTTATGCCCGTGGTTTCGACAAGTTTTCAACAGGTGTCTCTATTTCCCTACGAGCGCAGTGTAATTTTATCGCGCAGCGACTTGAGGTCTTCGGTGACGGTGCGGTCTTCCTGGATCATCTTCTGGACCTTTTTGTAGCTCGTGCTGACGGTCGAGTGGTTGCGGTTGCCAAATTCGGCGCCCACCGCCGTGGTCGTCATCTCGCACATCTCGATGGCCAGATAGATAGCGATATGGCGTGCTTTGGCGATATTGGCGTTGCGACGCGGGCCGATGAGCTCCTCGTGCGTCACGCCGTACTGCTCTTCGATGACGGACTGAACCGTCTGGACGTTGATCTTTTTGGCCGATGTGTCGAAGTACTGGCTGGCGATGGCGTCGATATCGTCAAAGGTGAGCTCCCCGCCCTCGCGCTCGCGGTCGCCCGCCTCGCCGGCGCAGCGCTCGCAAAAGCTCTCGAGTTCGCGGATGTTGGTGCCCGAGACCTCGGCCATGTGTTTAAAGTGGTCGTCGGTCAGGTGCCCGCTGTCGCCCCCATAGGCCGCCAGCAGCGAGTCGTCGCCTGCCTCGGGAGCGGCGACGATGGTGTTCTCGTAATAGCGCTGCAAGATCTTGTATTTCATCTCGTAGCTGGGCTCTGCGACCAGGCAGAGCATGCCGGCGTTGAAGCGGCTGGTCAGACGCTCGTCCATGCTCAGGTCCTTGGGGGCGCGGTCTGCCGCGATGACGACCTTCTTGTTGTTGCGGATGAACTCGTCCATGAGCTGGAAAAAGTAGTCCACGCTCGCGCGCTTGCCGATGATGTTTTGGATGTCATCGATGATGAGCACGTCCACGCCGTGGTATGCCTGCATGATAGGGGCGTTGCTCTTCTTTTGGCGGTCGAACTCGGTCATCAGGTCGTCCAGATATGCCTGGGAGTTGGCATACTTGACCTTGATCTCGGGCGACTTCTCGGCGAGCTCGTTTTTGATGGCAAGCAGCAGGTGCGTCTTGCCCAGGCCCGATTTGCCGTAGATGAACAGTGATGTGCACGTGCCGCGCTCGTCCGCGAGGGCGGCAAACTTGAGTGCCGAGCGATAGGCATGGCTGTTCTCGGGGCCGTAGACAAAGTTCTCAAAGGTAAATTTTGAGTTCGCGGCGAGTGGGGCTCCATCCGTATTCTGCTCGGCCGGCACGGTCGGTGCCGGCATGGGTGAAGCGGGGGTCGCGGCTTGCGTGGACTTAGTCGGCGCCCCGCCCTTCATCTGGTTCATCATGCGACGAAAATCATCGGCCGAGAGCGTGTTCTTGATTGCAATGCCCGAATCCGCGCCCGCCGCTGCGTCATGAGCGATGGGCATGTGCGTGACGGGTGCGTTCGTTGACGTCGCAGCGGCGGTCGGCAACGGTGCCATGGTTTCACGGGAAACATCGCTGTGCTGGTGCTCGATTGTCGGCACGTCGCCTGCGGAGGCTGGCGCCGCAGGGGAAGCAGCGGGAGCCGTGGCGGGCACCGTCGCGGCAGCAGATTCGGCCGTTGCGCCTTGCGGTGCCACGATGTCGAGCGCGATCGGAGCAAAGGCGATTTCTTCCAGATAGGCCTCAATAGTCGGCTGATGCTTTTTGAGCTGCGCGATGGCAAAGCGCGAGGGGGCCTCGATCGTGAGCGTATCTTCGGTCAGGCTTATGGCGCGCGATTGCCCCAGCATGTTGATGAGGCGTGCATCTTGGCCGTCGCGCTGGCAAAAGGCGATGGCATCCCCCAGGATGATGCTTGCTTCCTCGTCCACTGTCTCTCCCGTTCTTTAGCTCTGAGCTCGCACGCGAGCGGCGCCGAGTTCGGTCAGATGGTATTTCTGGCCATGCTTGATGACCAAGCCGGCCTGCGCCAAGTCATTGAGCGTGCGTGACCAAGTGGGGGCCGAGTTTCCAAACGCCCTCGCCAGATCGGTTGCACCGCACGCTTGATTTTGCGCCAGATAGCCCAGCGCGGCGTTGCCGCGATCGCTTACGAACACGTCCGGCTGTGGCTGCGCATACTGATTTGCTGCATTAGGATACATCATTTGAGCTGCTGATTGTTGAGAACTCTGCATCGGCGGCATTTGCTGTTGAAAACTTTGAGGCCACTGTTGGTAAGGCTGCGGAGTCATCTGCTGGGCCCAGGGGTTGTACTGCTGCTGCGGCATCTGCTGGTACGGCTGCTGATATCCCTGCTGGTACTGCTGTGGGAACTGCTGGCCATACCCCAGTGGCGGCATCTGCTGATATGGATATCCCTGTTGGTACGGCTGATATCCCATTTGCTGGCCACCCGGTGCCCCCGTCGCCTGCTGCATTGCTGCTGCATCCTGATCCGCCAGCGGCATGGCCTCTGGCACGTTTGGCGGCATCGACATCGACGCCGCCTGGGACTCTTGTGTAGGAAGCATTCCGGGCTGCTGCATCTGTCCCACGCGGGGCTGCATCTGTTGCGTTGCCATGGGCTGCTGCGCAAAAGCTCCCGGCAGGGGATATGCGGGCTGCTCCGTCTCGGGCCGCACGGCAGCACCGCGCCCGCCGGCGCGTTCGATTTCCTGCACGCGTTTAGGATCCAGGCTTACCGTAACCACGGTGCCGTTGCCCATGTTGTCCTCGATGGACACGGCCCCGCCGGCGTTTTCCAAATACTCCTGCACCATGGGAAACCCTGCTCCGGTTCCACGGATATAGCGCTTCATCTTGCTGTTTGCGCTGGTAACGCCAAAGTCGAAAGCGCGCTCCTTGTCGTCGATGCCGGGTCCTTGATCAGCAAAGCGGATGGTGTCTCCGCCGTCCAGAATCGAGATGATGGGCTCGGCAAAGTGCGCGTGGATAAAGTTTTCGACAATCTCGCGGATGACCATGAGCGAGATATGGCCACCTTGTTCTTTCATGCACTGGTAGACGGTGTTGGTCGTCTCTTCCAAATACGTGCGGACATCTTGCGGATCAATGACGATCACACGCGGTGTCGACAGCATGTCGTCATAGACGGCGATGCGCGCGGCGTACATGGCTTTTGGCGCCTGCGTGGTCGTCTGCTCGCCTTCCTCACGCTCTTCGCGCGCGCCGGTGATGTGCTCGTTGTCGGGTGCCGGGTCTCCGGAATCGACCATGGTGTAAAAGTCGTCAGACATGCCGCTCGCAATCTTTCAAAAGGTTTCGAACAAATAGTAGCTCACCGTGCAATGTTTCTCATCTTTCGACAACTTTTCAAAACCTGTTGAAAACTTTGAAAAACGGACGAAAAGTTCTCAACATTGCCAACATGACCTGTTGAAAACTCGATGAAATATCGTGAAAAGTTGCCATGCACCGCTAAATCGAGCTCGGCTTATGGGGGAACCGTGTGAACTGCGCAACCTTTTACCTTTGATTTCTTGACATTTGAACATTGATTTCCCTACAATCTTCAAGCTCACGTGTCTATATCTGCGTCCGCGCCCCCGCGGACACTCGAAATGCAGCAGGAGGAACTTAAGATGAAGCGTACGTATCAGCCTAATAAGCGTAAGCGTGCCAAGACCCATGGCTTCCGTGCCCGTATGGCCACTAAGGGTGGTCGTGCCGTGCTCGCCCGTCGTCGCGCCAAGGGCCGCAAGCGTCTCACTGTCTAGCAGCGATACACACATCTCGCATGAAGACTATTAAGTCTCGGCAAGATTTCGAGCATGTGTTCAGTCAGGGGCGTCGTTTCAATCACCCTCTGATTCGAATGACCATATGTGAATCGGTTGGCGAAGGCGACTCCGGAAGGGTCGCCTTCGTTGGTGCTAAACGGCTCGGTTGTGCTGTCGTGCGCAACCGTTCTAAGCGTGTGATGCGCGAGGCCGCCCGCAGCTGTGGATTTCCCGTTGCGGGTTATGACATCATCTTATTCGCAACTCCCAAGACGAGGGTTTCTTCGCCTCAGGAGATGGACAATGCATTGCGTTCGCTTATGAAACGCGCCGGCGTTGCCGGGGAGGAGCGATGAGCAATCACGTTTTGCGACGTGTTGCCATCACTCCTATTCGCATATATCAACAGGTTATTTCGCCCTTATTGCCTGACGCCTGCATTTATTACCCAACGTGCTCGCAATACGCCGTCCAGGCGATTGAGAAGTACGGTGTTTTGAGAGGCTGCTGGCTTGCCGTGAGGCGCATCGCTCGCTGCAATCCCCTGCACGTCGGCGGTTATGACCCTGTGCCCTAGCGGGCACTCGCTATCGGAGGAAAACTTACATGTGGGATTGGATCGTTAACATCCTTTTCGAGCTGCTCAAGCTCATCCAGACCTTTGCGGTCGACTGGGGCCTGTCCATCATCATCCTGGTGGTCATCATCCGTCTGCTGCTGACGCCGCTTATGCTCAAGTCGACTAAGTCGACGGCACGCATGCAGGTGCTGCAGCCCAAGATGCTCGAGATCCAGGAGCGCTATGCCGACGATCCCCAGCGTCAGGCCGAGGAAATGCAGAAGTTCTACAGCGAGAACAAGTTCAACCCGATGGCTGGTTGTCTGCCGCTGTTGATTCAGATGCCTGTCCTGTTCGCCCTATTTACGCTGCTGCGTAACCTGCCGGACTACTTTAACGACGGCGCGTTCTCGTTCTTTAATATTCTGCCCGACCTGACCACCACGCCGAGTGCCTCCTTTGCCGATGGCTTTATGGTCGCGCTGCCTGCGCTGGTCTGCCTGATCCTGTTCGCTGTCCTGACCCTGATTCCGCAGCTCTATATGTCGCGCAACCAGACCGGCCAGCAGGCTCAGAGCATGCGTATGATGGCCGTTGTCATGACGGTCATGATGCTTTGGATGGGCTGGAGCCTTCCCGTTGGTGTTCTGCTGTACTACGACGTCTCGTCTGCTTGGCAGGTTATCCAGCAGATTTTTGTGACGCAGAAGGTCATCGACAAGGCGAAGGCCGATGAGGAGGAGCGCCTTAAGAACGCGCCGCTGCAGGTTGAGGTCACTCGTCGCGAGAAGAAGCCGCGCCCGCACAAGAAGAAGTAGCGGGATATCAATCTTATTTAGGTACCTAACTTTTGGAGTACGTTATGTCTGAAGAGATCATCGAGGATATGCTTGAGGAGGTTGCCCCGCAGGTCGCGGGCGATTATCCCGAGATTGCACAGCGCTACAAGGCCGGTGAAGAGCTGACCGACGAGGAGCTCGACACCATTGCCGATGTCGCGATTTCCATCCTGCGTTCCATCCTTTCGCACTTCGATGCCGCCAACTCTCCTATCGATGAGTATGAGGGCGACGAGGGTGAGCTGATTCTGGATGTAACGGCTCCCGACCTTGCTGTTCTCATTGGCCGTCATGGTCGCACCCTTGATGCCCTTCAGGTTATGTTCTCTTTGCTGGTGAGCCGCAAGCTTGGCTTTAGGTATCCGGTTGTAGTGGACGTCGAGGGATACAAGAGCCGCCGACAGGACAAGGTTGCCTCCATGGCTCAGTCTGCTGCCGAGCGTGCCATCCGCACTCATAAGAGTGTTTCGCTTCCGCCCATGAATGCCTACGAGCGCCGACTGGTTCACATTGCACTTCGTGGCAATGATGCCGTCGATACTCATTCTGAGGGTTCTGACCCCGATCGCCATGTGGTGATTGTTGCTCGATAATCTACTCGAGCTTATGCTAAGGGGACGTGGTTTCCACGTCCCCTTTTTTTGTCAAAAGTTCTCGATACACTGATTTTTGTCAGAAAGGAGCTTTCGTTGTTAGTACTTACTGATCAGCAAGCTGACGAGATGTTGAGTCGCCTAATTTCCTATTGCAAAGAGTATTCCTCGAGCGTAACTGATGTTGAGCTGAGGAAATGTATCAAGCATTTGGATTTGGTTTTGGAAACAAATAAGACAACCAATCTCACCCGTATTCTCAACGTAGAAGATGCTGCTGTACTTCATATCCTCGACTCACTTGTTTTACTCCCCTATATCAATAAGGCTCCTGAGGGAGCTTTGCTCGATATGGGTACAGGTGCGGGCTTCCCTGGTATTCCGTTAACCATAGCCACGCATCGTAAAGCAACTTATATTGACTCTGTTGGCAAGAAGGTTGATGCTGTCAATTCCTTTGTCCATGCTCTTGGATTGAAACATGCTCATGCGGTCCATGATCGTCTTGAAGAATATGCTCGAAACCATAAGAAGCAGTTCTCTGTCGTAACCGCCCGCGCACTGGCCCCTCTACCGATTCTTGTTGAGTATGCGGCTCCGTTCCTCAAAGATGGAGGGCTATTTGTTATCACCAAGGGCAATCCTTCGGATGAGGAGCTTGCTTCCGGCATGTCAGCAGCTAAGATTTGCGGCTTTACTTTGCTTCTGAATGACGCAATCGATTTGCCTGAGGGCTTGGGCCACAGGGAGTTCATTGTTCTTAAGAAGAGTCATCCAGCAACTGTCTCATTGCCTCGTGCAAATGGCATGGCAAAGAAGAATCCGCTTGCCTAGATGTTTCACGTGAAACATAATGGATACTAACAACTTGCAGTGTTTCACGTGAAACATGGCGGTTGATATCGAATCGGAATGTTTCACGTGAAACATCCTCCGTTTGACAGCTTTAATACACACCAGGAGGGACCGTGGGATTTCGCGACGTTAAGCGTTCTAAGAGCGCAAAAGACACGCGTATCATTGCAATCATCAATCAAAAAGGCGGCGTCGGTAAGTCAACGACGGCTGTGAACCTTGCAGCAGCACTGGGTGAGCAGGGTCGTAAGACACTGATTGTCGATTTTGATCCGCAGGGAAACAGCACCAGTGGATTTGGAATTGAAAAAGAAGACCTTGATCGCTGCATCTATGATGCATTGTTGAATGATGTGCCGGCAGAATCGCTTGTTCTTGATACAAATTGCAAAAAGGTATTCGTAATTCCAGCTACGATTCAGCTTGCAGGTGCCGAAATTGAGCTCGTAAGCGCAATTGCTCGTGAAACCCGCCTCAAAGATTTGCTTGAGCCGATTCAGGACGAGTTCGATTTTATTTTCATTGACTGTCCTCCTTCGCTCGGCCTGCTTACTATCAATGCCTTGACAGCAGCAGACAGCGTTTTGATTCCGATCCAGTGCGAGTACTACGCACTCGAGGGCGTTACGAAGCTGCTAGAGTCAATGAAGATGGTCAAATCACGTCTGAACAAGGGCTTAGACACCTATGGTGTGCTTATGACCATGTATGACTCGCGTACTTCTCTATCGAATCAGGTTGTTGAGGAGGTTCAATCGTACTTTGGTGATAAGGCATTTAAGACGCTAATCCCCCGTACGGTTAAAATCTCCGAAGCTCCGTCTTTTGGAGAACCGGTAATTACCTATGCACCTCAAAATAAGGGTGCAAAAGCGTATATGAACCTTGCAAAAGAGGTGATCAAGCGTGCCTAGTGTAAAGAAACGTGGCGGATTGGGACGTGGACTCAATGCTTTGGTCTCAGAGGCCGAGTATGAGACCGGTGGTTCTGCTGTATCTGCTTCAAATGCCGCATCTGTAACAAAACTACCTATTGAGGATATCGTTCCCAACCCTAATCAACCGAGAATTCATTTTAATGAAACTGAACTTCGCGAGTTGAGCGAGTCAATCCAAGAGCATGGCGTTTTGCAGCCGCTCTTGATTCGCAAGCATGGAAACGGCTATGAGATTATCGCTGGTGAGCGTCGTTACCAGGCGTCAAAGCTTGCTGGTCTTGAGGAGCTGCCTGTCATCATTAAAGATGTTAATGATGAAGAGATGCTGGCTCTTGCTCTTATCGAAAACCTTCAGCGTTCTGATCTGAATCCCGTCGAAGAGGCTAAGGGCTATCGCCAGCTCATTGATGCCAGCGGTATGACCCAGGAGGCATTGTCGAAGGCAGTAAGCAAATCACGCTCTGCAATTACAAATTCGTTGCGCCTTCTTGATCTCCCCGAAGTAGTTCAGCAGATGATTTTTGAGGGTAAACTTACTGCTGGTCATGCACGTGCGATTCTTGCAGTTCCCTATGAGGATGCTCGAATTCGACTTGCAGAAAAGGTTGTTGCAGAGGGCCTTTCCGTAAGAGCGACAGAAAATCTTGCTCCATTGTTTTCTGCCGGAGAGACGCCTAAGACGCCGAGGCCTGCAACGCCTCAGTCTTTTAAAAAGGCTGCCCGTGTGCTTCGCCAGGTATTTAATACCAACGTGCGTGTGAAGAGCTCGCGTGGAAAGAATAAGATTGAAATTGAGTTTAAAGACGAAGAAGAGCTTTCTCGTATTCTTGGTGAAATGATTCAGTTTGATCAAGGGGGCCAAGATGAGGAATAAGATTATAACTGCGATTGCATTGGCGACGACTGTCGCGGCTGGTGCCTTTGCTGGCTATAAGATCGCGACAGACGATGAACTTCGGGGTCGTTTGCTTCGTAGCGCGCAAGATATCGTCGATACTTCAAAGAAGAAAATGGATGTTATGACAGAAGATGTTGCCATGCGTACTGCTCAGGTAACGAAGAATCCCAAGATTAATCAAGGTTGGGTTAGCAACCAATGGGAAAATGTAGGCTATTAGGTACCTAACAATTACCCTGCATATTTTGAGGGGCCCTTGTCTGATTCATGAGACAAGGGCCCTTTATTTTGTCCGTAAAAATGGGACCAGTATCAGCTGATTCAAAATTAAGGTCAATAAATGAAACGACCCCGGTTGCATATCCTGCAACCGGGGCCGTTCGATGTTTCACATGAAACGTATTGGGGTGCGACTCCCCTATGCGTTCTTCTGAACTTTGAAGCGCTGCTTCAGCTGTCCACAAGCGGCGTCAATATCGTTACCACGGGAGTTACGAATCGTGGTCTCGATGCCACGGGACTCAAGACGACGCTGAAGATCCTCAACCTTATGAATCGGCGACGGCTTGAGCGGGCTGCCCTCGATGTCGTTAAGCTGAATCAGGTTAACGTGGCACAGCGTTCCCTCGCAGAAGTCGCAGAGCGCCTGCATCTCGGGATTCGTATCGTTGACGCCTTCGATCATGGCATACTCATAGGTCGGGCGGCGGCCAGTCTTCTCGGTGTAGAGCTGAAGCGCTTCGTGAAGGCGAAGCAGCGTGTATTTCTTAACACCGGGCATGAGCTTATTGCGCGTCGACTGGATGGCGGAATGCAGGGAAACGGCAAGCGTGAACTGCTCGGGGATATCGGCAAATTTGCGAATACCGGGAATAACGCCGCTGGTAGAGACGGTGAGGTGACGAGCGCCGATACCGATGCCATCGGGGTCGTTGAGGATACGCAGCGCCTTGAGAACCTCGTCGTAGTTGGCAAACGGCTCGCCCTGGCCCATGAAGACAACGCTTGTGGCACGCTCGCCAAAGTCGTTGGATACATGAAGCACCTGGTCGACGATCTCTTGAGCGGTCAGAGAGCGCTTGAGGCCGTTGAGGCCGGTAGCGCAAAAGGCACAGCCCATGCCGCAGCCTGCCTGGGTGGAAACGCAGACGGAAAGCTTGTTACGACGGGGCATGCCGACAGTCTCGACGGAAATGCCATCGTGGTACTCGAGCAGATACTTGCGCGAGCCATCTTTGGAAACCTGCTTGGTGAGTTCAGTCGGCGTATCAAAGGCAAAAGCCTCTTTAAGCTGCTCACGGAAAGCCTTGGGGAGGTTGGTCATATCGTCAAACGAACAAACGTTCTTCTCGAAGACCCATTCGATGAGCTGCTTCGCGCGGAAGGCGGGCTGGCCAAGTTCGGTCACGAGCTCGCGAATATCGTTTTGGCTCAAGTCGCGAATGTCCTGAGATTTAGTCCTGGGATTCATGGAAGCCTTTCGATTTTGGGGAAACGTAGAGGGTATCGCTACAATATGGTATCAGCTGCAGAAATTATAGAGGAGGAGTCTGCCCATGCCGGGTAAAAGCCTAGAGAACATGCACGTAGCGGTCTTGGCGGGCGGTCATTCCGCTGAGCGCGAGATCTCGCTCAATTCGGGAAAGAACGTCGTGGCTGCCTTGAAGGAGGCCGGCTACACTTCGGTGGAGCTGATCGACACGGCTGCCGATGATTTTATGGTAACCATGGCGACCGGCGGTTTCGATGTGGCATTTATCGCCATGCACGGCGCCGGCGGTGAGGATGGCGCCATGCAGGGTGCCATGGAGACCCTGGGTATCCCCTACACGGCCTCGGGCGTACTTGCCAGCGCCTGCGGTGCCGACAAGGAGGTCTCTAAGCTCCTATACGCCAAGGCGGGCATTCCCATTGCCCCCGGCCTTGCGCTCGAGGTGGGCGATGAAGTCGATATCGATCATATCGTCGAGGTTTGTGGCGAGCGCTGCTTTGTGAAGCCGGCCGTCAACGGTTCCAGCTATGGCATTTCCCTGGTCCATGAGCCCTCCGAGCTGCCCGCGGCAATCGCCAAGGCGTTTGAGTACGGCGACAAAGTGCTGGTCGAGAAGTGCATCGAGGGTACCGAGATCACCGTTGGCGTATACGGCGAGGATGACGTGCGCGCCCTGCCGATTGTCGAGATCCGTAAGCCCGAGGACTGCGAGTTCTACGATCTGGACGTGAAATATGTCGACCCTACGGACATCCATCACATTCCGGCGCAGATTTCACCCGAGAATTACGCTCGCGCTCAGGAACTTGCCTGTGCCGCTCACAAGGCCCTCGGTTGCCTGGGTATCTCGCGCAGCGACTTTATTGTGAGCGAGGACGGCCCCGTTATCCTCGAGACCAATACCATTCCCGGCATGACCGATACGTCGCTGTATCCGGATGAGATCCGCCACACCGACGACATGACGTTCCCGCAGGTCTGTGACAGCCTGATCCGTATGGGCCTTCGTCGAGCGGGCATTGCATGCTAATCGAGGACGCGGTTTCGTCAGGAACGCCGCAGTTTGTCATCGACTCCTATGCCACGCTTGCCGACCGCGCCAAAACGCAGTCCTTCGGCCTTATCGAGGAAGATGTGATTATCCTCGATACCGAGACCACGGGTCTTTCGGTGCAGGACAACGAGCTGATCGAGATCTCGGCGGCCCGTCTTTTGGGCCGCGAGGTCATCGACCGCTTCGATACCTTCGTGCATCCCAGGCAGCTGATTCCCGCCGAGATTACCGAGCTCACGAGCATTACAAATGCCGATGTGGCAGATGCCCCGTCGGCGGTTGAGGCCGTCGCCGCTCTCGCCGATTTTGTCGGTGGCTGCCCGGTGATCGCACACAACGCCACGTTCGACCGCTCGTTTATCGAGTCGGTCAAAGGCGGCGTCAACGTGAGCGATATTTGGATCGATTCGCTGGCGCTGTCGCGCATCGCGCTTCCGCGCCTGGCCTCGCACAAGCTGTCTTTTATGGCCGATCTGTTTGGCTGCGACTCGGTATCACACCGTGCCAATGCCGACGTCGACGCCCTGTGTGGCGTATGGCGCGTGTTGCTCGTGGCGCTCACCGACTTGCCCCAGGGCCTCATGGCGCGCCTAGCCGACATGCATCCGGACGTGCCTTGGTCCTATCGTCCTATCTTCTCATTCTTGGCAGGGCAGAACCCTGGTTCTATCTTCTCTCTCAGCGCCGCTCGTGCTGACGTTCTCAAGGCCGATCGCGCCGACGATCGGGTGGACGCCGATGAACTGCCGGTTCTCAAGATGCCGAGTCGTGAGGAGATTGAGGCAGACTATGCGCCAGGTGGCCTAGTCAATCGCATGTATCCCACCTACGAGCCGCGTGATGAGCAGATCGCGATGGCGCTCGAGGTCCGCGATGCGCTGGTCACGGGCACTCATCGAGTAATTGAGGCAGGCACAGGCGTCGGCAAATCGATGGCCTATCTGGTGCCTTTTGCCGAGGCAGCACGCCGTAACAACATCACGGTTGGTATTGCGACCAAATCGAACAATCTTGCCGACCAGCTCATGTACCATGAGCTGCCAAAACTTGCCGAGCAACTGGACGGTGGTCTGTCATTTTGCGCGCTCAAGGGGTATGACCACTATCCGTGCCTGCGCAAGCTTGAGCGCATGAGCCGCGGCCAGGTCGAGATTACCACCAAGCGCGATCCGGCGGACACGCTCACGGCGGTCGCGGTCATTATGGCGTACGTCTGCCAATCAGCCGATGGCGACCTCGACTCGCTCGGCATTCGGTGGCGCAGCGTCAACCGTCCCGACTTTACGACGGCCTCGCGCGAGTGTGCTCGTCGCCTCTGCCCGTTTTTCCCTGATAAATGTTTGGTCCACGGTGCTCGCCGTCGTGCGGCGCATGCCGATGTGGTGGTCACCAACCATTCCCTGCTGTTCCGCAACGTCGCGGCCGAGGGCAGGATTTTGCCTCCGATTCGTCATTGGGTAATCGACGAGGCCCATTCCATCGAGCGCGAGGCGCGCCGTCAGTGGGCGCGCGTGGTGTCGGCGGACGAATCACGCGTCCTGTTCGAGCGCCTGGGTGGCTCGAGCACCGGCGCACTAAGCCAGGTTTCCCGTGATTTGGCAACCTCCGAGGGCTCTACGCTCTATCTGGGCCTTACTGCCAAGGCGACGTCGACGGTTGCCCGCGCGAGCATGGCAATCGCCGACGTGTTCGATGGCGTTCGCGAGCTCGGCCGCCGTGCGCGTGGGGGTTATGACAATGCCAATCTATGGATTGGCCCCGAGCTGCGCGAATCAGACGACTGGCATGATTTCTTACAGTCGGCCTACACTGGCATCGACGCATTGGAACAAGCTGACAAGAGCGTCGACGCGCTGGTGCAAGCCGTCGCCGCCGACAAGCCCGAGGTTGTTGTCGACCTGGGTGATATCTCGCGCCGCCTGCACGAGCTGGCCGAGAACCTCAAACTCATCATTGATGGCACCGATGAGCACTACGTGTATTCGCTGCAGGTCAATCGCAGACTTCGTGCCGGCGGAGAGTCGATGACCGCAGAGCGCATCGACATTGGCGAGGCTTTGGCAACCGAGTGGCTACCCGAGGTTCACACGGCTATCTTTGCCTCGGCGACCATGACGGTGTCCAAAAGCTTTGAGCACTTTAACCATGCGGTCGGCCTTGATCGCATCGGTGCTTCAACGTCGTCATCGCTGCACTTGGATTCGAGCTACGACTTCGATTCGAACATGGCTGTAGTCGTTGCGGGCGATATCCCCGATCCGCGCGATCGTGAGAGCTATCTTACGGCGCTCGAGCGCGTACTGGTCGACGCCCATCTTGCCATGGGCGGATCGGTGCTCACGTTGTTCACCAATCGGCGCGACATGGAGGACCTATACGCCCGCGTTGAGCCCAAGATGGCCCGTGCGGGTCTGGAGCTCAACTGCCAGCAGCGCAACTCATCTCCTCGTCGCCTGCGCGACCGGTTTATCAACGAACCGACCTCGTCGCTTTTTGCGCTCAAGGCCTTCTGGGAGGGGTTTGATGCCAGCGGCGAGACGCTGCGCTGCGTCATCATTCCCAAGTTGCCGTTCTCAAGCCCCACGGACCCGCTCTCGTGCGAGCGCAACCTGCGCGAAGACCGCGCATGGGCGCGCTATTCGCTGCCCGAGGCGGTGCTCGAGGTTAAGCAGGCCGCGGGGCGTTTGATTCGCTCGTCGACCGATAGCGGTGTGCTGATCTTGGCGGATCCTCGCCTGGTGACGAAGGGCTATGGCAAGAAGTTCTTAACGTCGCTGCCCACGAGCTCCTACCAGCGCATCGAATCGGCGCAGATTGGGCACTATCTACAGCTGTGGCGTGCACGCCACGAGCGGCGGCGCTAAAGCGGACAGACGAGGGTTTTTGCCATATCGCACAGACGCTTTGACAGGGCGGGGTCATCCAAGATGCGGATGGCTCCGCCCGCTGCGATTATCTGGCTCAGCAGCCAACGCTCGGAGCCGTAATGTACGGTTACCGTTGCCATGTCTGTCCCGCTGCGCTTGATTAGGGTGATGCCGGCCCAGTCCAGATGCTCCGCCATATCGAATGGCATCAAGAGCTTTGCGCTGCGCTGCGTCCGGGCAAGGGAATCGTGGAGGGATGCGACGTCCGGTGCGTGAGGCACGACGGAGTCTTCCGTTAAGGCGAGTCCCTCGATTTTATCCATGCGATAGGTGCGCTGCTCATCGACTGCGATGTCCCAGGCAATCAGGTATGTTTGGTCGCCGTTTGCCGTAATGCGCAAGGGGTCGACCAGACGCTCGCGTGGCCGTGCATCGTCCATCGAGCGATACGAGATACGGCAGCGAACGCCGTCCTGAATGGCGCAGCTCAGCTGCTGCCAGTGCGACCCGTGGTTGACGGTGTCAAAGACGCGCTGGTTATAGCCGAGCTCTTCGGGTAGAAGAGCAAATCGAATCCGAGCCGCCGTCTGCGGCTCGATCCCCAACGATTCAAGCTCGTGGTTGAGCACGGCGCCCTCGGCGGCACTCAGGCGCAGCGGTAACACACGACCGGCGTCACCGGTGAGGACCACACGCTCGCCGTGGCATTCGCAGATGATGCGCGCGCCCGATTCTCGGTCCGCGAGCGTCGAGACGATCTCGAGAATCTCGTCGAGCGACGCCCCCGTGATGTCAAAGCGACTGCAAATCTCGTTTCGAGTCATGCCGTTCTCGCCGGCGGCGTAGAGGGCCTCCATGATGTCGATGGCGCGCGAGAGCCTCTGCTCGCTGGTGAGTTTACGCACGGGCATGCTCGTGCACCGTCCTTTCGATGAGGTGGTTCCACGCCTGTTTGAGCGATTTGGGGGCCATGGGCCTCATGCCGTCCATGGCGTGGGTCATGCAAAATGAAGCGGCGGCTTCAAGGTCGCGCACGTCAACGGTCCAGATCCATCCCGCATCGGTGTGTGCGAGCTTACCTCGCCCGCGCGTGAGACCGTTGATCATATCGATCTGCGTCTGAGGGGCGAATGAGAACGTAGCTGCAACGGGCGGTCGGTCGGCAAAATCGAATTCAAAGAACAGGTAGTCGTTGAGGTTGAAGTCCGCAGGGATGGTGTAGGCCTTCGAAGGACGCCAAGCGCGAACGATACGGTCGCAGCGGAATGTCCTGATGTCGTCGGCGGCATTGTCGAGGCCGCAGAAGTACGCCACGCCCTCGCGCTCGAACATGCCGTAGACGCAGACGGTACGCTCTTTTTGCTCACCGCGTCCGTTCTGATATAAAAATCGCAGCGCGCATCGCTCGGCAAAGGCGCTCCAAACCGCATCGACGGTGGGAGAGCGGCTGATCGTCGCCTCGTCCGCCGTCGTCCTGCCGGTGAGGTAGGCAATCTTGGAGCGAATATCGGCAAGCGGTGCGGCAAAGGTGGAAGAGCCGCTTGCAAGCGTTTGGTCGATGGCGTTGAGTAGGATGTCGGCGTCGTCTGCGGTGATGAGGCCACCTGCTGCAAACGTGTGCTCGCGGTCGATTGTCCACGAGCTTTCCTCGGTCTCCTGCGCGCCGGCAGGGCGAACCTCCTTGATTAGGATGCCGCGTTCGAGCAGTTTGTCACGATCGCGCCGAAACTTGCGCTTATCAGAGTCGATGTTGCCCGAGCCATATCCCAGGTCAGAATCCAAGACGATCTGCTCGGTCGTCAGCGGTTCGGGGGAGCTGTTGAGCACAAAGAAAAGATTGAGGATGCGCTGAGCCGTTTTATCGAAACTGGGCTCCGAATTTTCCTTTTTAATTGTCGCGGTCGCGTCGCTTGCCGTCATAGAGTCCTCGCATGAGAAGGTGGTTTGCTGCCATGATTTTAGTCCGATATGGAGATTAGGCTATATCCTTGTCCGCTCGGGGCGTTAAGATGGCCCGAATTCGGTCGTTTGCGCTCGCTCGGGGTATACTTTCGACTATATACGGTTCTAATGTGCATGCATTGGGCCTATTTGTCGGATTATGGATGTGGAGCGCACATGGCGAACACCCAGAACTATATTAACCACCTGCTGCAGAACACCGGCATTACGCCGGCATGCAGCGAAGAAGAGCGCTTGGCTGCCGAGGATATCGCTCAGATCTTCTGCAACCACGGCTTTGATCCCGAGGTTCAGGAGTTCAATGCCCCGGCGCCCAGTAGGTTGGCATTTGCCGTTACCGGTATTCTTGCGTTTGCCGGCGCCCTACTGATGGGCATCGGCGGCGGCATCGGCTTGGTCGGCACCTTGCTGGCCATTGCCGGCGCCGTTCTTTACGTGCTCGAACGCACGGGCCACCCCGTGGTTTCGCGCCTGGGCAAGACGGGCGTGAGCCAAAATGTCATCGCCTACCACAAGGCCTCGGGCCCGCTCGCGTCTCCGCGCAACCGCCCGGTGGTCGTTGTCGCACACTACGACTCTCCCCGTGCTGAGCTGCTCGCCCGCGAGCCCTATGCTTCTTATCGTGCGCTCATCGCCAAGCTGTTGCCCGTTGCCACGGTTGCCCCTGCTGCCGTTGCCATCTTGCGTATCCTGCCGCTCCCCGGCGCGCTCAAGGTTCTGCTGTGGATTGTCGCGATCCTCGCTTCCCTCGTTGCGCTCGCCAACGCGGCAAACATCATTTCTAACCGTTTTGTGCTTCCCTATACGTCCGGCGCAGTGTGCAACAAGTCTTCTGTCGCCGCTATGCTCGGCGTTATGGACAACGTTGCTCCCTTCCAGGGCGAAAACGAGTTTCCCGACGATGTTCCGTTCGATACCTATTTTGGGGAGCAGAAGCGTCGTGCCGAGGAAATGGCGCGCGCAGCGGCGGAGTATGCCGCGGCCCAACAGCAAAACGACTACGGCAACACCATCGAGTATGAAGAGCCTACCTACGCCGAGGACGAGTTCGGCCAGCCGATTGCTTCCGACGCTCAGACCGAGCCCGAACAGGGCGAGGCTTTCGACGAGCAGATCGAGGGCTTTGAGGGTGCGTCTGCCGACGAGACGCTGATTGGCGCCATCGTGCCCGAGGATCAGAATCAGGCTGTCCAGGCCGAAGAGTTCAATGACGAGGTTCCCGCTGCCGAGCCGGCGGAGGAGCCTGTCGCGGCCGAGCCCGAGCCCAAGCTCTATCGCAATGCCGCCGGCAACATCCGCTTTGGTTCGGATGCCATCCGTGCGCTCGGAATGCTTCCCGAGTCCTGCACGCTCGATTACGAGGAAGGCGAGGAGCCGACGTTTGAGCCCGAGCCTGCCCCCGTCGTGACTGCACCTGCGCCCGTTGTCGCCGTGGATGATGAGTCTGCCGCGGTTACCGCTGCCGTTGCCGAGCCCGAGGCGGTGTCCGCGATCGATCCCGCGGCAGGACTGGACATTTTGGCTCCCGCCGCGCCGGCGCAAGACGTTACGGACGAGTCTGACGACGATTACGTTGAACAGCCGAGGCGCGTGTCTTACGAGAGCGATACTGATTTCTCGGCCGAGATTCCCGCGGCAACGCCCCATGCCGATATTGCATCCGCGTTCTCTTCGATTGGCGCCAGCGCTTCCAACTTCTTTAAGGGTGCGCTTGCAAAGGGCAGGAAATTTGTCGACGATTTCGAGGAGAAGCGCGCTGCCGCACGCGAGGCTGCCGAGCAGGAGGCTATCGCTCAGCAGCAGGCAGCCGAGGCGGCACGTGAGCGCGCGGCGCAAGAGCTCGAGCAGAACGAGGCTATGCAGTCCGTGCCCGTCGACGCTGCCGAAGCTACGACGTCCTTTGAGTCCCAGCAACCGGCGTCCGCGGATGTTGCTGAGGCGACGACGTCTTTCGAGGCTCAGCAACAGGTCGATAGCACCATGTCGTTTGATGCCGCGCAGTTCGATTCCACGATAACGTTTGAAAAGCAAGGCACCGCGATTGCCGAGCCCCTTCCTGTTTCCGATGAGCAGGGCGACGCGGCAGACGATGACGAGCCTATTGATGCTGCCGAAATCCAAGATGTCGCCGAGGACGAGCCCGTCGAGGCCAACTCTGACGAAGAGCAATACGCGGCAGCCGATCAAGGTGATTCGACCGAGGTCGAGCAGGAGGAAGTGCCTGCGGTTTCCGAGACTCCCGAGACGGATGAGTCGAGGCCTTACTCCACGCAGATTTTCACCATGCCGACCTCGAGTGGTTCCGGTGCCACGGTTGCCAATGTCGCTCCCACCCAGGACGAAACGGTCGATTCCCTTATGGCCCAGATTTCCTCCCAAGCATCGCCGCGTCCGCAGATGAATGTTCCCGATCCGGCGTCGGCACCGTCGCCTGCACCCTCCTCGTCTCCGCTGGCTTCGGTCCCCGATCCGTCGCTGCCGTCGATGAAGCAGACAAACGTTGCGTCTCGCACGTCGCTGTTCGACCTTCCCGATCCCTCCGCACAGGTCAACGACCCCTTTGCTACCGCTCAGGGTCCCGAACCCACATCGGCACCCGTTGCGCCTCCTATGCCCGTTGCGTCGGGCGCACAGCCGATCGAGACCATTTCGGCTCCCGCCCCTGCGGCACCCAAGTCTCGCAAGCGCGGCCTGGGCGGCCTGTTCGGTCGTAAAAAGAAAAACGAACAGGACAGTATGAGTGACTGGCTGGGCGTCGAAGACGATTACGATGCCAAGAAGTCCGGTCGCGGCATCGGTTCGTGGGATAATTTCGAGGACGATAACGATGGCTGGAAGGGCGGCGCTACGTCTTCCGACGGCGCTTCTTCCGAAGATATGCTCTCGGCTGTCGCCTCTATGGGTGACGATGAGCTGCTCGGTCACGATATCTGGTTTGTGGCAACGGGCGCCTCGGATTGTGATGGCGCCGGTATGAAGGCCTTCTTGGCTTCGCATCGCGATAAGCTCCGCGGCGTATTCTTCATCAATCTTGAATCCGTCGGCGCCGGTAGGCTTTCGGTGGTGACGGTTGAGGGCGAACAGCAGCTGCTCAAGGGCGATCGCCGCATCATGAACCTGGTCAGCAAGGTGTGCAAGTCGTTCCATGTCGATTGTGGCGCGCTCGAGATGCCCTATGCCAAGACCGATGCCTATGCCGCGCTCGAGGCGAGCCGCCGAGCCCTCACCATCGCCGGCGTGGACGGCACGCGTCTGGCTTGCGCTCGTACCGAGGACGACCTGCCCCACAATGTCAATCCGACGAACATTGCCACGGTATCCGAGGTCGTGACCGAGGTTATCCGCCGTTCGTAGACGGAGCTCTAAGGAGTCAACGTGTTTTCGTATATTAAGCGCCATTGGCCTGTCTACGTGATTTTGACCTTAATTGCCATTGCGTTAGGGTTTGGAGCTGCCTACATCGTGGGCGCGAAGGGCTCGACCCCCGCCTCCGCAATCAGCGAAGAGGTGGAGCAAGAACAGAGCACGGGTGCCGATGGGATTCCTGAGTCCGAGCAAGCAATCGTTGATGGTGGATCTTCGTCTGCAGAGTAGATGCGGCGATTTAAATGATTGAAAGCGGGCGAGCCGGGGGACTGGCTTGCCCGCTTTTTCATCGTGCTAGCGCTTCTTTGGGATCGACCTAAGGCGAGCGAACCATAGGGCTGCGGCACCCGAGGTCAGAAGCGCGGTGATGCAAGCGGTGATGGGAACTGATCCTGTTGCCGGTAGGTCCTGCGGTAGGGTACAGCGTTGAATGACACGGTCCTCGTCATGTGACTCAAGTTTATCGCCGCCGCCGTTGCGGCAAAGATCGACGCGCGCGCTGTTGGTGAGTGCGGTTTGGGGCGTATAAGCCGACGTTGCCTGCATGTGCACGACTGCGCCCCGAGCGTCTGTGCCAAGGATTGCTTTGGCATCGTCAAGGTCGTCGTGCTCATCTTTGAGATCATCGCGGGTCCAGGAATCTGCATCGCTTCGAGTCGTAAAGTCGGCGGCTACTGCACCGTATTCAATGCGAATGCCCGTTACGACGGTATTGGATGCAAGGTCGAGTTCTTTCGCCTCGAGTGTGGTGGATTCCGTGGTCGGGACATCCGCCTTCCAGAGGCGCCAGCCGTCGTAATCGACGAGGCGACAGTCCTCACCAAGGCTCTCTTTTACTTCGTCGGACTCAAGCCAAGGATTTTCGTGCCCATCGTCAAGCGTCGCGTTTGCCGGCTCATCGATGTCTGTCGAGTCCAACGGCGTCGTGCGATACCACACGTTGCACAGACCGTTGAGGTCGCCGATGGCGACGGGGGTTTCGATTGAGACGAATCTCGCCGTGCCGTCTTTGGCGCACTCAAGATCATCGGTAATCGTAAACTCATCAACCCAAGTAGCGGAATCGTTTCGAGCATCGATGGTATAGGAGAAAAGCCCATCCGTATTGGTTTGCATCGCGGCGCGGTTTTTTCCATCGCCGTTAGCCAACAGACCCTTCCCGATAGGTTGGACAAGCTCCTGACGCTTGTCGACCTGTCCTTTGATCTCGATGGGCGCATCCTTCATCGAGACGGATTGGACTTCTCCCGTGTCCTTTATTTCAAACGTTATCTCCTCGGCAAGGTCATAGGTCCGCGGAGACATCGTTTCGCGCAACGAGTAGGTGCCGGGTGCAAGATGTTCGATGCGGTGCGGCTTGTCGGATGAGGTCCAGGAGTCTATTTCGGTTTTATCGGGACCAGATAAGGTGAGCTGTGCGCCTTTCACTTCCTGCTCTCCGCTTGCATCGACCTTGGAGATATCAACCTTGGTGTAATCGTCGGATACGTTAAGCCGTGCTTCCACAACGGGTGTTTTCTGGTCGGCATAGGTAAGGTCGACGATATGGTGCGTTCGGTCGAGTAAGAAGCCGGTCGGCGCCTGAGTCTCGACGACCTCGTAGCGTGCGGTGCCAGATCCCAACGGGAGGTCATCCGCGCGTGCTTCTCCAGTTTCATCCGTCGTGACGGTAGCGACAGTCTCACCGTCGAGCGCGGCAATGCTACCGTCGGGGCGCACGATATCACCTGAGGCACGGATCTCAAAGATGGCGCCCGCGAGGCTGCTGCCGTCCACGGCATCGGTTTTAACGATCCTGATGTTTCCGGTCGCGGCGTGGTCATAATACGAGACGATTGCAACGGGCGTTAGGTTTATATCGGCGGGTATGTTTACCTCGATCTCTCCGCCGACAAGATAGGGCTCTTTGGCCGAGGTTTCGCGTACATAATAGGTGCCCGGCACGAGCGATTCGGGCAGTGTGACGGTGCCGGTCGCGTCAGTCGTAAAAGTGTCCATTACGTTATGTGCTGGATACCAGCATGTTTGTGAGACAGGTTTGTGATTGCTGTCGAGGAGTTGGAAGGTGAATCCGGCTAGGGGAACAGAAGCGCCTGTTTGGGCATCGCGTTTTACAATCTGGAGATGCGTCGACAGAGCGTGGTTGTCCACGATATATTGAAGCACGGCGCCGTCGGAAATCTGATTGGCCTCGACGGTCCATTCCCCCGCACGTTTAAAACCCTCGGGGACGGTTTCCGGAACCTCACGAACCGTGTAGCCGGCGCGGTCGTATGGGACGGCTCCGTGGACACCGGCTGGTCGCTTGCCTGTGCCGAACCATGCTTCGGGCTGGTCTTTGGTGGAGGCAAAGCCATAGATGTTTGTAGTCAGTGTGCCAACAACCTGCTGAGAGCTGTTACTGACAACCTCAAAGACAACATCTCCTGCCGGCTGCTCCAGGCCGGATTGATCGCTATTGCCGTAGTCCTTGAATTTGGAAATCTCAAGGTCAAACGCAATGGGGATATCGGAAACGCGAGATTCGATCTCGACCACGCCTGAATCGCCGAGTTGGTCGGCTCCAACGGTGTAAGACCAACTGTCACCGGAGGGCAAATAGCCCTCGGGCGCCTTCGATTCATAGATGGTAAAGGTTCCCAGGGGGACATCGGTGAGGGTAGCTCGACCGCTTTCATCGGTCCTGAGAGTTTGTGTCCATCCAGGGGTTGATTGCGATACGCACACGAATTCTGCTCCTGCGAGCGAAGCCCCAACTTGGGGGCCTGCATTCGTTGCGGCGTCGAGCTTTACAATGCGCAAGGTAATGGTGCCGGGTTGTTCATCAATGGTGACGTATCCGCCGTTATCCGTCGTGGTAAAGGCAATGCGATCGTGCAGGGGGATATAACCAGCTGGCGCTGTTGTCTCAACTAGGTAGTATGCCGTGTTGGGCAGAAGTGCTGCCTGCGCTTGACCGTTGCTGTCCATCTGGATGGTGCCGACACGCGCGCCGCTGGCGCTCTCAAAAACATCGAATGTTGCCCCGGTAAACTGATAGGTATTGTTTCCGCTGGTAATAACAGTGTTCGCAGACTGCTTTTGGAAGGAAACAGAGACCGCCGGCAGTACATAGAGCATGTCTTGACGTCTGCTGCCGCCCGATACGGTTCCTAGATAGCGTCGCGCGCGGTGCGGAGCGGCTTTGATGCTTCCTGATTTTGCGCTGTCGTGGAGCCACCGCGCAGCCGCCACGACTTCATCGTCGGCGGTAAAGTGCCCGCTCTTGGTTTTGCCCTGAGCGGTCGTGTAGGAGTAGGTGCCGTCGACATGGGTAGTGCCGTTGAGCATCCATACGGCAAGCTGGGTGGCGGCGCGGGCGCGATCGGGTGAAAGATGGTAACCGCCAAACGACGTGGCGGTAGGATATCCGTGACAAACGATTGCTGCGAACTCGTCGTCGAGCCACACCCAGCCTTGATCAAAGTTGAGCCATGGGCCGCCCGGCTTGGTGGGGCCGGGACGCTCCTGGTTCATGCAGTAGGCAATCGAGGCGTCTTGAGCTTCATACTTGCCGATAATGAAGGGCCCACAATCATCGCTAATAGTGCGGAAGCCGAGCTGGTCGTAGCCATCGACGGCAAATGCGGCTCCCGGTGCCAGGCAGCCGAAAAGCAGGAAGAGGAGCAGGAGCAGCGGGCCTGTTGCGATTGCGCTGTGGACAGAGTGCGTGGGTGCGTTGGACATGGCTGCTCCTTATCCCTCGTGCGCCGCACGGGGAGGCTGCGACGCGTAGGATGAGGCTACCCCCGAGGTTCATGCGGGTAAGTACCGGAGCCTGACCAAAAGCTTGCCCAATTCCTGACAAATTGAGCTCAAATACAACAATCAAGCAAAAGCGCAGGTAGAAGATAGGGAGAACAGGAGGTCAAAGGTCCTCATCTCCACAATTGACGCGATTTTCAAACGAATCTCCACAGCTAAAACAAGCATCACCACCCTTGTATCGAACAAGACAACCGCGTTATACTAGCCAACACACAAGCGGGCATCGCCAAGTGGTAAGGCATCAGCTTCCCAAGCTGACACTCGCGGGTTCGAGTCCCGTTGCCCGCTCCAGTTAAGAGCACAAGCACGGCACCATCACGGTGCCGTGCTTTTTTCAACAAAGCGCCGGGACTCGAACCCGACAGGGTGCGAGCGTTAAGCAAACGCGAAGCGTTTGTAGCGAGCAGGCGAAGGCGCCGGCAGGTGCCTGAAGCCGGTGCGGATTTGCGAAGCAAATACGCAGACGTCCCGTTGCCCGCTCCATCGAGCACGGGAGACAGCCGGGGGCGTCAGATTCAACCCATTTTGCCCGCGCATGGGTGTAGGTCCGGGTGTGTCGCCGCAGCCGGTGCGTATTTGCGAAGCAAATACGCGGATGTCCCCATGCCCGCTCCAATTCCAAAATGTTAGGTTCATGCCTGCTGCCCATACTTGCACCTGCGCACGGTACAATGGTTGGGTTACGACCAACGTGCCAATAACCAAAAAGGAGCCGCTATGATCGATCGCTATACCCGCCCGGAGATGGGACACATCTTCTCCCTCGAGAACAAGTACGCCATTTGGCAGGAGATCGAGGTTCTGGCCTGCGAGGCCCAGGCGGAGCTCGGTAAGATCGGCATTTCTAAAGACGAAGCCCAGTGGATCCGCGACCACGCCAACTTTGAGAAGGCAAAGGTCGACGAGATCGAGGAAGTCACGCGCCACGACGTCATTGCCTTCCTGACCAACATGAAGGAATATATCGACGCCGATGTGCCCGAGGGCGACCCCAAGCCCAGCCGCTGGGTTCACTATGGCATGACCAGCTCCGATCTGGGCGACACGGCTCTGTGCTACCAGCTCACCCAGGCCTGCGACTTGATCATCGAGGACGTCAAGAAGCTCGGCGAGATTTGCAAGCGTCGCGCCTTTGAGGAGCGCAACACGCTCTGTGCCGGCCGCACTCATGGCATCCACGCCGAGCCGATGACCTTCGGCATGAAGTTTGGCTCTTGGGCCTGGGAGCTCAAGCGCGATTTGGATCGTCTTGAGGACGCTCGCAAGAATGTTGCCTTCGGTGCCATCTCCGGTGCCGTAGGCACCTACAGCTCCATCGAGCCGTTCGTCGAGGAGTACGTCTGCGAGCACCTGGGTCTGGTCCACGACCCGCTGTCCACGCAGGTCATCAGCCGCGATCACCATGCCTACCTTGCCGGCGTGCTTGCCACTACAGCGGCCACCTGCGAGCGTATCGCGACCGAGGTCCGCAACCTGCAGAAGACCGATACGCTCGAGGCCGAGGAGCCCTTCCGCAAGGGCCAAAAGGGCAGCTCCGCCATGCCGCACAAGCGCAACCCCATCACCATGGAGAAGGTCTGCGGTCTGTCGCGCGTCGTGAAGTCCAACGCCCAGGTCGCCTTCGATAACGTCGCCCTGTGGCACGAGCGTGACATTTCGCACTCCTCTGCCGAGCGTGTCGCCCAGGCCGATAGCTTCATCGCACTCGACCACATGTTCCAGTGCCTCATCCGCGTTATCGACGGCCTGCAGCTGTACCCTGCCCGCATGATGGCCAACCTCAATAAGACCCGCGGCCTCATCTTCTCCTCCAAGGTGCTGCTCGCCCTCGTCGATACGGGCATCACCCGCGAGGACGCGTACGCCATTGTGCAGGAGAACGCCATGGCAACCTGGCACGAGGTACAGGATTGTGTCTCCGGCCCCACCTTTAAGGAGCGTCTCGAGGCCGACCCGCGCTGCACCGTCAGCCAGGAGAAGCTCGACGAGATCTTTGATCCATGGGACTTCCTCACCCGTATCGACACGGTCTTTGATCGTCTGGAGCAGCTGAGCTTCGAGTAGGTTCGGGCATAACGTTAGCTTTTTAGGGCGCTTTGCTGGTAATGTGTGTTGCCGGCAAAGCGCCTCGTTGCATTTAGGGAAAGACGGGGATAATAGTCGTCTCGAATAACATTCTGAGAGGGGATCGCATGATTTCGTTTGATTACAAGCCTCAGGGCGTGTGTGCTCGCAATATTCACCTTGACCTTTCCGATGACGGCAACAAGGTGATAGGCGTTGAGTTTACCGGTGGCTGCGACGGCAATCTCAAGGCAATCTCCAAGCTGGTCGAGGGCGCTCCTGCCGATCGCGTAATCGAGGTTCTCGCCGGTAATACCTGCGGTATGAAAAAGACCTCCTGCGCCGACCAGCTTACACGCGCTATCGAGGCCGCTCGCGCCGAGATCGCCTAATGGGTATCGCCGATCACATCAAGAACGGAATATCGCGTCGCGGCTTTGTGCTCGGTGGGGTTGCTGCGGGCACTGCCACGGTGCTTGCAGGATGCTCGAAAAAAACGGGCACCAGCGATGATGCCGCCGGCGAGCCGCAGGTTATCAAGGACGACTCAAAGATCGTCTCGATCACTGATGAGTATGAGGCCGTCGATATCGATCTTGAGCCTGCGGCCTCGTGGACGCTGCCGCTGGGCACGCTACTGTACTACTGCGATGGTGACTACGCCGCGGCGATGATGGCCCCGGCGTCTGCGTTACATGCCAACACGCTTGGCGTGCTCAACTTGGGCGACGGCTCGCTTACCACATTAATCGAGGATCCTATCGAGGGCACGGGATATGCATTTTACGATGTCCGTGCCGGCGATGGCGTGTTTGCGTGGGTTGAGATGAACTTTGCCAATTCATCGTGGAAGCTCTACGCTCAAAATCTGTCGGGCGCTTCGCTCTCTGGCGACGTGGTTGAGCTCGATCGGGGTGGCAAGGACTATGATCCGCCACTGTTTACGGCGTTCGGGTCATCAGTCATCTGGTATAAAATGCCTTCGGCAGGCGGCAATAAAACGAGTAGTGATTCGTTTTGCTATCGTCGCTCGCTTGATGAATCTAAGGCCGAGACAATTTGGAAGTCGACGGGCCGCTTTGCATCGGCCCCGCGTGCGAGCGACGGCATTTTGACCATCTCGCCGCGTGTCCGCAACGACGAGGGCGTCTACTACGGCATAACGGCAATCGATCTGACCGACGGCAACAACACCAAACGTGCCCAGCTAGTCCTTCCCTCGTCAGTCTCGCCTTTCGAGGCCGTATATATGGGCGATACCTTCGTGTTTTCTATCGAGGCGACCTATAGTGGCGTGGGCAGCTTGGGCAACATGGGCACGTATATCGGTAATGAGGGAGGGCCGTACCTCTTCCTGTCACGCGAGCCGCTTGCATGTGCGGCTGGCAAGAAGAATAAATACCTTGTTAAGGTGCAGGCATCGCATTTCCTGATCGACACCTCTGCCAAGACCTATGGCTCGCTGCTGTCGCCCGACCGCGCTTTGGAGTATGGCGATTATCCAGCTACGGCGGGAAAATCGGACTCATTCCTTACGTACGCCACGGTGCGCAACAGCCAGGGTATACCCGAGACGGTCACCGCACGCCTATTCTCTCTTTAAGCTTAGAGGGGTTAAAAAGGCGCCAACAGGGGAATAAACGCGTTGTAATTGTGAGTACCGCCCGCCGAGCTGCCGCGTCATAGTGGCATCCGGCGGGCTCAGGTGCGTTAAAATGGGCTTGTTCTTAGCTGATTGAGACAGGGGGGCCGTGTTATGGCTTCAGATGCAAAAAAGATTCTGCTGGTCGAGGATGAGAAGGCAATCCGTGACGCCGTCGCTGCCTATCTCGAGCGCGAAGGCTACTGGGTTGTGGGTGTCGGCGACGGCCAGTCCGCGATCGAGGAGTTCGAGAAGCATCAGTTTGACCTGGTCGTGCTCGACCTTATGCTCCCCAAGATCCCCGGCGAGCGCGTTTGCCGCACCATTCGCGATACCTCGGATGTCCCCATCATCATGCTGACTGCCAAGGGCGAGATCGAGGACCGTATTATCGGTCTTGAGCTCGGCGCCGACGACTATCTGATTAAGCCGTTCTCGCCGCGCGAGCTTGTCGCGCGCGTACGCGCCTTGTTCCGCCGTGCCCATCAGGCCGACGAGCCAGCCGTCGAGGTACTCGACTTCGGCGATCTGGTCATCGATATCTCGGGCCACAAGATTTTGGTCGAGGGCAAGGAAGTCGACCTGACGGCTTCCGAGTTTAAGCTGCTCACCACGCTTGCCCGTCACCCCGGTCGCGTCTACAACCGCATGGAGCTGGTCGAGAAGGTGCTCGGCTACGACTTTGAGGGCTATGAGCGCACCATCGATAGCCACGTGAAGAATCTTCGCGCCAAGCTGGGCGATGATCCCAAGAAGCCCAAGTGGCTCTACACCGTCCACGGTGTCGGCTATCGCTTCGAGGCTCCGGCCAAGACCGATAAGTCGGACGAGAAATAGGGAAATCACATATGACACCTGCGCGCTTTGAAATCGGACAAAAGCACAAGCAGGAGAGCGAGGCGGGTTCCAAGGCTAGTTGGAACACGCCTCGTTCCGATTCACGGCCAACGATGAGCTATCCCTCGCGCATGGCACTTGCTTTTGCTCTGACATCGCTCATGACGGTATTGGTGCTGGTGGGCGTGGTCTCTGTTGTGTGGGGCACGGTCTTTTCGGATTACACGCGCTCCAATATCGTCGAGATCGCCAATTCTGCTGCCGAAAAGCTTGCGACGTCGTATGAGGAAAACGGCAACTGGACTGCGGGCGAGCTGCGCACGGTCGCGACATCGAGTTTGGTATCCGACGACCTGAGTATGCAGGTCGTCAACAAGAAGGGCGTTGTCGTCTATGACGACTCATGGCCTTCGGCAAGCGCGACCGCCGATGTGCGCGAGAGCGAATCGGCGTCGAGCAGCTCGAGCGGTAAAAAAGCATCGCATAGCCCGGTCTCGTCTGCTCCAACCGACTCCGATAGCGTTGCCAACGTCGAAATCATAACGTCTTCCGGCGAGCATGTCGGACAGGTAAAGCTATGGGCCATCGGCTCCGATGCCTTGCTCACCAAGGCGGATTCTGCATTTAGGGAGAAGACCTTTAACGCCATGGCCCTCGCCGCGGTTGTTGCAATCTGCATTTCGGTCGTTATCGGATCGCTCGTGTCGCGCATGCTCACCAAGCCGATTCATCGTATTACGAGCACGGCCAAGCAAATTCGCGATGGCGATCTGTCCGCTCGTACTGGTTTGCGCGGTGATGACGAGATTGATCAGCTGGGTGAGACCTTCGATGAGATGGCCACTTCGCTCGAGAAGGATATGAAACACGAGAAGCGCCTGACCTCAGACGTGGCTCACGAACTTCGTACTCCGCTTATGGCCATGCTCGCGACAGTCGAAGCCATGCAGGATGGGGTGTATCCCACCGACGACGAGCATCTGGAAACCGTTGCATCCGAGACACGTCGCCTGGCCCGTCTGGTGCAGCAGATGCTCGATCTATCGCGCATGGAAAACAGCACAGCGCCGCTCAACCTTGAGCCGGTGGACATGGTTCCCTTCGTGCGTTCCATCGTCAACGCTCAGGAGCGCCTGTTTGTTGACCGCGATCTGCGCTTGCGCTTTGCAGATGAAACCCAGGGTCACGACGATGTCGTCGAGGCCGATCCCGACATGATCACGCAGTGCGTCATCAATCTCATGAGCAACGCCATGCGCTACACCCCCGAGGGCGGTTGGGTCGTGGTGTCGGTGCTCAGTGACCGCAAGCATGTCAGTATTGCCGTTTCGGATACCGGCATCGGTATTGCCAAGGACGATCTGTCGCGCATCTTTGGTCGTTTTTGGCGTGCCGACGCCAGTCGCGCCCGCGAGGCGGGTGGCCTGGGCGTGGGCCTCGCCGTGACTAAACAAATCGTCGAGCGCCATCATGGCTACATTTCCGTGGAGTCGGAGCTTGGAAAGGGTACGACTTTTACAATTCATCTGCCTCGCGAGCACACGGCGGACGCGGCATCTACTACAATGGAGCACTAGCTTTTCGCTATTCGGTGAAGGAGGGGTTTCGTCCCTGCCGCTCCGAGTTTGCGAAAACGTGCGGGAAAGAACCCGCATTACTGTCGTATTTTGGTAAGGAGTGACTCACGTGACAACGATGGAGCGTCGTCCGGATTCCCGTGGCAAGGTTCGTGATATCTACGATGCCGGTGAAAACCTGCTGATGGTCGCCACCGACCGCATTTCTGCGTTCGACTTCATTCTTCCCGACGAGATTCCGTTTAAGGGAGAGGTGCTCAACCGCATCTCGGCATTCTGGTTCGATAAGTTTGCCGACATCGTTCCCAACCACCTCGTTTCCATCGACCCGGCGGATTTCCCTGAGGAGTTTGCTGAGTATCGTGACTACCTCGCCGGCCGCGCCATGCTGGTTAAGAAGGCCCAGACGATTCCTATCGAGTGCATCGTCCGCGGCTATCTGACCGGTTCGGGCAAGAAGACCTACGACGAGAACGGCACCGTCTGCGGCATCCAGCTGCCTGAGGGCCTGACCGAGGCTTCCAAGCTTCCCGAGCCGCTGTTTACGCCGTCCACGAAGGCCGAGATCGGTGACCACGACGAGAACATCTCGTTCGAGCGTTGCTGCGAGATCGTGGGCGAGGACATCGCCACGCAGATTCGCGACCTTTCCCTCAAGATCTACAAGGCTGCCGCCGAGTACGCCGCGACCCGTGGCATCATCATTGCCGACACCAAGTTCGAGTTTGGTGTCATCGATGGCAAGGTCACGCTGATCGACGAGTGCCTCACGCCCGACTCCAGCCGTTTCTGGCCTGCCGCCAGCTACGAGGAGGGCAAGATTCAGCCCAGCTACGACAAGCAATTCGTCCGCAATTGGCTCAAAGCCAACTGGGATATGACGGGGGAGACCCCGCACCTGCCCGCCGAGGTCATCGATGGCACGTCCGAGCGCTATCGCGAGGCCTTCCAGATCATCACGGGCTCCCAGTTCACAAGCATGAAGGAGAACGCATAAGTGAGTACCCGTAGCGCCACGAACAAGCGCACGCAATCCCACGAGGTTACCGGGGTTGCGCGCAAGTCCGCCGCATCCGCCAAGCCCGCCCGTCAGGCAGCGAGCTCTGTCCGCGTCGTGCCGGCTTCGTCTAAGGCACGCCGCAAAGAGCTCGAGAAGGGCGAGAACCTCGAGGGCCTCTCTAAAGAGGAGAAGCGCGCCCGCAAGGCTAAGCAGCGCGCCAAGGAGGATCGCATCTACACGGTGTCGAATATCCTTCTCAAGCAGGATGAGGACTACACCAAGCGCCGCCGCATCTGGTGGGCCGTGCTCGCTATCGGCATGGTGCTCGTCGTGGCCATTTGGGCTTCGCTGTACTTCGCTCCCGCTGGCATGGTGTCCAGCCCTGTCCAGATGGTCGGCATCGTTTTGTCCTACGTCGTCATTTTGGGTGACTTTATTTACGACTTCGTTCGTATTCGTCCCCTGCGCAACATGTACCGCACGCAGGCCGAGGGCATGTCCGAGAACAAGCTCAACGCTCTTATTGAGCGCGCGGCTGCCGAGGAGGACAAAAAGGACTCCAAGAAGAAATAGCGTTTGCATGCATATTTATCGCTAAGATATAAGGCGCGTCGTTTTTGCGGCGCGCTTTTTACTGTTCTATAGATAGATGGAGTGGCACATGATTCGAGCTGCCCTGACGGTCGAAGAGGCTCTGGAGGGCATGAAGGCCCTGGAGCCCAAGATTAAAAACTATGCGCGCCTGGTTGTCCGCAAGGGCGTAAACGTCAAGCCCGGCCAGGAGGTTGTCGTTCAGTCTCCGGTCGAGTGCGCGCCGTTTGCGCGCGTGGTGGTCGCGGAGGCCTATGCCTCCGGTGCCGGTCACGTGACGGTTATTTGGGCCGATGACGCCGTGACGAGGCTCACGTACGAGCATGTCGAGAAAAGCTATTTTGAGCAGACGCCCGAGTGGAAGCGCCTGCAGCTTGATTCCCTGGCCCAGGATGGTGCCTGCTTTATCTTTATCGAGGGTGCGGACCCTGCCGCCCTTAAGGGCATCGATCCCGCTAAGCCTGCTGCAGCTTCTAAGGCAAGGAACACGCAGTGCAAGGTCTTCCGCCGCGGACTGGACTACAACATCAACCCGTGGTGCATCGCCGGCGCGCCGGTCGTTGCCTGGGCGCGCGAGGTGTTCCCGGGAGACGCCGATGAGGTTGCAATCTATAAGCTGTGGAATGCGATTCTGCACACCGCTCGCGCCGATGGCCAGGACCCGGAGAGCGACTGGGAACTCCATGACGCCGCATTCGAAAAGAACCTGCGTTTCCTGAACGACAATCGTTTCGACTACCTGCATTACACCTCGGCAAATGGAACCGATCTGACGATTGGCATGACGAAAGGTCACGAGTGGGCCGGCGGCAAGGGCAAGACGCCCGATGGGCACCCCTTCTTCCCCAACATTCCCACCGAGGAAGTCTTCACCTCGCCTGATCGTATGCGTGCCGACGGTATCGTGTATTCGGCTATGCCGCTCATTCACCACGGTAACAAGGTTGACGATTTTTGGATTAAGTTCGAGGCGGGCCGCGTAGTGGACTACGATGCCCGCGTGGGTAAGGCGACGCTTGCGAGCATTATTGACACCGATGAAGGTGCCGCTCATCTGGGTGAGGTCGCGCTTATCTCCAAGAACACGCCGATCCGTGAAAGTGGCGTTCTATTCTATGACACGCTCTATGATGAGAACGCTAGCTGCCATCTCGCGCTGGGTGTCGGTTTCCCCGAATGCATCGAGGGTGGGTATGACATGTCCAAGGAGGAGCTCCTGGAGCATGGCGTTAACGTCTCGAGCACGCACGTCGATTTTATGATCGGCACGGACGATATCGATATTACGGGCATTACGCCTGATGGACGTGAAGTTGTGATTTTCCAGAACGGCCAATGGAGTTGGGAATAGCCCCAGACCGTGGTACAATGCCACCCGCGGGCCGTTAGCTCAGCTGGCAGAGCAGGGGACTTTTAATCCCAAGGTCCAGGGTTCGAACCCCTGACGGCCCACCATAGAATAGAAAAGCGACTGGCGGATGCCGGCCGCTTTTTTGTTGCCGCGACATGGGTTCGAACCCGAAAGGGCGCGGAGCTGAGTAAACGCGTGAGCGTTTGCCAGCGCAGCGCGCAAGGCGCGAAGCGCCGCAGCGGCCGTCTGCAGAGCAGGCCGAACCTCTGACGGCCCACCCAAAGAAAGGAAAACGAAATGAAAACAGATAGATACGGAATTAGCGGCAGCACATTAAAGATAATAGCGGCCATTTCGATGGTTCTCGATCATGTAAGCAGGATCGTCCTGACCAATGGAATCATGACTCACGCATCGTACAATCAGATATCAGACGAACAGTGGGCGATTCTAAGCGAGGCTTCGGATGTGCTTCATGTTCTTGGCAGAATTGCATTTCCCTTATTTTGCTTTTTGATAGTTGAGGGATTTTTGCATACTCATGACATAAAGAGGTACCTGCGAAATATGCTTGTCTTCGCAATCATTGCGGAGCCCATATACGATTTCGTTCAAACCGGGCAACTATTTGACCTTCGGCAACAAAATGTTATGTGTGAGCTCCTGCTTTGCTTGGTCTTCTTGATAATTCTGGAAAAGATACAAAGCCTTTCAAAATGGAAGAGGTACATCGCAGAAACTGCTCTGATTGTTTTGACAGCACTGGCAGCTGAATACACTAAACTAGATGGCGGTGTGTATGGCATTCTGCTTGTGGCTGCATTCTATTTATTCCACGACAGCAAGGCCAAGATGTTCTTTGCTGCAGTATGCGCAGTGCTCCTTTCGTCATGCCATATAGTTGGCGGCGGATTTGAGTTTGCTACAGCTAATATATTTAATCCTGATGTTGCTGCCGCGGTCGTTTCGTTGCTGCTTATCAATCTTTATAATGGCAAGCGAGGGCTGAAGCTCAAATATTTCTTCTACATTTTCTATCCGGCTCATCTTGCTCTGCTTTATGGTGTCTCACTTATTGTTTTGAACTGTCTTTAAAAACTCTCAAACAAGTCTCTGAAAGCAGAACTAAATTGACCCTAAGACTGCTTGTGAATTTCCGGAAGACCTGTGAGATACGAGGATAGACAACGAGGGCTGTAGAAAGATGCTTCGAAAGCATGAATGGCAGCGAGAAAATGAGTTCGGAAGAACCCCTCTGGATGCTCCAGCATAGAATAGAAAGCGATCGGCTCCGGCTGGTCGCTTTTTTGTTACCGATGCACGGTTCGAACCCGAACTTCTATATATAGGAACGCTTGGCGAACAAAACCTGCCTTTTACCGACGGGAAACAAATAACCGATGCTTTTGGAGTAAAGTGGCGCACCAGAGATGACCGATGCCTCAACATCTATAAACCAGCTGGTCACCGCCAATATCAGAAGCTGATGCTTCAGTTATAACCTCAGTGACGTGACTGAGGGACCTATTCATTTGTGAACAAAATATGGAGTGCGCGATTCCCGCCCCCGGCGCCCCTCCGGTCTGGCAATATATCTCCTTGCCGCGCGGCCCGGTCGGACCGGATCAGCCGCAAAGCGTGCACCTTGAGAACCGGATACTGCGAGGATGGAC
>DXZN01000039.1 GCA_019419645.1 Collinsella sp. | reverse complement strand
TTTTCCGGTTCGACGAACAGCCGATCGTGTCAAATTTGGTCTAACAGAGCCTTTTTTAAAGGCTTTAGCCTGTGCGGGGCGCGCAGCGCGCCGCATCAGAAACCACCCGCTATGCGGGTGGGGACAACCGGCTTTACAAAGCCACCCCTGCGACCGATATTGACGATTGTTCAGGCCGTCAAGAATTCGAGTCGAAGGGGTGGTCGCCATGGCCCAGAAGGCCTACAGCCTTTCCCACACGAAGTGGATGTGCAAGTACCACGTCGTGTTCACGCCGAAGTATAGGCGCAAAGTCATCTACAACCAAATAAGGTCCGACCTCGGGGAGATCTTCAGGAAGCTCTGCCAGTACAAGGGGATAGAGATCATCGAGGGGCACCTGATGCCCGACCATGTCCACATGCTGCTGGCGATACCGCCGAAGTACAGCGTTTCGAGCGTGATGGGCATACCTGAAGGGGAAGAGCTCGCTGATGGTATTCGACAGGCGCGCGAACATGAAGTACAAGTTCGGCAACAGGAAGTTCTGGGCCGAGGGCTACTACGTGTCCACCGTCGGCCTGAACGAGGCCACGATCGCGAAGTACATCCGGGAGCAGGAGAAGGCCGACATCGCGCTCGACCGGCTGAGCGTCAAGGAGTACGAGGACCCCTTCGATTGGGGGCCGGGGCGCAAATAGCGCCGGTTTGACCGGCCCGTCACGGGTCAACCTGCAGTGCGGCCCGAACCCCGTGAGGGCCGGCGCCTTTAGACGCGTGCCGGAAATCCAAGGGTTATACCCTAAGAGCAAACCACCCCTTTTAGGGGTGGTTTTGATTGTATCTCGGGCAATTTGTCTCACATAGTAGCTGTGTTTTATAACCCTCGTTTGTCGCATCTTCTGTGAACGGGCTACAATAACTTAGTCTGTGCGATATGGAGGTGAACATGGCTGAAGCTGGTATCGGCGTTGATATCGTCGAGATTTCCCGCATGAAATCAATTCTTGAAAAGACGCCGTCGTTTGCTCGGCGTGTGTTTACCGAAGAAGAGCGTGCGTATTGTGATGCATCGTCGCGTCCCGCTGCTCACTATGCCAGCCGCTTTGCTTCGCGCGAGGCGGTACTTAAAGCTCTCGGCACGGGTTTTAGTCAAGGCGTGGGTCGCAAGGATGTTTCGGTAACGCGTGATAAACTCGGCAAACCGAAGGCGCTGCTTTCGGGCCGTGCTCTCGAGATCGCTCAAGAACTGGGTGTTGTTGAGGTCGCTCTTTCCATTACGCTTACGGGAGACTTGGCCGTTGCGAATGCCATTGCAATCACCGAGGATGCTCGACCTAAGCCTAAGGAAGAAAAGGTGAGCAACAAGAAACGCGTTGCGCAGACATTTAAAGAGGCTCGCTCTGTTTTAGATGAGCTTGAGCAGCTGCAGAATTCAGCATTGACGGAGCACTTGGGCGATGCTTCGCAAGATACGCTAGGAGCATAGATGAAACCGGTTTTGAGTACCGAAGAAGTCGTTCGTCTCGAGGATATCATCGAACGCGAAGGGACTTCGAAGGCCGAGCTTATGGAGCTAGCGGGTGAGTTTGCCGCCAACGAGGTCTTGAAGCTCAATCCCGATCGGGTTCTCGTTCTGGTCGGTTTTGGTAATAATGGCGGCGACGGTTGGGTTGCCGCCGATATCTTGAGCCACAAGGGTGTGGACGTGGATATCGTTTCTCCGGTTGAGCCGGATGAGATTCCTGCTGCTCTGGCACGTCATGTTGCTCGTCGAACTGCCGGTCGCGATGTGCACGTTTGCGTCGGTCCCTCGCGTGACGAACTCGAGGTTTTGATCGATAAGGCGGATGTTGTTGTCGATGCCATTTTTGGTACCGGTTTCCACGGGAATCTGCGTGCGCCGTTCTCCATTTGGATTCCTACGGTCAATGAATGCGCCGATTGTGTCTTATCCATTGATGTCCCCTCGGGCCTGAATGCCGAGACGGGCGTTGTTGATGACGACTGCATTCGTGCCGAGCGCACGGTGACGATGATTGCGCCCAAGATTGGTCTGTATAGCGCTGATGGCCCTGAGTATGCTGGCGATTTGATCTGCGGCAATCTTTACGACCGTCTTGACGAAGTCATCGATGATGTTGACCACGCCGCCGAGATTGTCGAGCCCGGTGACTTAGTTGATTACTTTGCTCCGCTACCATCGAATATCGATAAGTATTCCCGTGGCTCTGTGCTTATTGTCGCCGGATCGGCGCAATATCCTGGTGCTGCCATTATGGCGGCCAAGTCTGCAGCTCGCGCGGGTGCTGGTTACGTGGCAGTCGCGGCTCCTGACGCCTGTGCCAATCTCATTCGCATGGCACTTCCTTCGATTCCCGTCTTTGCTATTCCGTCTGATTCGCGCGGCTCCTTTGGCGCCGCTGCGCGCATGACGGTGTGTGAGATCGCAAAGAAGTACAGCTGCGTGCTGTGCGGTCCCGGTATGACGACGTCTGCTGGCGCTATGCAGGTGGTTTCGGGCTTGCTCGAGCTTGAGGTACCGCTAATTTTGGACGCCGATGCACTCAACTGCCTTGCTAAGATTGCCATTGACGGTATTGATAGTAACCCCGAGATGTATCGTCGCGAGCAGCCGTTGGTTATGACGCCGCATTATCGTGAGCTTTCGCGCCTGGTTGCCGGTGACGAGGTGAGCGACCTTGGTACCGCGATTGCGGCCGCGCAGAAGGTTGTCTGGGCTGCAGGCTCCGACAATCTGGTGGTCATAGCCAAGGGGCCGACGACGGCTATCTGTGGCGTTGAGCGCGTGCTGCTGCCACTCTCGGGTCCGGCTTCTCTGGCAACTGCCGGTTCGGGTGATGTTCTCGCGGGTATTTTGGCCGGCACGCTTGCCACCATGCGCGACGAGATGGATCGTTGGGAGTTGCTGTATTCGTACGCCGTCGCACTTCACAGCTACGCCGGTTTTGCTGCGGCGACGGAGTATGGTGAGAAGAGCGTTATCGCGACCGATCTTATCGACTTGATCGGTCCTGCCATGGAGCTGGCGGCAAAGGATGCGCTCGAAGATCTGGGAATCATGGACGAAGGGTCGGATGACTAATCATGAATAAAGCCGATTTGACGCGCTGGTCCTGGGTCGAGATCGACCGCGGGGCGCTCCGTCGCAACACGAGAGCCTATAAGAACTTATTGAATCCGCGTCAGCGCCTGTGCTGCGTGGTCAAGGCCGATGCTTATGGTCATGGAGCTGTTGAGTGTGCCAAGATCATGTATTCGGCCGGTGCCGACATGTTTGCCGTGGCGACGGTTAACGAGGGCGTTGAGCTCCGACAGGGCGGGATTACGAAACCCATCCTCATCCTAAGCGAGCCGCCTATCGAGGCTATTCCGACGTTGCTCGAGTTTGATATCATGCCCTCGGTCTATACGTCTGACTTTGCTCTTGCGTATGGCGAATGTGCCGTCGCGGCGGGCAAAGTGGGCAAGTACCATCTTGCCATCGAGACGGGCATGAATCGTATCGGCGTTCACTACACGCAGGTGCTCGACTTTGTCCGCGGTATAAATTTCCATCGCGGTATTCAGTGCGACGGCGTATTTACGCACTTCGCCACGGCCGATGAACCTTCGGGCTGGGACTACAAGCTGCAGTGCCAGCGTTTTACCGAGGCCGTTCAGGCCATTAAGGACGCAGGTTTTGAATGCGGTATCGTGCATTGTGCCAATACGCCATCCTCGATGCTCGATTCTTCAATGCACTTTGACATGATTCGTGCCGGCATCGGTTTGTATGGTCTGCAGCCATGTGAGCTGAGTGGTCGCGTGATGCAGCTTGATCCCGTCATGAGCGTCCACGCGCGTGTGACGCGCGTGGCACACCCTGCGATGGGCGAGGGCGTGGGCTACGGCTTTACCTACCGCGTACCGCGCACGCGCGTTCAGATCTGCACCCTTCCGATCGGTTATGCCGATGGCCTTTCGCGTACGCTTTCCAATCGTATGGACGTGCTGTATCGCGGCGAGCGTGTGCGTCAGGTGGGCAATATCTGCATGGACCAGTTTATGGTCGCCATTCAGTCCAACCCGGCGCATGAGATTCCCGAGGCCGAGTATGGTGACGAGATGATCATTGTCGGCCGCGATGGAGATGCCGAGATTACCATGGACGAGATGGCGCGCCTACGCGGCACGATTAACTACGAGGTCGCTTGCGGCTTTGGTATGCGTCTCGACAAGGTCTACGTGTAGGAGTCGCTATGGGCGTCATGCACATTCCCGGCCATAGCCATCAGGCGCCGCGTGAGGTCGCACTCGAGGAGATCGAGGCCGTTCTGGGCGATTGTCACCTTTGCCAGCTTTACCAGTCGCGCCACAACATCGTGTTTGGCGTGGGAAACCCCCGCGCTCGCGTGATGTTTATTGGCGAGGCGCCGGGCCGTAATGAGGATTTGCAGGGCGAGCCCTTTGTGGGGGCGGCAGGCGAGGACCTCAACGGCATTTTGTCGCTGGCGGGGCTCAAACGCGAAGACGTCTACATTGCCAACGTGCTTAAGTGCCGCCCGCCGGGAAACCGCAATCCGCGTCCCGAGGAAGTGCTGGCTTGCTCGCCGTTTTTGCGTGAGCAGATTCGAAGCATCTGGCCCGATATCATCGTGACGCTCGGCAACCCCGCGACGCACTTTGTGCTTAAGACCGAGATTGGCATTACTAAGCTGCGCGGCAGGTTCCACCAGATGGGGCATTTTGTGGTAATGCCCACGTTCCATCCGGCAGCAGCGCTGCGCAATCCGGCGTGGCAGGAGCTGCTGGAGGAAGACTTTAAGATGCTGGGCGACTATCTGGAGCGACATCCCGCACCAGAGGACGCCTCGGAATAATAAGGAGCATATATGTCCCTGGAGCGCCTGGGGGTAGGTACTTACAAAACGACTTGCGCTGCCGATACGGAGTACTTTGGCGAGCTAATTGCACCGTGCCTTGAGGACGGCGATGTGCTCATCCTGACCGGTGGCCTGGGAGTGGGCAAAACTCACTTTACCAAGGGCGTCTCGCGCGGGCTGGGCGATGGGCATATGGTTACGAGCCCTACGTTCGCGCTCATGGCCGTTCACGATCAAGGTCGTATTCCGCTGTTTCACTTTGATCTATACCGCCTGGAGCATGCCTACGAGCTCGAGGATACGGGCATTTTCGATGTGCTGGGCTATGAGGGTGCTTGCCTGCTGGAATGGGGCGAACAATTCCAGGACGAGCTGACGGATGAGTATCTTTCGGTGACGCTCAGGCGTGATGAGGGCGACAGCGACGTGCGAACGATAACGCTCGAGGCGCACGGTGACCGCGCAATGGAGCTTTCCCATTTGATTGATAAGGCTGTACAAGATGAGCTTGCATAACGACAACGCGCTGGTGGTGGCGCTCGATACCTCGACCGACATGCTTGCCTGCGCGGCAAGATGGATTGATGGGCAGACGGGCGAGACGAAGCTCGTGAGTGGCGACCACATGTGTCGCCGTCACGCCAACGTTGAGCTCGTGAATACCGTTGATGGCGTGCTGGCTCAAGCCGGTCTGGATCGCAGCGATGTTGGTTGCTATGTGGTCGGCCGCGGCCCGGGGTCCTTTACGGGTGTGCGCATCGGCATCTCTACTGCCAAGGGCCTCGCGCGTGGTGCCAATGTTCCGCTGCTGGGCGTGTCGACGCTCGACGCTTGCGCTTGGACGGCGTGGAAGGCTGGCGTGCGCGGCAAGCTTGGTATCTTGGCCGATGCTATGCGCGGTGAGGTATATCCGGCGCTGTATATGCTGGTCGATGAGGGTCCCGAGCGTCAATTTGAGCGCGAGCACGTGGTTAAGGCCGCCGTGGCGCTCGATGAGTGGCGCCAAGCAGCGGACTGGGACCAGGTTCAGCTGACCGGTGACGGTCTCGTGCGCTATGGCAAGCTGCTGGGTGAGGACGAGACCGCCCGCTGTGTGGAGCGCGACCTGTGGTGGCCTTCGGGCGAGGGCTTGCTGCTCGCGCACGCTGCGGGTGACGGCGATCCGGCTTGCGTCCTGCCGATTTACACGCGCCTTTCGGATGCCGAGGAAAACGAGCGCAAGCGTCTTGGTCTTGCTGAGAGTGCACAGAGCGAAATTACGGGCGTTGCCGATGAGCTCGCCGGCCGTCATCTGCAGTTCCGTCCCATGGGCGCGGCGGATGCCGAGGGCGCGAGCGCGCTAGAGGCTGCCTGCTTTGAAGGTGCCGGACACGAGGCGTGGACGCCGGGCATGTTCCTGTCCGAACTGGGCGAGGACGTCGCTGCGCCGCGTAGTTGGTGGGTGGCACACGACGACGGCAAGCTGCTGGGCCTTGCCGGCGGTATGGTCGTGGACGGTGATGTGCAGATTCTGGATGTCGCCGTCGACCCGGCACATCGCCGTGAGGGCATTGCCCGCAAGCTGCTGTCGCATGTGAGCTATGATGCCCAGATGCTCGGCTGCACCACGGCTTCGCTCGAGGTCGAGGACGGCAACAAGGGAGCGATCGCGCTTTATAACGCTCTGGGCTTTACCGAGGCAGGATGGCGCCGCGGCTATTATGGTGCCGGCAAGGATGCCATCGTCATGACGGCTCCGCTGCCCCTGGTGCTTCCGGTCGACAATGCCTCGCCCGAGCCGACGGCGGCAGAGCAGCGCGTATGGCCGCTGCCTGCGCCTAGGCGCTCCGAGGGGGAGCGTGCCGAAATTGAGCGCCGTCGCCTGGTGCTTGCCATCGAGAGTTCCTGCGACGAGACGGCGGTGGCGATTATCGATGCGGATGGCAATATGCTGGCCAACCAGGTGTCGACGCAAATTGATTTTCATGCCCGCTTTGGCGGCGTGGTGCCCGAGATCGCCTCGCGCAAACACGTTGAGGTGATTGTGAGTGTCGTGGATGCGGCGCTCGAGGATGCCGCAGCATCGCTGGGCCTTACGGGCGGAGCCATTGCACCAAGTGAGCTTGCCGCCGTGGGTGTGACGCAGGGTCCGGGCCTGGTGGGCGCGCTCGTGGTGGGCGTTGCCTTTGCCAAAGGCTTTGCCTACGCTGCCGGTAAGCCGCTCGTATGCGTCAACCATCTGGAGGGGCACCTGTTTGCCAACCTGCTGGCGCAGCCCGACCTCAAGCCGCCGTTTATCTTCACGCTCGTCTCGGGCGGTCATACCATGCTTGTTCACGTCAAGGCGTGGGGCGACTACGAGGTGCTCGGCGAGACGCTCGACGACGCCGTGGGCGAAGCCTTCGACAAGGTGGCAAAGGCGCTGGGCCTGGGCTATCCCGGTGGCCCCATCATCTCCAAGCTTGCCGAGACGGGCAACCCCAAGGCGATCGATTTTCCCCGCGCGCTTAACAGCAGGGGAGACTACCGCTTCTCGCTTTCGGGCCTCAAGACGGCGGTGACGCTCTACATCGAGCAGGAGACCAAGGCCGGGCGCACGATTCACCTGCCCGATCTGGCGGCCTCGTTTGAGGCGGCGGTCTTTGACGTGCAGTACAAGAAGGCCAAGAACGCCCTGCATGCCACCGGGTGCAAGGAGTATTGCATCGGCGGCGGCGTCTCGGCCAATCCGCATCTGCGCGAGATGATGATCAAGAAGCTTGGGCGTCAGGGGATCCGCGTAACGGTGCCACCGCTTTCGGCGTGCACCGATAACGCAGCCATGATCGCGGAGGTCGCCCGCCGTAAATTCGACCGAGGAGAAATCTCGCCGTTCGACGTCGACGCCGATCCGAACATGACGCTGTAGCTGGTACGGCGCGGTCCCCGGACGGAGGGGCCGGATATAAGGTTTCCTGCTCTACAGTCCTGCGCAAGACGAAGGCCACATTAAGTGGCCTTCTTTGCGTGCGGAACTCGCGATAAACCTTATATCCGGCCCCTCCGGCCGGGGACCTTTCTGCATTGATATAGCTTCTGAGCTGGTTTGGCGTCGACAACGTCCGGCAAGGTTGGCCAGCCTGCGTCGAATTTCCGGCGTGCTTTAGCTGAAAGAAAAGATGGCATGCGGAGCTTTGCTCCGCATTTGGGATGGGAGCCCCTCGGGAGCGAGCGGGCGTATACAAGGTTTATCGCGAGTTCCGCACGAGCCGGAGGGCACTTAATGTGTTCTCCGTGCGAGCAGGACTGTAGAGCAGGAAACCTTGTATACGCCCGCTCGCTCCCGAGGGGCATCTCTCATGCAAAAACTTTTGTTGGGTAAAGTCCGAGGTCAGTGGCGTTTTATACCGAGAATTTCAAAAAAAGTTGAAAATTCATTACAAATTTGCGTTGACTTTAGGTAACTAAAGTTTCATACTCCTTTTCAACCACTGGGGGATGTGAACACGCACGGATCGTTCGCATCATGATTGAAGAGGATTTCTTAGACATGTTCACGCATCAGCTAAACATTATCAGCGTAGTAATTATCTGATGCGGGTTAGCACATACAGCTAGCCCGTACGATAACGGGCGGCTGATGAAGATGAGGGCCGTCGAGCGCAACCGACGGCCCTCATTTTTTATGTCTAGGAAGTTCTTTTTAGAGGAGGAAATGTAATGAACGGAGTTTTGCTCATGGTTGTGGCCGCGGCGGTGCTCGCCTGCGGCTATCTGGGCTACGGCCGCTGGCTGGCCAACAAGTGGGGCGTTGACAAAGAGGCCCTCACGCCGGCCAAGCGCATGAAGGACGGCAAGAGCTTCTCGCCTGTTTCCGCCTTCACCGCGTTCTCGCACCAGTTCAGCTCGATCTGCGGTGCTGGCCCTGTTACGGGTACGATCGTCGCCATGGCCTTCGGCTGGCTTCCCGTTGTGCTCTGGGTCCTCGTCGGCGGCATCTTCTTTGGCGCCGTCCACGACTTTGGCGCCCTGTACGCCTCGATGAAGAACAACGGCAAGTCCCTGGCTCAGCTCATCGAGAAGTACATCGGCAAGACCGGCCGTCGCCTGTTCCTGCTGTTCTGCTGGCTGTTCTGCATCATCGTCATCGCCGCTTTCACCGACATGGTCTGCAAGACGTTCATGTTCACCCCGGCCGTTGACGCTTCTGGTGCTGCTACCGGTGCCATCGACTTCACCAAGTCCTATGCCGCCGGCTGCGCTGGTACCATCTCCATCCTGTTCACCTTCGTCGCTATCGCCTTTGGTTGGGCCCAGAAGAAGTTCAACCTCACCGGCGCTGCCGAGTTCGTCACCGGCGTGGTCCTCATGGTTCTCATGTTCGCCGTCGGCATGCAGTTCCCGGTCTACCTGGATAAGTTCCAGTGGTTCGCCGTCGTCATGGTCTACCTGGTCTTTGCTGGCGCCATGCCCATCCAGATGCTCAAGACCCCGCGTGACTACCTCACTTCCATCATGATGATCGTCATGATCGTCTGCGCTGTCCTCGGCATCGTCGTCCTGGGCGTCAACGGTCAGGCCACTATCACCGCTCCGGTCTTCACCGGCTTCTCCACCGCCTCTGGCATGATGTTCCCGGTCCTGTTCGTCTCCGTCGCTTGCGGTGCTCTCTCCGGTTTCCACAGCCTCGTTTCTTCCGGCACCTCTTCCAAGCAGGTCGAGAAGGAGCAGGACGCCGTCAAGGTCGGTTACGGCGCAATGATCGTCGAGTCCTTCGTCGGCATCCTTGCCATCATCGTTGCCGGCATCATGTTCTCCGATATGAACACCGCCGGTACCGGCGCCCTCAACGCTGGTGTCGCTTCCACCCCGTTCCAGATCTTCGCCGCTGGCATCTCCCGCGGTATGCAGGCCTTCGGTGTTGACGGCACGCTCGCTACCGTCTTCATGACCATGAACGTCTCCGCTCTGGCTCTGACCTCGCTCGACGCCGTCGCCCGCATCGCCCGCACCTCGTTCTCCGAGTTCTTTGCCCAGACCAACGATGCCCTGGCCATCGAGTCCAAGGCCGGCTACATGAAGGTCCTCGGCAACCCCTGGTTCGCCACGGTCGTCACCCTGCTTCCCGGTCTCGCCCTCGCTTTTGGTGGTTATGCCAACATCTGGCCGCTCTTTGGTGCTTCCAACCAGCTGCTCGGCGGCATGACCATGATCACCCTCGCCGTGTTCTGCAAGTGCACCGGCCGCAAGGGCTGGATGCTCTACGTGCCCGTCGCCTTCCTGCTCTGCTGCACCTTCACCTCGCTGGTCCAGAGCGCCATGGGCTGCATGACCGCCGTCCAGGCCTACGGTTTCTTCGGTACCATCCCGGCTACCGCCACCACGACCGCCGTTTCCGTCGCCGCCACCAAGGGCCTGCAACTCGTCTTTGCTGTCTTGCTGATGGTCCTGGGCCTCATCGTCGCCGTCAACTGCCTCAAGGAGTTCTTCGGCAAGGAGGCTGGCTCCATGCCCGACGAGGAGCCCGAGTGGTCCGAGATGGGCAAGGCCGAGTACGGTCGCGCCGCTGCCGCTGAAGTTCCTGCCGACGCCGAGGCCGCCAAGGCCTAGTCGGTCGGACGGGTTGAATCTCCCATCTATTTGACTCGGAAAGACCGGGTCCGCAATCAAGCGGACCCGGTCTTTTTTCTTGTGAGAACAGGTGGTGCAAGGGCGTTCTCGCAGATGTTTTGCGTGGATAGGCTCGTGCGTTGTACCATATGGACGTATATGTGTGCATATGAAAGGGGCCCCGTGGCCAAGACGGTATATTCCGATAATCAAAACAATGTCGATGCTCTGGCTGAGCGTCTGAGCAGCCAGACATCGCTTTCTGCCGAGCGCGCCAAGCTGGTTGCCTACGACCTGCTCTGCCGCAAGGCGCTCAAGATTAAGTCGAGCGCGCTGGCGCAGATTTTCCGCTCCGTCGATAAGGAATGCGACACCAAGGCGATGCGCGATGAGCTTATCGCGGCAAATATCGTGACCAAGATCGAGGGCAGCGGCATTAACGGGCGCCCGGCGTTCTATACCATCAATGTCGAGATCCGCGATACCCAGGAGCAGCCTGCCGAGTCCGTCGAAGATTTTGTCGTCGAGGATTCCGCTGACGTGCCTGCTGTGGAAGAAGCTGCTCCGCGTGAGCATGTCGATACCGATGAGTTGCTCGATGAGAACGTCGTGCGTGCCTTTACGGCCAAGGCAGGACGCGGCGGTTTTGGCGGGGGTGGCAAGCGCGATGCGCAGCGCCGCGCCCAGCAGGAGCGCTTCCGTCGTGCCGTTGCTCAAAAGGGTGAGACGGATGCCGAGGCTGTTGAGAACGAGGTTGCTGCCGAGTCGCAGAGGCCCGCGAAGGAGCAAAAGCCCGTGGAGGCCCAGGAGCCCCAGCGTCGCCGTGGTGCCCACTTTAAGGCTGCGCAGCAGGATGTCGCGCATGAGGTTGAAGAGCCTTCCGAGGCTGCAGACGATGTTGAGGAGTCTGCCAAGAAGGCTCCGGGTTCATGCCGTCCCGGGCGTGGTTTTGCGAGGCGCGCGTATCCCGTAAGGCGTCAGGAGAAGGGCGAGCCGGCTTCGACCGCTCAGGCCGAGAAGGCCGAACAAACCGAGAAAACCGTTGAGCCGGCGGCTCGCGAGCAGCAACCTTCCGAGTCGCAGCCTGCGGCTGACACTGAGGTCAAAGCTCAACAGACCGCTGATAAGCAGGCGGGGGAGAGCGCCTCAGGCAAGCCCCGCCGTCGTCGTCACCGCGGCGGTCGTGGCTCAAATGCCGAGGCCGCGGCCGAGAAGACAGCGACACAAAACGGAGATGAGAAGGCCGAGACTCCGGTGGATCAGGTCAAGCGCCAGCCGGCGAAGGAGGCCAAGTCCGATCGTCCGCAAAAGCGCTCGTCTGCGCCCAAGCAGGAACGTAATACCCGGGCAGATTCCAAGCGTAAGCCTCATGCACAGGCTGAGCCTGCCGCGGCTGATAGTGCTACCCAGCAGCCCGAGCCGGCCGTCCACGGCGAGGTATCGGCGTTTGCCCTTGCCCGCGTTTTAGGCAGGCAGCTGCTCAAAGTTGTCCCTACGCCTACGGCGCTCTCTAAGATCAAGGAACAGCAGACTCAAATTGTTAAGGTCGAGGGCAAGGACGGCAAAAAGGCTCCGCAGCGCACTCAGCACAACGAGATGTCCAACCGCAAGATTGCCGAGGAAATCGCAATCATCCAGGCTTGGATCGAGCAAAACCGAGGTGCCGATACGCCGGTTGCCTCGCGCCGCCAGCGTGCCTACCAGATTTTTAACGACGAGAAGGCTTTTGACGGCAAGCACGGTGAGCGCCTGATAAGGCGCATGACCGAAAAGGGCATCAGCATGCAGGCGATCAAGGTCGCCCCCAACCGCCCCGTGCACTTTACGGGTTTCTTTACGCTGGGCGCCGATAAGCCGTTCATTATGGTCGAGAACCTGGACACCTATGACGAGATCGTCAAGCTCCTGCGCGGCCGCAAGCACGCTAAGCTCTTTGGCATCAAGGTGGGCGGCGTGATTTTTGGCGGCGGATGCAAGGCGAGCGTCTCGCATGCCCTGGACGATTATCTGGCTGAGATCGGCTATCGCTTTAACTACGTCTACTACGTGGGCGATATCGACCGCGAGGGCGCGCGCATCGTCGAGCAGGCTCGCAATGCCAATGTGGTTGAGATTCGCCTGCATGCCGGCATGTACCGCGCCATGCTCGCCGAGCATAAGCGTCGCGTGAAGGCCGGCGGCGAGTGCGAGCCCGCGGCTGCCAACCAGGGCGTGCCGCAGAACTTGGCGGCGACGATCAAGGATCTGCCCATGGTCACGCGCGTGCAGTTCCGCAATGTGCTGCGCGAGGGCGGGCGCATTCCGCAGGAGATTCTGATGACCGCCGACTATCGGGATGGCGACTCGGGAAGCTTCGACCGCATGCTGAACAACTAAATTCCGCCGGCCCCGGGAGAGCGGGGACACCGGCTTAGGTTTCCTGCTCTACAGTCCTGCTCACGACGGAGGCCACATTAAGTGGCCTCCTGTTCGTGCGGAACTCGCGATAAACCTAAGCCGGTGTCCCCGCTCTCCCGGGGCCTGTCGTGGCTTGGCCGTTGCATGCGGCTCGCTTTTCGGAACGGGGCTGACGGACACGTTCCGAAATCTACCACCGTCGCTGTGCAGGGTGTCTATAAAGAGCCGTGGCCAAAAAACATCAAATATGAGTACTGATACTCTTTTAGTAGCAGTAATTTTGACCACATTTAAGGTGATTTGACGTGTCGATCGAGCAGATAAGCTGCCGTATCTCCTCAAGTGTTCATTAAAGGAAGACCTTGATGCGAATAAATCTCATTAAGATCTTCTTTTATTAACGAAAATAATGTAGCTACAACGGTGACAGTACTCATATTTGCCGTTTTTTGGCCACAGTCCTTCGGAGGGTCCTCGAAAATAGTCCCGAGCCGGCACTTGGGGACGTTCCTATAATGCCGGCACTTAGGAGCGTCCCCAAGTGCCGACACCGCGTCTGCCTGCGGCGGCCGCGCCCCGCTGCATCGCTCCGCACCCTTGCGGGTTCGAATCCCTCCGCTTGGCGGCGTTGGCTCGATTTGCTTGACGTGAGGGGCTCTTGGCTGGTGTGGGACGGAGGGATTCCGCGTCCGCCTGGTCGGCGGCCGCGCCCCGCTGCGTCGCTTCGCTCCTTGCGTGCTGCGCTGGAAAACGCTTCGCGTTTCCTCAGCTCCGCACCCTTGCGGGTTCGAATTCCTCCGCTTGCCCACAAGAAAGCGCCCTGGGCCGTTATGGGCTTAGGGCGCTCAGTTTTAATGGCTGGGACGGAGGGATTCGAACCCCCAACAGCCGGCACCAAAAACCGGAGTTCTACCGTTGAACTACGTCCCAATGTGTGGTGTTGCCCAAAAGCAACTCGTCTAGTTTACCTAATCTGCGAGGGCATCGCAAACGCCGTCGAGTAGGCGTACGGCGAGCGTCTGCGCGTCGCTGGCCGTGAAGGTGCCGTTGTAGCGCGTCATGCCCGTGAGCTCAATGCGAATGCGTGCCGGCTTCTGCTGCGCGGCGACATTGGCAGTGCGGATGCGCTGGGCTAGGTTGTGGCACTCGGCGAGGGCAATCGTGGCGCGCGGTGCGGCGTCGGCGGGCAGCTCGTCGCTTGCAATCTCGAGCACCAGGTCAACGTCGGTTGGGACCTCGGAGTCGCAGAGCATCATGCCGCTGTTGTCGGTCGTTGCCGTGGCGATATTCCACATGCGCGACGCAACACTGCGTGCGATGGGGTCCTCGCCGATAACGGCAATCTGGAAGCGCTCGAGCACGTTGGCGGCGCGAGCAAAACCGATGCGGGACTCGGCTTCGGTGACCGAGGGCTTGCCCTCCCACACATGGTGCAGGCGGTTGATGTAGGCGTAGGTGTCCTGGAAGGCCATGCCGTCGGCAAACAGGCCGACATTTTCCTGGAACTGCTGCAGGGCGGCCTCGGTATGCGGGCCAAAGTAGCCGTCGTCTTCGCCACAGGCAAAGCCCAAAACGTTGAGAGCGCGCTGCAGGGCCTGCACATCGGCGCCATGGAAATTGGGCATGCGCAGATAGAGGGTGCGGTCGCCCAGCTTATACGAAGCGTCTACAAGGGCGCTCCAACAGGGGATATCGACGGCATGACCGGCAGCAAGGCCGCTGTCGAGCCTGAAGGTGCTGACGGCCTGCTCAGTGGTGGCTCCAAAGTACTTGTCGGTGACTTCGGCGGCATCAATCGTGTAGCCGAGCTGCAGGAGACGAGACTGCACGTCCTCGACGGCTGCTCCTTGCATGCCCGTTGTAATAGGTTCCATGAACGAACCCCTTTCGGCGTACCATTCGTACTATTTGAGCGTCTGTCGGATAGACAACGCAAAGGGATGCATAAACATGCACTCAACAGTGTAGCAAGTTGTGCCTAAATACGCTGCTGACAGGTTTTATAACCCCCGTTAGTTAAGGCGCTCCACAAAGAAATCTGCCATGGAGAGGAACAGCTCGCGTGCGTGCGGATCAAGCTCAACGTTCTCGATGGCCGCTTTGGCCTTAGCGGTCAGGTCGAGCGCGTAAGTGTGGGCGTAATCGATAGAGCCGGTCTCCTGGAAGATCTCCACGGCGCGTGCGAGCTGCGCGGGATCATCGGTGCCCGAGGAAAGAAGCTCCTCGACCTCGTCGTGGTGGCGCTCATCAGAGAGGGCGTGTACGGCGACAAGCGTGCGCTTGCCCTCGGTGATGTCGGTGCGGAAGTCCTTGTTGGCGGCTTCCTTAGTGCCGACAAGGTTGAGCAGGTCGTCCTGAATCTGAAAGGCAAGGCCTGTGTGTAGGCCAAAGGCGCGCAGCGCTTCGATTTGCTCATCGCTGCCGCCGCCGATAATGGCTCCGGCGGCAAGCGGCGTCGCTCCGCTGTAGTACGCGGTCTTGTGCGTCGCCATGTCCAGATAATCGTCGACCGAAATGTCAAAGCGCCCGTCGCGGACCCAGCCCAGGTCGAGCGCCTGGCCCTCGATGGTACGGACGATCATTTCGGTAAGCTCGTGGAGCACGCGAAGCTTCACGTCTGCGTTGAGTGTGGGGTCGTCGAGAACCGTCTTGGTGACCATGGTGAGCGCCAGGTCACCGCAGTTGATGGCAAGACCGGTGCCCTCGGTAAGGTGCATGCAGGGCTTGCCGCGACGAATCTGCCCGTTGTCGGCGATGTCGTCGTGGATGAGTGCGCCCGACTGAAAGTGCTCGATGGCCGCCGCTGCGCTGCGGGCGCTCTCAAAGCTGCCGCCTACCGCAGTGGCGGCGAGCATGCAGATGAGCGGGCGGTGGCGCTTGCCAGCGTTTGCCGTAAATGCCGAGAGCGGGGTATACAGGTAACGCTCGATATCGGCGGAAGTCGCCTGTCCGTCAAAGAACGTGGCCAGATAGTCGTTAATCTGGTCAAAGTGCTGGGCTAAAAAGCTGGTAAACGGACTGGACACGGGTTCTCGCATTCTTTGATAGGTTGCATCGTTGCATTATGCAGACAACATATTGCCACATTAGGGCGTCGAGCGCGGCGGTTGAAGACGATTGGTCCATGCGGCCGCAAGTGCGGTAGGGGCTTGGCTAGATAAGCCCAAAGTGTTCGAGCGCGGTGACGACGCCGTCGTGGTCGATGCTGTCGGTGACATAGTCGGCCTTTTCCTTGAGGAAGTCCGGTGCGTTGCCCATGGCGATGCCAACGTCGACGGCGTTCATCAGCGAGACGTCATTGCTGGCGTCGCCGATGCCGTATACGGTTCCGTGGTGGGGATCGAGGGCGTCGAGTACGGACTGGATACCCTCGCGCTTGGTGCATTCGCGAGGCGAAATCTCGGTCACTTCGAGCTCGAGCTCGTTAAAGCAGAGCAGCGGCTCAAACGCTTGATCCTGAGCGATGCGGTTGGCAAGCGACGTGGACATTAAGATCTTGTAGGCGCTGTAATGTTGCAGCTGCGTAATTGCATCGCCCACGGTGCGGGCGTATCCGGGGGCGTCGGGCGCATCGGCACTCATGCGAACGACGCCATTGAGTCCCTCAAAACGAATCACTTCGTCCGATTGCTCAAGAATGGGAGCAAGGCGCTGCAGCATGCCGGGCGTCATCGCCAAATCGCGAATCACGTGTCCCTCAAGTTCGACATAGCCACCCGCGAGGCAGACGATGCCGGTCCAGGGCAGCTCGAGCAGCTTTGGATGGATGCAGCTCAGCGTGCGCCCTGTGCAGATAAACGCCATATTGCCCTTGGCGACAAAATCACGGATGGCTTGCGAGACCGCTTCATTGGGATAGGGGGAGAGGTCTCGCTCGCTCTCGGGAAGCTCTTGTGCCACTCGAGGGTCTTGCCAGGCGAGTGTTCCGTCGATATCGAAGAAGCAGATATCGCCGCGCTTATGGGCTGCGCTGGCGGAAGGGGAGGCCGAGGTGGTGGGCACAAATCCCGGCTCGAGGCCCATGATCTGGTCAAAATGCTCTTTAACGCGGGGAACGGAGATGCCAATAATCACCTGGGCGGTCTTGCCCGTAATGATGAGGCCCTTGGCGCCCACCGCGACAAACGACGCATTATCTGCAACGATGGAAGGGTCTGCGACCTCGACGCGCAGGCGCGTGGCGCAGTTGGTTGCGCCCACGATATTGCCAACGCCACCTAAAAGCTGAATTACCCGCTCAGCGAGGACGTGATCTTGATCGGATCGACTATTGACCTCGCCATTGGGAGATTGCTCTTTGGCAAAGCCGCTTCCCGTTAAACGATCGATTGCCGCGCGATTGGAGACATGATCCTCGCGGCCCGGCGTCTTAAGGTCATAGACCAAGATGAGTGCTCGAAAACTAACAAAAAAGATGAGGCTAAAGGCAAGACCGATACCGAGCGCCAAAAGGTAGGAGCCGGCATGCATTCGCATGAGCGGGATGAAGTTGAAGGCCGTCATTTCCATGAGACCGCCCGAGAAGATGCCGACGATGCCAAAGAAGTTCATGGTCATGGCAAGGCAGGAGGACAGGACGGCGTAGAGCAAAAAGAGTCCGGGATAGGTGAACATAAAGAGAAACTCGAGCGGCTCGGTGACGCCGCAGACCACCGAGGCGACGATGGCGGGCAAAAGGATGACCTTAAGGCCGGCGCGGCGTTCGGGTTTGGCGGTGAAATAGAATGCTGCCGCGATGGCGGGAAGGCCAAAGAGCTTGCCCCAGCCGGTGGCGGTAAAACCTGCCCAGGGCGCAAGTTCATTTAAAGGGCGCGTGCTATGGGAGAGAATGGGGAGCAGGTTGGTCCACGTGGCGTAAATACCGTCGTGAATGACCAGATTGTCGTAATAGATGGGCATATAGAGCAGATGGTGCAGCCCCATGGGCTCGAGCGCTCGCTCCAAAAACACAAAGATGCCCACGCCGAAGGGGCCGACGCCCGCAAGTGCGTGGCGCAGCGTTTCGGTCACAGCGTATGCGAAGGGCACGATGGCGGCCGAGATGGCGGCAAGGGCAAACACGGCAAAAAAGCTGATGAGGTAGACGAGCGAGGAACCCGAGAACGTGCCGAGCCAATCGGGAACCTTGGCATCGTAGAAGCGGTCATGGATGGCAACGACGGTTGCCGACACCGCCAGCGGGCCGATAATGCCGGTGTCGAGCGTCTTGATGCCGTCGATGACGGTGATGCCGCTGGCGGGGGTTAAAGACGACGGGTACTTAAGTCCAAGGTTGTCGCCGCTCAGCTTAATGATCTCGCTCAAAAAGAAACAGTAGGCAAAATAGGCTACGAGCGCCTCGAGGCAGCAGCGTGCCGGTTGCTTTTGGGCAAGGCCGATGGGCAGCGCTACGGCAAAAAGGAGTGGAAGGCGCTTAAAGACCGTCCACGAGCCGCGCTGAATGATAGTCCAGAAAACGTACCAGGGGGTTCCGTATACGGCGAGGTCGCCGACGATATCCACGGTCGTTGCGAGGGCGGAGATGCCGACCATGAGGCCTGATATAGAAAACAGCATGGCGGGCGCGAACATGGCTCCGCCAAAACGTTGGATTTTCTGCAGCATAATATGCCTTTCGGATGCAACATGCTGTGCGAGCAAGAACGTTTAAACAATGAACTCATTGTAGAGGACTGGCTGCTTGCCGCATTGACGGTTTTGATTCGGTCCGATTTGGGTTTCGGGGGAACCGTCGACGGTAAATAATCCGTGCTTTACCGATAATCGGTTTAAACAACTTTAAGAAATGCTATCGTGCCTAGCCATACATATTCATTAGAGGTGAAATCATGCCAAAAGCGATTTACGAAGGAATCTACCGCGAGATCCGTTCGCGCATCATCAACGGGACCTATGCGTTTCAGGAGATGCTGCCAACCGAAGCCGAGCTGACCGCGGAGTTTGGCTGCACGCGCAATACCGTTCGACGCGCCTTGAGCATGCTGGCCGACCAGATGTTTGTGCAGCCTATACACGGCAAGGGCGTGCGCGTTATTTGGCTTAAGGGCGAAACCGATATGCTGGGCGCACTCGAAGAGGTTGAGTCGTTTGGCGAGTTCGCAAAACGCAACAATGCCGTCGCATCGACCGAGGTCAAGTCTTTTGAACATTTGATTTGCACTGAGCAACTCTCTCGTCGCCTGGGCTTTAAGGTGGGCGAGGAGCTGATTCGCGTCGTGCGTGTCCGAAGCCTCAACGGCAGCGCGCGCCAAGTGGACCACGGCTACTTTTTGGCGTCGATCGCCAAGGGCCTGACCCCCGAGATCGCGGCGGATTCTATCTACGGCTATCTGGAGCACAAGCGCGGCATCAAAGTGATGGCGAGCCGCCGTACGGTGAGTGTCGAGCTCGCCAACGATGAGGACTGCAGCTATCTGGACCTTGGCAAGTACAACTGCGTCGCCGTTATGGAGAGCCAGTCGTACACCTCGGACGGCATCTTGTTCGAGGTCACGCATGCCCGCACACACCCCGAGATCTTCCATTACCGCGTCAATTCCAAGCGATAGCCGGCTAGCTCGCAGCCTGACGAGACTCATGCCCTCAAAGCGAAAACGCCCGGTCAAACCGACGATGCATCGGCTTGATCGGGCGTTTTCTCTGCATTCGATAACAAATAATTGTTTATACAAAACTTGTCAAGTATCAAGTCGAAATTACCGTTCACCGAAGTTTTTCTACCGCTCTAGTAATACTTGTTCAAACAACTAGCCAAATAGCGTATTGTGCAAATAAGCAAAAGGGGCCAAGTCCCCAAGCCAATCTCCGAAGGCGGCGGCAAAGGGTGCCGCCACGGTGTGAAAGGGTGGA
>DXZN01000038.1 GCA_019419645.1 Collinsella sp. | reverse complement strand
GGTACCGCCTCGCGGTGACATCGTTTTTATGTCAACCTTGGTCTAACAGAGCCAACAGAAAAGGCCCAGGAGCAATTTGCTCGACTGTAAACCTTTTCTTTCACCTTTCAAATTCGCCTGACCCCACGCGGAAGGCATGCGACGGGCTACTTGCTAGGCGCGAGCCATGTGCAGCTTGATTGCCTTGAAGATGATGTTGGCAACCGAGGCAATAGGCCAGAGCGCCACGATCGTCATCGGAACCGATTCGGGAATAACAGGAACCGCCCCGTGAATCACACTGCCCAACCAGTAAAAAAGCATCAGAACCACGACAGGAAGGCCCACGAGAACCACAAGCTCGATTAGCATAATCGTGATACCGATAATGCCGCTACCATAGACAAAGGGAAGCCTTACACCGCTGCGGTACAGCGAGATAATCACCTTCCAGGGACCAATCAGAAGCAGCGCCAGCGGAATCATATTGTTAAGTCCCAGCGAGCCACCTCCCAGCACGTAATTGAAAAAGAGCACATAGAGCAATGAAATCACCGCTGCTCGCCCAAGCGACCCGATGGACTCGTGAAGCGAATCCTGCAGGCAAGCAGCGGCCTCTGCATCCTCCGCCGCTTGAAACTGAGCCTCGACAGACTGGCTCTCAATCGGCTGGGCCTCGACGTAAATCGCATCCCCCACCGCGCTGGCCGCAGCCGCGACCGTAGGCGTTCCGCACACGCCGCAGAACTTGGCGCCGTCGTTAATCTCTGCTCCACACTGTTTGCAATGCATAATCGGGTCCTTTCTCGTTACCCCTTTTCTTGACGATCACAAGATACGATTTGTCGTTTATCCGATATAGAGATTTTGACCGGGTAATTTTCCTAAACGTGCTACGCTATTAAACCTGCAGCTAGAGACAGGGGTAACAATGTTTGAGTTCTCCCAAACACGCACCGTTGAAGGTTCGATTCCGTTTAAGAAAGTCAACCTCATAGAGAACGAACCCAATAGGCCCGTTGGCGAGGCCCAGCTTGTCTTTGAACTCTACATGCCCACCGAGCTGGCCGGCAACAAAAGCAACGAAGGGCCCGCACACAGCGAGCGCCATGCCGATCTGATCAGGCTGGCATCATGCATCGAACCCACCGCCGTTAAAGAGCAGCCCTTCCGCGCAAGCCTCTTTAACGTACTTGATTACGCCGAACAGACCGGGCCGCTTTTTGGCAAGCACGCAATAGAATCCGTACGCGATTGGGCCAATGCCGCGATGGCAGCACTTATTGCCATGCGCATCCAGGAATACCTCAACGGGAGCTGCACCATCGCAAAGGTCTCCGCATTGGAAAGAATCGAGAAATCAGTGGTGACCTGCGCGGCAAACGGGTCATCCTTCAAGATCTACACCACTATCCTGAGGGCGGGCGGTGATTATACCGACTCATTCAAAAGCCTGCCCATCGTGCGCAAAATCGAATCCGATGCGGGATATTTCTACGCCTTTATGTTTATGATCGACGAGGAAGAATCCCTCGTTGCACTCAACGTGCTCTCTTTTGAACACGAGCTCACCGCCAATGACTTCAGTGTTTTGCAGGCGATGTTCTACATGGACGAAGACTCCAGCTCGGAGATTTCAGCGCGGCTCAAGGTCAGCAATAGCGAGGAGAGCTTCTATGTAATCGACCCTCAAGCAGATATCCAGGAGCGCCGCGAAGAACTTGAAAATGATGACCGCGATGCACTCACCGCTTTGGTGCAGGCGCTCGTGATCTCGCATCTCTCGGGCGCGCACGTGGATGTGTTCCAGGGTAACGAGTCCACAGGGTTCCTCTCCTTTGACAGCTATCTCTCGTGGCTCTGGTTTGATTTTTCACGCAAGCTGAGCACCGTCAAAATTGGTTATTGCGAGCAGTGCGGACGCGCCTATTCACTTGCCGGGCATCGTGGCGTCAAACGGCACTACTGCAGCGATCGATGCAAGACCGATGCCAAAAATGAGCGCACGCGCAAGGAGACGGCAAAGATACGCGAGCTGTTTGGAACGGGCACCAGCGTACGCGACATCGCCAACGAGATAGAACGTCCCGCGGCCTACGTGCGCTCGCAGCTCAATAAATGGACCAAGCTCAAGCACGATCTGGATGAAGACATTGAGTCAAACGGCTTTGATAGCTCCGCGCTACTCAAACGCTGCACCGCTGAGAAGCTCGACCTCAACAACCTCCTCAACGCCAAGCGCAAAAAGCAAATTCAGGACTATGCCAAGCTCAAGCGCCTCGTTAAGTAGAAACGCTGTCATTTCCTCGCCATCCGATTGACGGGTGGAAAGTTGCTCATATACGTGTTAGTAATATATATGTTAGTAATACGTATATGAGCGAGGCACATCATGTTTGTTGGACGTCGGGAAGAGCTTAAATCCCTGGAAACCGCCTATCAAAAGAGTTCCTTTCAGTTTGCTGTAGTCTATGGAAGGCGTCGCGTAGGTAAAACCAGCCTGCTTCACGCCTTTACACAGGGCAAACCCCATGTGATCTTCTTTACTGGGCAGCAAACCGTTGCAAGCGAAAATCTCGCGCTGCTCAGCCGCGAGATACTTGGCGATAGCGCCGCAGGAGCAGCGTTTCCCTCTATCCAGGTTGCACTCGAATCCGTCTTCGAACACGCCAAGACAGAGCGAATCGTTCTGATTATTGATGAGTATCCCTACCTCGCCGAGAGCGATCCGGGCATCTCTTCGTGCCTGCAAACGCTTATCGATCGACATAAAGACACGAGCAAGCTGTTCCTCGTACTCTGCGGGTCGTCCATGAGCTTTATGGAACACCAGGTACTAGGACACCAAAGCCCTCTTTATGGACGCCGCACCATGCAGCTGCGCATTGACCCCTTTACCATCTTCGACGCGGCGCTCATGCTTCCCGATGCACCCATCGAAAGGGTCATCGAGCTGTATTCCGTTGTTGGCGGGATGCCGCTCTATCTATCACAGCTCGATGGCACGCGTTCCACTCAATGGAACCTTGAGCATGCGCTGTTGCGTCAAGATGCGTTTTTGTATGCCGAACCCCAGAACTATCTGCTGCAAGAGGTCCGCAGCCCGGCTATCTACAATGCCGTCATAACCGCCATTGCCAACGGCTATGTACGCTCCAAAGAGATTGCCGATGTTACCCACCTCGCAACGCCACAGGTCGCGCGACTGCTCGACGCATTGATCGAGCTGCGAATCGTTGAGCGCGTCACGCCTGTTGTAAAGGCAACAAAACGCCAGGTAGTCTATCGGATCTGCGATAACCTGTTTAGGTTTTGGTATCGTTTTGTTCCACAGTACGCAGGAACAATTGAGGAGGGGCTCGGAGCCGCTGTGGCCGCGCGTATCGCCAAGCATGATTTGTCCACCTTTGTAGGTCCTGCATTTGAAGAGGTATGCCGCCAGTGGTTGATGCGGCAGGTTGTTGAGAGCGAGCTGGATGTGCTGCCCAAGGCAATCGGCTCTTGGTGGGGCACGAACCCGAACACGCGCCGGCAAGAAGAGATTGACGTTGTGTTAGAGGGCGCCGATGGGGAGCTCATCGTTGGTGAGTGCAAATGGAGAAACGAGCCCGTAGATACCGATGTTCTTGAAACACTCGAGCGGCGCTGCGCGCTGCTGGGTCGGCCGATCGAACAGTATTACTTGTTTAGCAAGAGTGGATTTACCAAAGCGTGTCAAAATAGAGCGGCTCAAGCAAGCAGCGTGAGGCTTGTTGGACTCGAGCAACTACTATAAGAAAGGGGCTTGGAAACAGTTTTCCAAGCCCCTTTCAGTTTTTATTCGATTCCCACCTTTTTGAGCGTATCTTTGGTGACTTCCGCAACTTGATTGGGATCGACGTGGGATTCCCCCGAAATAGAGCCGTAACCTGAGGTTGAAAAATCAAAGAAGTAGTATGTCCGGTAATTGTGCCCATAGCCAAATTGCTGATATAGGGCATTATAGTCCGTCTCGGAAATGTCCTTGCCCTCCGACGCATAATAGTATTCGTAGCCATTGCCCTCGCTCGGCGCAACTCCCCAGGACTCGTAGTTGCTTACAAGCGAAAAAACATCGCCTTTCTTGCCGTACACCGAAGTATTGTCCCCAGCCAAAGCCTGCCTGCCAGCAAGCAATGCCGTAATCGCATTGCTCATCTCATATGTTCTTTGGCTTACGAGGATGCTGCCGTCATCCGCTTTAATCAGCGGAAGAAACATCGTTCCTCCGTTGCTGTTATCAAGCCAATTTTGACTGTAAAGCCTCTTGACGCCACCATCAGCTGCCGACCAAACCTCTACGGTGTAGGACTTCTGAAGTCCCTCTATATCTCCATTCCAAGCGCTCTTTAATTCGTCATCGCTCATACCGTTCACAACGGTCAAGAGCTCAGGCTGGCCATCCTGATCAAAATCAACGAGGTCGACAAGACAAAGCCCCCGCATCGCATAGACAGAATCAGTCACCTCAACAATTCGTGGCTCTCCATAACACGCGAGATATTCCTGGCACTTTTGCTTGTAAGCGGCATACGCAGCGGTATTGTCCGCAGCGGCGCCTCCATCCTTCTTGTCGCCTTCGCCCGTCTTTGTATCGGCCTCGTTGGCCTTAGGCACCTCGAGGGAAACCTCTTTTACGGCATCAGTGGATTTAGAGTTATCGACGACTTTGACGGGAATGCCCCACTCGACTTTTGACTTGGAGTCCCTAACGGTGAGGGTATATTTTCCCGGTTTGATATCGGGAAACTGGCTTACCGTGAAGCCCTCGTCACCCTTAACCTCAGCATTGGTGCTGTAGCCGTTGTCGCCGTTCAGGGTCACCGAGTACTTCTTGATCTTCTCGCCCTTTGCGTCGGTCGGGGTAATCTTGGATTCCTGGGCTACCACGATGGCCTTGTCCTGGCCGTAATGGGCAACGTCGTCGCTGGACTTGCTAAAGAACAGCAGGTAGCTAAAGATGGCAATGGCTGCCAGGCCAACGATGATACCGACGATATAGAGCGCCTTGGGGTCCTTTTTCTGTGCGGATACATTCGCCGCAGGCGCAGGGGCTGGCGCCGCGACGGGCTTGGCGACCGGATTGCTCGGCTTTGGCCGGTCGGCGCGCACGGCTGGAATCGAAGGCGTTGCATCGGACGACACGTCGTCCTTGGGCCGGTCGTCTTCTTCGTCCGCTACGGGCTCGCTCTCCACGGGCGACTTTTCCTCCCCCGCCTCGGCACCGGCGGAAGGCTCCTTCTCCGTTTCGTCACTAGCGAAAATCTCTTCCGCAGCCTCATTGATAACGGAAGGCTCTTCTGCCACTTCGTTGCTGGCAGAGTTCAGCACCGCCTTTGCATCTTCGAGTGCATAGCCACACTCGGTGCAGTATCGCAAATCGCCATCAAGCTCAAATCCACAGTTGGGACAGAACATGTTAGTCCTCCTTATCGACTTTCACCGTTGTACCGTCCTTGACCTCATCAGGGGTTACTTCGGACCCAACTTGAGACTCATCATCCCAGGACGCAACCAAAATCTCGCAATTGCCGTCCGCAAAAGTACCGAGCTCATAGTCTTCGGTGCGATACACCAGCCCCTTGGATGTCACATACAAGCATGTTGAACCCTTGATTGAATAGTCTGAAGAATTGCTCCGCATGAGCATAGAGTTGTAGTCAGACGGATACTCTCTGTCTCTGCCTATTTCCGTAAGATACGGCCAAACTGCCGAACTCATAGAACTGGCAAGATCCTCGGTATCAATGCCAAACATATCCTGAGGACTAACAGTATCACCCGTATGCAAATCAAAAATAACACCAGTCACAACCGTGCCGCCATGCGGGCCCCATCCCGTCGAATAGCGCTCGTCACGGATACAGAAATAGTTCTCATCCATGTACGTAACCGTCACGTTTCTCGATATGCAGGGAAATTCGCCGTCGGGGTACAACTCAGCATCTGATTGCTCATTATCTGATGCTCGATTCGTTCGCTCCGCATCAATTTGAAGGGGCTCGAGAATCGCCTTGTTAATTTTGTCTGCAACGTCGTCTTTGGTGGAGCTCTTAAGTTGCGGATAGGACCATTCCATGTCCCTCCGCTCGCCCTGATTGAGCATAGGGTCGACCGGAGCAGACACCGCCAATGACTTTCCCTCCAACGTATAGACAACTTCTTCGACCGCTCTCTCGTCCTTCTTGGGCCTTTCGGTCGCTTGCTCCTGCTGCACGGATTGCTGCTGGAGATTGGGCTCAATGACGTTCTTGTAGAGCATGAAAGCAGCGTAAGCGATGCCTGCCGCGGCGATAAATGCGGCGATCATGATAGCAAACTGCGGCACTAGGCGGTTACCGACCTGACAGCGTTGCATAAAGAAGTTGTACATCTGGGAGTGACCGCTATTCGCGGTCTTCGAGACCTGCTCGGGGCTCGGTTCTGCTGTGGACTCGGCATTCGCGGATCCTATCGCAGAGTCCGTTTCGGTATCTGTGGGTTCCATTATGACTTCAGCGGACGATGATTCTCGCTCCGACGGCTCGGCCTTGGGCCCCTCCTCGGCCGCAGTCTTGCCCGAGAGCCCGCCCAAGGGCAGACCGCATTCGGTACAGAACCGCGCATCATCACCAATCTTGCTGCCACATTTGGGGCAAAACATGAACCTTCTTCTCCTATTCCTTTTACTCTCGCTGAGTCGTGAGTTACCCACGTGCCGCTTGTTTCGTAGTTTAACTATTTCTTAAACAAATCGATGGGTCACTTGAACAGACGCATACCCGCTCAAGCGACTCTATACCGGCTAGTTATCCTTGCTCATGACATGGGTGTCAGTGTAAGAAAATCGTTGAACAGGGTTGCTACCTCGAAGTTCGAACCGATACTGAACTTGAAGCCATTTTTATTTACCGATATGGAGAAATCGCCGCTGATATCCATATCATGCTCGCAGCCAACCACCCCCCCCTCCATTTTTCGGTCCCACCTGTCACGTTATCAGGAGCCCGAAATCGAAGAGACGGTAAAAGCCGCTTGGGGCACATGTGGTTCCATATGCCCCAAGCGGCTATTTCGATTGCTTATGTCACAAAGAAACCTAGGTGACCTGTTTACACGCGCCTAACGCGCCGCATCAATTGCGACCTTGCCGCTGTCCAGCACGTGAACGCGACCGTCGGCGAGCATTTGCACGACCTCGGGATACAGCACGTGCTCAATCGCGTGGATGTGCTCCTCGAGCGTGTCGACATCCCAGCCTTCCTCGACAGCCAGCGTGCGCTGGGCGATGATGGGGCCGTTGTCGTAGATCTCGTTGGCAAAATGCACGGTCACGCCGGTCACCTTGACACCGCGCGCAAAGGCATCGTCAATCGCATGGGCACCGGTAAAGCTCGGCAGCAGCGCCGGGTGTAGGTTGACCACGCGATTGGGGAACGCCGCCAGCAGCGGCGTGTGCACCATGCGCATATAGCCGGCCATCACCACGTACTCGCAGCCGCGCTCGAGCAGCTCATGCGCGATGATCTCGTCAGCCGCGATGGGGTCGGCATAGATATCCTTGGACAGCGTGAGTGTCTGGATACCCGCACGCTCGGCGCGCTGCAAGCCCTTGGCCGAAGGACGGCTCGACACCACAAGCTCAATCGAGGCGTTGAGCTTGCCGGCGGAGATAAGGTCGATCAGCGCCTGCAGGTTGGTGCCCGAACCGCTGATAAGCACGCCGATCTTGAGCGGCTCGGCCGTATCGGTGCCGGTCGGACGGGTGTAGGGCACAAAGCCCAGGCCCTCGGCAGCAGCCATCTGCTCGCTAGCGCTCATCGGAGTACACGACCTTACCGGAACCCTCGACGCACTCGCCCACGCGGAACGGCTTCTCGCCCAGCGCGACCAGAGCCTCGGTCACGGCAGCCTCGTCCTCGGGGGCGACGATCAGGCACAGGCCGACGCCCATGTTGAAGGTCTTGCACGCCTCGTTGGGCGCGAGCTCGGCCTGACGCGACACGTAAGTAATGACGGGCGGAACATCCCAGCCCATCTCGGCGCCGCTGCGGGTGACCACGGCATCGACGTCGTCGGCGAGCGCGCGGTTGAGGTTCTCGGTGATGCCGCCGCCGGTGATGTGGGCGATGGCGTGCACGTTGGCGCCGCCGCGCAGCAGCTCAAGAATCGGCTTGACGTAGATACGCGTGGGCGCGAGCAGGGCATCAGCAAGCGAGGCGCCGCCAAGCTCCTCGAGCGGACGGCTCAGCTCTTCGGCCTTAGCGGCAGCCTCGGGCGTGCCCGGCTTAATACCGTCGACGCCAATGACCTTGCGCACGAGTGAGTAGCCGTTGGAGTGCACGCCGGTAGAAGGCAGACCCAGAATCACGTCGCCGGGGCGGACGTTTGCGGGGTCGAGCATCTTGGGACGGTCGACGACGCCCACGGTAAAGCCGGCAAGGTCGTAGTCGGCCGGAGCCATGACGCCCGGGTGCTCGGCCATCTCGCCGCCCACGAGCGCGCAGCCCGCGAGCTTGCAGCCGTCGGCCACACCCTTGATGATCTTTGCCATGTGCTCGGCCTCGATGTGGCCAATGGCGACGTAATCCAGGAAGAACAGCGGCTCGGCGCCCGAAGCCAGAATGTCGTTGACGCACATGGCGACCAGGTCCTGGCCCACCGTCTCGTGACGGTCCATGATCTGGGCGAGCACGAGCTTGGTGCCCACGCCGTCGGTACCGCTAATCAGGATCGGGTCTTCCATATCCTTGAGCGCGGCGGCCGAGAACAGGCCGCCAAAGCCGCCGATGCCACCGATAACCTCGGAACGGTTAGTGTCCTTGACCATCTGCTTAATCGCGTCGACGGCGCGGCCGCCCTCGGCGGTATCGACGCCGGCGTCCTCGTACGTCACATGCTTGCTGTCGCTCATCCGAGCCTTCCTCTCCCATTACCGTTTGCCGCGCAGACGCCAAACGGTGCTCATAGATGCGTTCGATTTGGTGCGCGCCATAACAGCACGCGCCGTCATATCAACAAAACAGCAGGTAAAACCTACCAAAATGAACCTGTCCCTTTTTGGCAGGTTTTAGGCCTCGCCGTGTTCCTCTTCCCAGCTGCGGTCGTCGTATTTCTCGACCACGGCGTCGTCGTCAAAATGCAGCGGCTTATCCAGGTTTCGGGGCTTAAAGCCCTCCATAAACTTGTCGCGGCCAAAGCTCTCGGGAATCGCCACGGGGTAGCGGCCGGTAAAGCACGCATCGCAGTAGCCGCCCTTGGGCATGACCTTCAGCAGGCCCTCGACCGAAAGGAAGGCCAGCGAATCGGCGCCGATATACTCGCAAATCTCGTCGACCGTCTTGTTGGCGCTGATAAGCTGCGACTGCACGTCGGTATCGATACCGTAGAAACACGGCCAGATGACCTCGGGCGAGTTGATGCGGATATGAATCTCCTTGGCGCCAGCGTTGCGCAGCATCTTGACGAGCTGCACCATGGTGGTGCCGCGCACGATGGAGTCGTCGATGACGACCAGGCGCTTGCCCTCGATGTTGTCGCGCAGCGGGTTGAGTTTCATGCGCACGCCCATGGCGCGCAGCTCCTGCGTAGGCTCGATAAACGTACGGCCCACATAGCGGTTCTTGATGAGGCCCTCGCCAAAGGGAATGCCACTCTCGTGCGAATAGCCCTCCGCGGGCGGCAGGCCGGAGTCGGGCACGCCGATGACCAGGTCGGCCTCGACGGGCTCCTCATGTGCCAGCTGACGACCCATGTCATAACGGCAGGCGTAGACGCTCGTGCCGTTCATGATGGAATCGGGGCGAGCAAAGTAGACCTGCTCAAAAATGCAGTTAGCAGGCTCTTCGGCGGCAGGCACGCCCTGCTCGGACACAAGGCCCTCGGCGCTGATGCGCAAAATCTCACCGGGACGGACGTCGCGGACGTACTCGGCGCCCACGATATCGAGCGCGCAGGTCTCGGAGGCAACGACCCAGCCGCCGGCGCGCGTGACATGGGTGGTGGCGTCGACCGTCGCGGCGCCGTCCTGCGACGGCAGCTGCGAAACGGATGCGGCATCGGCCTGGTCCAGGCCCTCATCCACCAGCTTGCCCAGCACGAGCGGGCGAATGCCGTGCGGATCGCGGAATGCGTAGAGCGCCTGCTCGTTGATGAGCGTCATGGCGTAGCCGCCGCGCACGAGCTCCATGGTCTTGCGAATGCCCTCGCGCAGATGGCCAGTACGCTGAGTAAAGTAGCCGATGAGTTTGGTCGCGACCTCGGAATCCGAGTTGGAGAGGAACGGTACGCCCAGCTCGATCAGCTGGCGACGCAGCTCGTCGGTGTTGACGAGGGTGCCGTTGTGCGCGAGCGCGATAATGACGCTATTGATGGTAGAGAGGTGCGGCTGAGAGGCTTCCCAGCTCTTGGCGCCGGCGGTGCCGTAGCGCACATGACCCACGGCCAGCTGACCGGAGAGCGTCGACAAGTCGGCATTGGAGAACACGCGGTCGAGCAGGCCCAGATCCTTGCGGACCATAACCGTACCGCCGTCACCAACGGCGATTCCCGCCGATTCTTGGCCGCGATGCTGCAGTGCACGCAGGCCAAAGTACGTCAGTCGAGCCACGTCGCGATCGGGCGCCCAGACACCAAAAACGCCGCATTCCTCATGCAGCTGGTCAGAGTCCGGATCATACGTCGACATGGCGTTCACCTGTCCCGCGGCACGCTCGGCCGCGCGGATGGTTTCTTGAGACATGGCATCCCCTCAGAGCCTCGTATTTTGGCGTTACCCGCCTTATTATACGCACGGCGCGACGCGCTCCCCCGCGCATGAGCAGCGCTTTTTAAAAGCCCACCGAGCTTATTATCCGTTTTGCGACCAAACATTTTATTGGGTAGTCCACTCTCAGGGGCAACGGCCTCGAAGACTTCCCGTGCGCCGTGTCTCGCCCGCGCTAGGGGCTACATTGTTGCAATTGGGACGTTCGTCCTGTCTTTTAGCTGGTCGTCGGCGTATCCTTGTAGGCTACTACAAGACGAGAAAGGTAGCGTATGGATCGAAATCAACTCGACCCCAGTGTCCCCAGCACCACGGAGGCCAAGAAGATCCCCCTTATCATCAAGGTCTACGCAGTCCTGTGCACCCTATCTGGCGTGGGCACGCTCCCGTCAGTCGCCGTCTTTATGTGGCAGGTCATCACCGCACTCATTAACGGCAACGTCGCCGCTAAGCTCGGTGATAACACCCTGGTCGCGGTTGGCCTTATCGTCGCCGGCATTATGCTCTCGGCGGCAAGCGCGATCATCTTGATCGTCTTTGGCCTGGACCTCATCAAGGACCAGCGGCGCAATGCCGCCCGCCTGTCTTACGTCCTCATCGCATTTACCGTCGTGGAGCTTTTAGTTGACGTGATGCTCCAGGGCATCGGACCCTTCCTGCTGCGCCCCGCCGTCCAGCTTGTCATCCTCATTGCGCTGTCGGCCACCGTCGACCCCACGCTACGCCAGGAGCGCGAACTGCAGCGCCGTCTGCAAGAGATGCTCGACCGCGATGCCGCCGCCGAGGGGATGCTCGGCCGCGACGAAACCGGCGAGGGCTACATCAAGCTCAACTACTTCAACCTGTTCTGGGTATTCTTCGTCTGCAGCGTGTTAGGTCTCATTCTCGAGGAAGTCTGGCATATGGTCGTCGTCGATCCCGGCGTCTATCAGGACCGTGCCGGTATGCTATTTGGCCCCTTTAGCCCCATCTACGGATTTGGCGCGGTGCTCATGACCATGGCGCTCAACCGCTTCTATAAAAAGAATCCTCTCATCATTTTCCTGGTAAGTGCCCTGATCGGCGGCGCTTTCGAGGTGTTTGTAGGCTGGTTTATGCAGACCTCATTTGGCGTGGTGTCGTGGAGCTATTCACACATTAGGCTATTCGGCATGCCCGATCCCATCGCGGTATTAACCGGGGGACGCACATGCACGCCGTTTGCCTGCATGTGGGGCCTGGGTGGCCTCATCTGGATCAAGGTCTTGCTACCGCGCCTGCTTAAGCTCATCAATATGATTCCATGGAAACGCCGCTACTCTGCTACCGTCATCCTGACCGCCGTCATGTTGATCGACGGCGTCATGACGTTGCAATCGCTCGACTATTGGTATCAGCGCGTCAACGGAACCGTTCGAAATATTCCCGTCGCACAGTTCTATGACAAGCATTTCGATAACGAATATATGGAGAACCGTTTTCAGAGTATGACCATGAGCCCCAAGGACGCCACACGCGTGTAGCAAACGCCAGAGCAAAATAGCTCCAACACATCAAAGCCCGCTGGCAGATCTACATGAACTGCCGGCGGGCTTTCGCTATAGACAGACTCGGATTGCCGACGAGGCCTTACGCCTCGCGCTCGACCTCGCTCACGCACTCGTTCTTGATGGTGCCGACGAGCGACTGCAGCGCATCGACCACATGCGGGCGAATGTCTCCGCCAATGAGCACGAGCATGATGTCGTCGCCCACGGTAAGCTCGCCGCTCGCCAGCCACATGCGCACATAGCCGATACCCGGCATCGTGCGCGTCGCCTCGATAGCGGCCTGCACCTTTTCGGCATCGAAGCCAAACACCATGCCGCCCACCTTGTGGCCTGGCGCCACGCCATCGGTCTCGACTCCGCGCACTTCGGCCTTGGGCGTCGCGCGCACCACGCCGTTGTGTGTCAGGTACATCCCACAATCAGCCGCCGAAACATCGGCCTTGGCTTCGCGCAGCCAAGCATCAACCGAAGGCATCGATTTGCCGTTCTCAAGCATCATTTCTCCTTTTGATTTCCAGGGTAGTCTTTTTGGGACGGGGCCCGGACACTTTATTCCTCGACCGGCGTGAGCACCATGACGGCGCGCGTATTGCTAAATGACAGCGAACGGCAGGTCACAAGCGTTACGACCTTGGTTGCCGAAGCGGCACGATCGGTGGCATCGCTCGCCACGGCAGAGGCACCGTCGAGCATCTCGGACAGATAATTCTTCAGTCCGTCATCGCCCTCAAAGTTGGGCGTGCGCGCCTTGGCATACGTGTCCTCGACCACCTTGGTCGCCAGCGGACGCAGCTTATACGTCGCGTCACGTGTGATGTAGTACACGTAGTCCATGCTGTCGAACGTCGCTTGATCGGTCGTATCCGAAATCACGTTGAACATCGAACCGTCGTTCATGTGATGACCGTAAATCGTGGTCTGCTGATCCACCATGCCCGGCGCGGTGTCGTCGCTATCCAGGAAGATGGCACCCGACGCATTGGCGGTGCCGTCGAACAGCGTGTTGAGGTACTTGGAGTTGTTGTTGGTCTGCACCACGGGGTAGTTGATGTTGGTGCCGGGCGCGTAAATCCAACCCACAACCTCGGGATTTGTCTGGGCAAGCGCATTGAAGTCGATAATTGGCACGCCACTGGCGTCCTTGTCGCTCACATATTGCTTTTCGATTTTTTGATACGACTCGCTCGCCTGCTTGTAGCCAATCTGCGCGTTGATAAAGATAGCGGCCGCAGCAACGATCAGGCCAATACCGATGATGATGAGCAGAATGGGAATAATGGAGCGGCGCTTCTTACGCGGCGGCTCGGTGTAGCTGGACGGCGCGCCGCTCGGTTGCCTCGTCGTCCGGGCCTGCTTCTTTGCCGCGCCATATGACGAGGGGCGATACGCCGCCGGCGCGTCCTGGCGTCGGTGCGTCGCCGGCGTCACAGGACGCGCCGCTCGCGGCTGCTGAGGAGAGGATGTCCGACCCTGCTGTGCCGCATGGGCAGCACCCGGCTTCGACGGATCGGGAATCTGAGAAGCCTTGAATCGTTTTCCCTGATAGTCGGACATGGCTCTCCTTATACTGCGGTGAAACGGCGGAACGCCTAGGCGTCGGCCATCTCCTGCTTCATCTTCTCGATAACCTTGCGGTACTCGGGGTCGCAAGCGCCCAGAATCTGCGTGGCGTAGATGGCGGCGTTCTTGGCGCCGTTGATGGCAACGCAGGCCACGGGCACGCCCGAAGGCATCTGCACCATCGACAGCAGCGAATCCATGCCGCCCAGGTCACTCGTCTTCATAGGCACGCCGATGACCGGCAGCGGCGTAAAGGCAGCCACGACACCACCCAGGTGAGCGGCCTTGCCGGCGGCGGCGATAATCACTTTGATACCGCGATCGGCGGCAGTCGAGGCCCACTCGTGGACCTTCGCCGGCGTGCGGTGTGCGCTCGCAATGACGAGCTCATAGGGCACACCAAGCGCCTCGAGCTCGGCGGTGCAGCCTTCCATAACGCCCAGATCGGACTTGGAACCCATGATGATCCCGACGACCGGCTTTTGATCTGCCATAAACAAAGACCTCCTGTTGAGAGCGGCGACGCGGCGGATCCGCGACCCTTAACTACTGAGAGTAGTATAGCTGCTCCCGTCCCTGCGGTCTTTGTGGCGCTTCGCGGGCGGGCCAGGCTTTATCTGAACGACTTTGCGAAGCAACCGGAGTGAAGATAAAGCCTGGCCCGCCCGCGAAGCGCCCTGCGACCTACCGGGGATTGCTATGACGTACGTTGGCTGATGAATTGGAAGGAAAGGTCAACGGAGGCTGAAGGCAATTGGTTCAGCGAAAAACCCTGACGAATCTAATTCGTCAGGGCCCCACCAACGCTCACTCGTCGTTCATCGTTAAAGCTAGATATTCTCTTCCGCCCATTTCTCGAAATCGAGTTCTCGTCTCTGAGCAGTTCGGTAGACTTCCATGTCTTCGCGAGCGCCTACCACTACGATGGCCATCTTTTCTTTAATTCTGATGAGGCGGTACACGATTCGAATGCCACTTCCCCTGAGCTTGATCTTCATAAAGCCAGTCAAATCCGTACCTGCCTTGTTTCCAAGAGGCTTGCCGAATCCACCTTCGTTCTGCGGCAATGGGTTCGTTCTGATTTTTTCTATAGCCTTAAGGACGATCTTTCGTTGGGAGCCGTCCAGACGCTTAATATCCTTGAGAGCATCCGGGTAGAAAGCGACTTCGTACCCACTCATTCAAACTCGACCTCATCCATCTGATCGAGTTCGTCCTGGCTCACACCCAGCTCTTCCATAACATCAGACAGGGAAACAAGCGCATCGTCACTTGCCACAGCCATTCTCTTAAGCGCCAACGTTAACAAGGTGAGGTCCTCCTCCGCTTGCTTCGCTTCCCTATATTCATCGGGTGTAACAATCACAAACGCTGGCTTGTTGTGTTTGAGAACCACAACAGGATTGTCGTCCCCAACCTTCGAAAATGCAGCCGAGCCCTTACCGTGGCTGAAATCGCTAATTGGAACAAGGTTGTCGAGCATCTGCAAAGCAGGCATACATACCTCCTAAAAATGAATTCTTTTTCGAATTCATTTTATCATTCTTTTTTGCTATATTGTACCGCGCAACCGAAACAACCTTTTTAGAATACGAATCCGAGCTTAGAATGACTGTTGGCCCTCGCACCGCCCTTGCCTCTTTTATTACGTCAAGTGGTATACAGCGAAGCAAAATGGCGATCTAAAGTGCGCGGCACTCGCCTCGCATCGCTACAAAAAACAAACTGCTCCCCACCCACTCGGGCAAGGAGCAAGCCTCATTTTTAATCAGACTGAGAACCACGAATGCAGAAACACAGGCGACTTCAGTCCCTTATCGCCGAGAGACGTTATTGTGCAGCCATTTCTTTAAGCTTCTCAGCCATCAACAAACACACGTCTTCCGATTGCGGGTACACGCCAAAATGATCGAAGAAACCATGGTCACATCCGGCATATTCGATGACCTCGACATCGATTCCTGAAGACCGTAATTTTGTAGCCCATTTTTCATCGGGGATACGAAGCGGATCGTATTCGGATGTCACGATAGTCACCGGGGGGAAATCAGTGCAGTCCTCAAGCATTAGCGCAGAAATCAACGGGTCATGAGGAGACATTTTTCCGTGTGCACAAAGTTCGACCATCGGGCCGTCCGAATCGCGAAGATGGTCGATGCGAAAACGCGCAACGTCCTCTTGATCGGCTATCGCAGGAAAATCCTTATATCCCTCGCCCTGTTCGCCCGCAAGGTCGACTTCAGGATAGATTTCGAAGGCATGGGCTACAGCTCCAGCACCCCTGAGCTGAACACACGCATTAGTAAGGCTTCCTCCTGCGGAGTCGCCGGCGACCATTATTTTATGAGGATTGATTCCGAGATCCCCGGCATGCTCGCACACATAATCAAGAGCAAGAACGCAATCCTCGATCTGCCCGGGAAATGCCGTCTCCGGCGCCAAGCGGTATTCTGGATAAACCACCACTGCACCAGACTTTTCGGCGATGAACTCGAGCTGATGTTCAAATTGCAGAACATTCCCCGCCATAAACGCGCCGCCATGCAGGTAAACAAGCGCTGGACTTGCCTTCTTATGATTTGGTGGCGTCCAGACGAATAAATCTATATAGCGATCGGCCGCCTCCATGAGGATCTCATCGCGCTGAACCTCACCATCGAGTAGGCGGTATGTCGGCTTATCCGGGCGATGGCGCATTCCAATAAGGCTCGTCCAGCTCGGAGACATGCTAACATTCCGCATCTTCTTGCGAGATACCTCGAGAATTCGTGGGTCAAGCACATGCTCTCTTTCATCATCAGGAACCGGACGAATTTGAACCTCGAGCCCCCTCTTCTCGGTTATAAACGAGCGACCGGAGATGGCGCCAATCAACGCCTCGTCGTATTGTCTGCCCATCTTAAATCCCCTCTCGGCGATAACGCCAAATCGATATTTCCATAACTTTTGAGATAACGGCTTATGATGTCCTCAGTTGTCGTATATCTATGTACTAAAGAAACTGAAGACCAAGGGGCCCACCATGCCTGCAGCAAAAGACGAGCTCACTCAGCCAGAGCTTCTCTATCAGACCGTTGAAAACGATATCCTCAAGAAAATAGTTTCTGGCGAACTCCCCGGCGGCAGTCAGATTCCCACCGAAACCGAGCTTTGCAAGCAATACAAAGTAAGCAGGATCACCGTAAGACGCGCCGTACAGAATCTCATTGACCAAAACTTGCTCTACCGCCTGCGAGGCAAGGGAACATTCGTAAACCCATCGAAGCTCACCCTGAAACGAGGAACAAGCACCATTTTCAATTTGAGCTCCGACCCCCAATACGGCGATAAAACAACCAAGTCCATCCTGGAAACAGGCTTGATCAAGGCTGATGCCCACATTGCACGGGAGCTCAAAATTGACAACGGAACCGTAGTGCAACGAGTTGCGCGCTTGGTTTATATCGAAAATGCCCCCTGCGCCATCGACACCGTTTATGCAACGCAGGGCACTCTGCCCGGACTACTGGAGCTTCTCACAGACAATGCCAGTCTTTTCGACCTGATCGCCAACCATTACAGCATCGCAACCGGTATTGAGAAGCTCAAAATCACCGCAGGAATAGCGGGGCTCCAAGAAGCAAACCTTCTCGGTTATATCGTTGGAGCCCCCGTGAGCGTTGTCGAGCACGTCACATATGCCTGCGATGAAATGCCGCTCCACTATTCAAAAACCGTTTGGCGAGCAGACGCATCGTCCTTCGAGTTCAGCATCTCAAAAGATGGACGCCTTCTCTAGCCCAAAATCCCCAGGACGCCGAGCACAATACCCGCAGCGAGAATGCCCACAATCTGCCAAATAATTTTGACCTGTTTCTTATTGCAAAGACACATGATCCCGAACGCGCAGAGCGGCAAAAGAGCCGGGAATATCCCATCGAGCGTTTCCTGCAACTTAAACGCGGTGTCGCCGAAGTTAAGAGCGAGCGGAGTGGTAACTGCAACGGTGGTCGCCACCATTCCACCAACTACCATTAGTCCCACAATCGCCAGGCCGGACGTAACTTTGTGCATTACATCAGAATCGTTCAGCTTCGAAATCATGCCACTGCCAAGCGAATAACCATACTGAAGCCCAAACCAGCGGATCAGGATCGTTGGGACATTATAAAGAAGCAGGAACAGGATTGGGCCGAGCAGACTGCCCGAAAGGCAAAGTCCTGTCACAACGCCCGTCGCAATCATGCGAAGCGTACTGGCAATCAGTGAATCTCCAATACCGGAAAGCGGAGCCATAAGCGATGCTTTCATGGCGTTAATTGAGGCGGTGTCAAAGTCCTGATTGTTGGCGTTCTCCTCCTCCATGGAGGCCACAATGCCGGCGACCAGAGGATTAAACGTAACTTGAATATTGTAGAACTCAAGATGACGCTTATATGCCTCGATCCGGTCTTCAGGCTTATCGTATAACCGCTTGATTACCGGAATCATGTCGTAGCAGAAACCAACGTTCATTTGTCGGTCAAAGCTCCACATGATGTTGAGTGGAAAGCTACGCCAAAATAACGCCTTTAAGTCTTTCTTGGTTATTCTCTTATCGGTCGATTTATTTGACTCCGGCGAGAGCTCAAGAACATCATTAGAATTCGTTGTCATCGTCAACCTCCTTAGCGACCGCCGCACTGGCAGGCATAAAAATGTGAGCCATATTGAGAATCCCAATCAGGATCAGCGAAAACGCCACGATACCGATCGTCGGAATGTTTAGATAGGCACTCAGCAAGAAGCCTCCAAAGAATAGGAAGCTCAGCTCCTTGGTGGACAGGATTGACATAAGCTGCGCAAATCCAAGCGCGGGCAGAATACCCGTTGCGATCGTAAGCCCATTCGTAAGCCAATCAGGAATGGCGTCAATCAGTGCCTGAACAGCATCATTTCCAACGTAAAAAGCCACGCCGCAAATCAAGCCAAGCGCAATGATGTAGAGAATTCCATTGGTCCACATAGCGGCTGCAATCGTTTTGGGGTCGTCTTTTTCGGCGCCACGATCAGCCCAGACAGCCATAGGAGGCGTAACAACGCTATACATAAGGCTGTCAAACATGCCGGCAAGCACCGCAGTGGGCATAGCAATAGTCAGAGCGGTCTCGGGACCCGCACCCATAGTAATCGCAAAGGCTGTTCCCAAAACTGAACCAACAATTACGTTGGGCGGCACGGCAGCACCAACCTGCCAGACCCCCATGAACGCGAGTTCGAGCTGGAAACCAACAATAACGCCAGTCGGAATATCACCCAAAAAAATACCGACAATCGCTCCGAGGACAATCGGCCGCTCGACCATCGCAGTACCGAGTAAATAATCCGATTGACCTATCGCAGCGGCAAGACCAACCAGAAAAGCTTGAAGCAGCATATTTCTCCCTCTTCCTACAAATCAAAACTTGTTACGATGCGTTTTTTCTCGCTAGCAACCTGCCTTACCTCGAACTCGATTCCATCAGCCATGGCTTTCTTAATTTCATTAATATCGGATTGGGAAAGGCGCACAGCAGGGCCAAGCTCCTTTACGCTATCCCCCAACGGTCGAGCGCCGCCTAAATTCACAGACGTTATTTTTGGACACGCACGCGCAACTTCACAGGCGTCATGTACATTTCCCGCAACAACAATTAGCTCGTATTTATCCACCGCGCTTCCGTTAAGGGCCACGATGGAATCTTCTACACTTTTGACAACCAATTTGGCATCAGCGGGTTTTGCAATTCGCAGCGCTTGAATTCGCTCTTTGCTTGCGGCGTACTCATCTGAAACCACAAGAATAGCGTTTGCTTCAAGCGTTGGATACCAAGAGAACACGGTCTGCCCATGCACTAACCGGCTATCGACGCGACACAGTTTAATCATTTGGCTCTGTTAGACCAAATTTGACACGATCGGCTGTTCGTCGAACCGGAAAATAAT
>DXZN01000037.1 GCA_019419645.1 Collinsella sp. | reverse complement strand
ATCACCAACCACGCCCACGACTAGGAGCCGTCTATGATTCCCGGATCGAACAAGGACCATCCGTCCTTCTTAAAGTCGTTCTCCTACGCTATGGAGGGCTTCGTCACCGCCGTTAAAACCGAGCGTAACATTAAGGTCATGCTCGTGGCGGGCGTGTGCACCGTCATTGCCGGCTGCATCGTGGGGCTCGACATTGCCGAGTGGGCCACGGTTATCATCTGCTGTGGCCTGGTGATTCACGGCGAGCTGTGCAACACCGCCATGGAGGCGATCGTCGACCTGGCGACTCAGGAGCTCCATCCGTTGGCAAAGCGTGCGAAGGATATCGCCGCCGCCTCCGTATACGTACTTTCCATCACCGCCGCGATTGTGGGCTTGCTGGTATTTGCCCACGCACTCGACTTTATTTAGAAAGGGATTTCCATGTCCGACACTATGCTGCCTATCGATGAAACTCTGGATGACGAGTCCCTGGATGCGGTGGATACCGAAGCGGCCGAGGCATACGAGGAGATCGAGGAGTTAGACCCGTTTGAGGGCATGAGCGACGAGGAACTCGACGCCCTGTGCGACGAGGACGATAGCCTCGTGGGCTTTGGCGACGTTGAGCCCGGTTTCCGCAGCGGCTTCGTGGCGCTTGTCGGCCGCCCCAACGCCGGCAAGTCCACGCTGCTCAACGCCTGCTATGGCAAAAAGGTCGCCATCACCTCGCCGGTGGCCCAGACGACCCGCCGCCGCATGCGCGCCGTCGTCAACCGTCCCGGCTACCAGCTGGTCTTTGTCGATACCCCGGGTATTCACAAGCCCAAGGACGGCCTTGGGTCCGAGCTCAACAAGAGCGCGCTGTTCGAGCTGAACGATGTCGATGTCGTCGCGTTTTTGATTGATGCCACCAAGCCGATCGGCAGGGGAGACGCCTGGGTTGCCGATCGCGTCAAGAGCGTCCGTTCCAAGAAAGTCTTGGTGCTCACCAAGGCCGATGAGGCTGATCCCGCACAGGTCATGGAACAGCTAAAGGCCGCCCACGAGCTCATGGACTATGACGATGAGATCGTGACGTCGTCGGTCAAGAACTTCAACGTCGACGCCTTCATCGAGACCGTTGCGCACTTTTTGCCCGAGGGCCCGCGTTGGTTTCCCGAGGACATGGGTACCGACGCTTCCGATGAGACGCTCGTTGCCGAGTTTGTGCGCGAGAAGGTCTTGCGCCGCACCCGTGATGAGATCCCGCACTCCGTTGGCGTGATCTGCGATGCGCTCGAGCAGACCAAGAAGGTGCTGCGCGTGCACGCCACCATTTACGTCGAGCGTGAGGGCCAAAAGGGCATCATCATCGGCAAGGGCGGCGAGATGATCAAGCATATCGGTATCGACGCCCGCCGCGATCTCGAGCGCATTTTTGGCACGCAGGTCTTTTTGGAGCTGGACGTGAAGGTCAAGGCCGGTTGGCGCGACGACGAGGCCCAGATTCGCCGCTTCGGCTACAACGCCGAGGACTAAGGACGCGCGGCGCGCATGGCAGGCTCCCGGACATATCGCACGAAGGTGCTCGTCCTCGATAAGACGAAGCTCAAAGAGACGGACCTGATCTTGACGATGCTTGACGAGCGGGGTCGGCAGGTTCGCGCCGTGGCAAAGGGCGCCCGCAAACCCGGTGGGCGCCTTGCTGCGCGCTGCGAGCTGTTCTGCACCGTCGATATGCTACTCGCGCATGGACGGTCGCTCGACGTGGTTTCCCAGGCCGAGCTTATGGAGGCGCCGCTCGGCGCTGCGCCCGATTACGAGACGACCTGTGCCGCAAGCGCGATCGCCGAGGTCGCGCGCGTGTGCTCGTTTGAGGACGCCGAGGATCCATTTACCTTTGCCATCACGCAGCGAGCGCTTGCCCTGGTGGGCAGCGGGCTCGACACGGCGCATATGGATCTACTTGTGGCGGCATATGTCTTTAAGCTGCTGTCGCACGTTGGCTATCGACCCGATTTTTCGGCCTGCGTGCTGTGCGGAGACCCCATGCTGTCGTATTTTTCGCCCCGGGCGGGCGGGCTCATGTGCGGGTCGTGCGCGTCGAGCGTTCCGGGTGCCGAGCTGGTGTCGACCGGTGAGGTCGCGTGGCTGCGCGCCCTCATGTCCATGACCTTCGATGCACTCATGGCCGAGAGGATCGATCCCCATACCGCTGCCTTTTTATTGGGGCTTTCGCATGTTTGGGCTGCGACGCACACCGATCAGCGCCTCCGTGCGATGGAATTCATGTTGGGTCGGTGATGATGCGCAGGCGCGGGCCGCTTGTGGTAACATACCGACCTGTTGGTACCTCGACCTTGGATGCTCGCTCCACCGGCGGCTTCCCAGTCCGAGGCGTATAATGTCGCCCGCGGGCGACAAGAAACGAAAGGTGAAACAATGACTGTTTCCAAAGAGCGCAAGGCTGAGCTGACTGCCCAGTTCGGTAACACCCCGGTCGACACCGGCAACCCCAAGGTTCAGGTCGCCATCCTGTCCGAGCGCATCAAGGAGCTGACCGAGCACATGAAGTCCCACCAGAAGGACTTCCACACCCGTCGTGGCCTGCTCATGCTCGTCGGCCGCCGTCGTCGTCTTCTCTCCTACATCAAGAAGAACGACATCGTCGAGTACCGTGAGCTCATCAAGGCTCTGGGCATCCGCGACAACATCCAGTAAGGATTTGTACATGCTAAGAGCGTCCTGCGCAGCGGGGCGCTCTTTTTGTGTAAGGGCGTGAACAATCACGCTCTGAAGCGTGGCGGGGGCAGGGGGCCCGCGTCACATGAGAAGCCCGCAGGCAAGGGGCCTGTGGGGTAAAGGAGAACAATGACACTCGTATCCAAGACCTTTGAGCTGTACGGCAAGACCTACACCTTTGAGTCGGGCGAGCTTGCCAAGCAGGCCACCGGCGCGTGCCTGGTCAAGCAGGGCGACACCACGATGCTCGACACCGTGGTCGTCTCTAAGGAGCGCAAGAACTACGACTTCTTCCCGCTGACCGTCGACTTCAACGAGAAGATGTACGCCGCCGGCCGCATCCCGGGTGGTTACCTCAAGCGTGAGGGCCGTCCCAGCGAGAAGGCCACGCTCACCGCGCGCATGATCGACCGTCCGATTCGCCCGAGCTTCCCGGACGGCTTCCGCAACGAGGTGCACATCGTCGCCACCTCGCTCGTCGCCGACCAGGTCAACCCCTTCGACGTCATCAACGTCATGGGTGCTTCCCTGGCCATGACGCTCGGCGGCGTTCCCTTCGAGGGCCCGCTTGCCTGCGTGCGCATCGGCCGTAACGTGGAGACCGGCGAGTTTATCGTCAACCCCACCTACGAGGAGCGCGAGAACTCGGATCTGGACCTGGAGCTGGGCGGCTCTGCCGACTATATCTCGATGGTCGAGGCCGGCGCCGAGGAGATCTCCGAGGATGATATGCTCGCCGCTATGAAGTTTGGCCAGGAAGCCCTTGCTGCCTTCTGCCAGGCTCAACACGAGTTCGTCGCCGAGTGGGAGCAGGTCAACGGCCCCATCGTCAAGAAGGAGTACCCGCTCGACCAACCCGTCGAGGAGGTCCAGGAGCGCATCTTCGCTCACTACGACGAGATGGCAGCCGCCCTTCGCGACGCCGACAAGCTCTCCCGTATCGGCAAGGTCGAGGCTCTGAAGGAGTCCATCCGTGCCGAGTTCACCGAGGAGGAGCAGGCCGCTTGGGAGCGCGAGATCCCTGTGGCGCTCAAGAAGCTCGAGAAGAAGGCCATGCGCACCATGGTCGTCGAGACCGGTGAGCGCGTCGACGGCCGTGCCGCCGATGAGATCCGTCCCATCATGGTGAAGGACAACTACTTGCCGCTCGTTCACGGCTCCGGCCTGTTCCAGCGCGGCCAGACCCAGGTGCTCTCCGTCCTGTCGCTCGGCATGCTCAACGAGGGCCAGCGTCTTGATACCATCGAGCCCACCGAGGGCAAGCGCTACATGCACCACTATAACTTCCCGCCGTTCTGCACCGGCGAGACCGGCCGCATGGGCAGCCCCAAGCGCCGCGAGATCGGCCACGGCAACCTTGCCGAGCGCGCCCTGCTCCCGGTGCTCCCCGACGAGAACGAGTTCCCCTACGCCATCCGCGTGGTCTCCGAGGTCATGGAGTCCAACGGCTCCTCTTCGATGGCTTCGACCTGCGGCTCCACGCTCGCCCTTATGGACGGCGGCGTGCCCATTAAGCGCCCGGTCTCCGGTATCGCCATGGGTCTGATCCAGGAGGAGGGCAAGACCGTGGTCCTGTCCGACATCCAGGGTCTCGAGGACTTCCTGGGCGACATGGACTTTAAGGTCACCGGCACCACCGAGGGCATCACCGCCCTGCAGATGGACAACAAGGCCACCGGCCTTACCTTCGACATCCTGGCCCGCGCCCTGCAGCAGGCCAAGGAGGGTCGCGCCTTCATCCTGCAGAAGATGCTCGATGTGATTCCCGAGCCGCGCCACACCACACGCAGCACCGCTCCGCGCATCGTCTCCATCCAGGTTCCTACCGATAAGATTCGCGACGTCATTGGCTCCGGCGGCAAGGTCATCCGCGGTATCCAGGACGAGACCGGCGCTTCGGTCGACATCCAGGAGGACGGCACCGTCTTTGTCGGCGGCACCGGCGAGTCCGTCGACCAGGCCGTCGAGCGCATCAAGCTCATCATCAAGGTTCCCGAGCCGGGCGAGGAGTACACCGGTCGCGTGGTCTCCATCCAGCCCTTCGGCGCCTTCGTCAACCTGCTGCCCGGCAAGGACGGCCTGCTGCACATCTCCCGCGTCGCCAAGGGTCGCGTGGAGAAGGTCGAGGACGTCCTCAATGTGGGCGACGAGGTCAAGGTCGTCGTCATCGAGGTCGACGATCGCGGCAAGATCTCGCTCGATCGTCTTGACAAGCCCGAGGCCCCTGCTCGCGCCGAGGGTGCCTCCGAGGGCGACGGCGAGCACTTCCAGCGCCGTGAGCGTTCGCGTCGCGAGCGCTCCGAGCGCAGTGACCGTCCGCGCCGTCCCGGCGACAACGGAGGCCGCAAGCCCCGCCGTCACCACGACGCTGAGTAACAGCCGTACATACACTGCTCAATAAGGGCGACTCTGGACAGGGGTCGCCCTTTTGCTATTCCCGGCGGGGTCCGCGGGTAAAGTTTCCTGCTCTACAGTCCTGCTCACGACGGAGGCCACATTAAGTGGCCTCCTGTTCGTGCGGAACTCGCGATAAACTTTACCCGCGGACCCCGCCGGGAATAGAAAAAGGGCTGGTGGATGCGGGTTGCGATTTTGTCAGATGGTAAATTCGGCTTTCCTTTTTTCTGAATTGTCGATAGCTGTACACCCGGCATATCCCCAGATAAAACCAACCAAAATAAACCTGTCTCTTTTTGGCAGGTCTGCGGCCATCGGGGGCCGGGGCGGGTTAAGTTTGTCGCGAGTTCCGCACGCAAAGGAAAGCACTTAATGTGCTTTCCGTCTTGCGCAGGACTGTAGAGCAGCAAACTTAACCCGCCCCGGCCCCCGATGGCCGCAGACCGGCGGGATAGACCGGTTCAGATGGGGCTTTGATGCATGGGTGGTCTGTTGGTGGGCAAATGGGTATCATACTGTGGTTATTGCATCGACTCTGTGATGCATGTTTGTACGTTCCCGGCGGTCGGTTTGCCAGAAGCGCCCCGTCGGTTGTTCCAGACCCGTTTCGAAGAAAGGAAACCACACTAACCTATGGCAGCTAAAAAATCATCTCCCTTGAAGATCATCCCGCTTGGCGGCCTTGACGGCATCGGCAAGAATATGACGGTCTTCGAGTGCGGCGACGACATGGTGCTCGTCGACGCCGGCCTCATGTTCCCGGATGACTCCCAGCCCGGTATCGACCTGGTGCTTCCCGACTACACCTATGTCCTGGAGAACGAGGAGAAGCTCCGCGGCATCATCGTCACCCATGGCCACGAGGACCACACCGGTTCGCTTCCGTACCTGCTGCAGGACCTCAACAACAAGGTGCCCATCTTCTCGAGCAAGCTGACGCTCGGTTTTATCGAGGGTAAGCTCTCCGAGTTCCGCATTCGCGCGCCCAAGTTCCGTGAGGTCAAGGGCGGCAGCCACGTCAATCTCGGTGGCATCTCGCTCGATTTCTTCTCCATGACGCACTCCATCCCCGGCGCTCTGGGCGTGTTCATTCGCACCAATCAGGGCACCGTCATGCACACGGGCGATTTTAAGCTCGACCAGACGCCCATCGATGGCGTCACGCCCGACTATGCCGCCATCAGCCGCTTTGCTAAACAGGGCATCGACCTGCTGCTTTCCGACTCCACCAACGCCACGGTTCCGGGCTTTACCAAGTCCGAGGCCGAAGTCGGCCCCAACCTGCTGCACGCCATCAAGAACGCCCCGGGCCGCGTGTTCGTCGCGTCGTTCTCGAGCCACATCCATCGCCTACAGCAGATTTGCGACGCCGCTCGCAAGTGCGGCCGCAAGGTCGTCGTGACCGGACGCTCCATGCTCACCAACACCCGCGTGGCGCGCGAGCTGGGCTACCTCAACATCGACGATGCCGATATCCTCGATGCCTTCGATATCGATAACCTGCCTGACGATAAGATCGTCGTCATGTGCACCGGTTCGCAGGGCGAGCCGCTGTCGGCCCTGTCCCGCATGGCTAACGGCGAGCACAAGACGCTCTCCATCCACGAGGGCGATACCGTCATTCTTTCGGCAACTCCCGTTCCCGGCAACGAGAAGGCCGTCCAGCAGGTCGTCAACAGCCTGGCCAAGCTCGGCTGCGACGTCTGGGATAAGAATCGCGCACTCGTTCATGTCTCGGGCCACGGCAGCCAGGAGGAGCTCAAGCTTCTGATGGCCATGGCCAAGCCTACCTACTTTATGCCGGTTCACGGCGAAGCCGTGCATCTGCGCGCCCATGCCCAGCTTGCCCGTAAGATGGGCATCAAGGACGATCACATCTTTATCCTCGACAACGGTGACACGCTCGAGATGCGCGGTGGTATCGTAAAGCGCGGTACGCCCGTCGAGTCCGGCGTCGTCTATGTCGACGGTCTGCGCATCGGTGACACCGATCCCATCGTCCTGCGCGATCGCCAAAAGCTCGCCAACGACGGTATGGTCACGGCCGTTGCCATCGTCTCGCTCAAGCACAAGAAGATCGAGGCTATCGAGTTCTCGGGCCGCGGCGTTTCGTTTGCCATCGACGATCAGTTCTCCGAGGATGCCTCCGCAGCCATCATGAAGACGATCGAGAAGGGCAAGTTTAGCTTTACCAGCAGCGGCTCCGATGCCATTCGCAAAGCCGTGCGCGATTCGCTCTCCAACTTTATCTGGAGCCGTACGCGCACTCGCCCGATGATCATCCCGGTCGTCATGGAGGTTTAGTTTGGCGCGCGGATCTGCACAAAACGCCAAAGGCAATAAGGCCAACAACCAACCGGCATCTGCGAAGGGTGCCGGTTCCCATCTGCGTGCCAATAAGGGCCACGAGTCCGAGTTCGATGAGTTCGAGCCCCTGGTCGAGCCTTCGGCCAATCGCGATATCGCCGGCGTGGTCATTGCCGTTTTGGCGATTGCATCCTTCATTGCCGTGATTTCGCCGGCAACGGCGCCCGTGACGGCTGCTGTCGCCGGCTTCTATCACCTCGGCTTTGGCCTGGGCGCTTACGTGCTGCCGATCGTCATCTTGCTGTTCGCCGCCACGCTCTTTTTGGGTGAGGACTCGCCGCTCAACATTCGCTCGGTCGCGGGCGGCGCCGTGGTCTTTGTGGCCATTGTCTCTATCCTGTCGCTGATGGTGCCGGGCACGAGCGATTCGTGTGACCTCATGTTTACGCCGCAGAACCTTTCCGCCTCGGGCGGCTACATTGGCGCCTTTATCGCAAGTACCTTGCAAAACGCCCTGGGTAAACCTATTGCCATGGTTGTCTTGCTGGGCCTTGTCGTCGTTGGCCTGGTCATTATCGGCTTCTCGGTGGGCGGCGTTTTGCGCTCCGCACGCGATCGCGCCGCCGATTTTGCCGAGCGCCGTCGTGCCGATGTCAATGCGAGCCCGTGGGGCGACGAAGAGGCCCTGTCGGTTCCCGGCGTCGCCCGTCCGCACCTGAGCATCCTGCGTCAGAAGGGAACTGACGCCGCCGTGACCACGGTCATGGGTGGCGATGTCGATTCGGTTTTGGATGACGACGAGGACGATGACCCGTTTGTCGATGTGTCCGAGACCGTGGAGGCCGAGCGAGCCAAGACCACGTTGCTGCCGCGCCGCCATACCAAGAAGGGCAAGGCCGCGCCCAAGCTCAACACGAGCGAGCCCGACCCGTCTTGGTCCGATAGCGAAATCGAACTCACCGAGGGCGATGACGAGGACGACGAGGCTCCGCTCGAGACCGCCAAGACAACCTTACTGCCGCGTCGCCGTGCCAAGGCAGGACAGGTCACCGGACAGTTTTCGATGGAAGACGATCCGGACAAGGCTGACGAGTCCGAGCCGCCGTTTGCCGTGAATCCCGTTTCGGCAGCTCCGCAGATCCCTGACTTCCTAAAGCATCCCAAGGTTTCCGATGCCTCCGCCCCCACGGCTTCCGCTGCTTCTGTTGCAGCCGGCGATGGGGGAGCGGACGGTACCAATGCCGATGCCGAGGGCGACCAAGAGGACGGCCTCAAGCTCCCGCCGCTCGAAATCCTGCATGCCAACCCGCAGTCGGCGTCCTCCGCGTCTTCTGACAAGGAGCTGGAACAGACTGCCGAGTCGCTGCAGTCCACCTTGCTTGAGTTTGGCCGTAGCGCCCGCGTCGTCGGCTGGATTGCCGGCCCCACGGTCACGACCTTTAAGCTGCAGCCCGGTGAGGGCGAGCGCGTGAGTAAGATCTCGAGCCTCGAGGACGATATCGCGCTTTCGCTTGCCGCCCAGTCGGTGCGCATTTTTGCGCCGATTCCCGGCACCTCGCTTGTGGGTATCGAGATCCCCAATCGCAAGCGTCAGAACGTCAACCTGGGCGACGTGCTTCCCTATGTGAAGGGCGGTCCGCTCGAGCTTGCCATCGGTCGCGATGCCGAGGGCACGCCGGTTGTCGCCGACCTCGCCAAGATGCCCCATCTGCTGATCGCCGGCACCACCGGTTCGGGTAAGTCGGTCATGATCAACTCCATCATCACGACCTTGCTCATGCGCGCCCTTCCCGAGGACGTTCGCCTTATCATGGTCGACCCCAAGCGCGTCGAGCTTGCGGGCTATAACGGCCTGCCGCATCTCTATGTGCCCGTGGTGACCGAGCCCAAGCAGGCTGCCAGTGCGCTGCAGTGGGCCGTGTCCGAGATGGAGCGTCGCCTGAAGGTCTTCGAGCGCCTCAACGTTCGCAAGATTTCGACCTATAACGAAAAGCAGGCCGCCGGCGAGTTCGAGCATTACGATAACCCGCCGCAAAAGATGCCCTATCTGGTCATCATCATCGACGAGCTTTCGGACCTGATGATGGTAGCCGGCAAGGATGTCGAGGCCTCGATCGTCCGTATCGCCCAGCTGGGCCGTGCCGCTGGTATTCACCTTATCGTGGCTACGCAGCGCCCCAGCTCCAACGTGGTGACGGGCCTTATCAAGGCCAACATCACCAATCGTATTGCCTTTAACGTGGCTACGGGCATCGATTCCCGCGTCATTATCGACCAGATGGGCGCCGAAAAGCTTACTGGTTTGGGCGACATGCTGTTCTCCAAAGTCGACTGGGGTAAGCCCCGCCGTATCCAGGGCTGCTTTGTTTCGGACGACGAGATCAACGAGATCGTCGAGTTCGTTAAGTCGCAAAGCGAGCCCGACTACCATGAGGAGATTCTCTCTGCCGTGGCGCCCGCTTCCATGTCCATGGCTGGTGGCGGCATTGTTCGCACGGGCGTTGCCGAACCGCAAGATGACGACCCGCTTATCTGGGAGGCCGCCCATATTGTGGTGGAATCGCAGCTGGGCTCCACATCTGGGCTGCAACGCCGCCTCAAGGTTGGCTATGCGCGCGCCGGGCGTATTATGGACATGCTGGAAGAAAAGGGTGTCGTCGGCCCGCCCGATGGTTCCAAGCCGCGCGAGGTCCTGCTGGACGAGGAGGGGCTCGCCGCGTTGGAGTCTGTCGACGCCGAGATGGCACGTGAAGATCGTGAGTTTGGAGGATTCTGATGGCTGCACGCTTTGGTGACATGCTGCTCGAGCAGCGTCGCCGGATGGGCCTTTCCATCCAGCAGGTCGCCAACACCATCAAAATCAGGCCGCAGATCATCGAGTTTTTCGAGACCGGTAACTTTGCATCGATGCCTCCGCGCGGCTATGCGCAGGGCATGATTTCGAGCTATGCTCGCTTTTTGGGGCTTAACCCGCGCGAGGTCGTCAACGCTTATTTTGATGACCTCATGGCATATGAACGCGAGACCTCGCAGCAGGGCGGTCGTTTTCAGGATGCTGCCGGCTACGTTAACTCGCGTTCGTCGGTCGATAACGGACGCTTTCTGATGGTTCAGGGTGGTCGCTCGACGCGGTACGGCCAGCGCCCTCCGCAGGCGGGCTATATCACCGAGACGGGCTCCAGCGAGGAGATTCGTTCTCAGCGAGATCGCTTTCGCAGTACGCCCATGCCGGATGATCGTGCGCTTCCCGCCGCTCGCGGGTTGAGTCGCGATCCCCGCGCCGGTTACGGCGACGGTGGCTACTCCGGTCGTGGTTATCGCGGAGTTTCTGCCGGGCGTTCCCACGGTGGATATGCCGACGCCGATACCACGCAGGTGACGCCGCGCCTCCGTTCTCAATCGCAGCCTTACGGGCAACGCTCTTCGGCGCCTCGCTCTGGCCAGCGTGGCTATCAGAACCGTGGCGAGCTTGCGCCGCGTTCGGGTCAGCGCGGCTCGCAGAGCCAAGGCGGATATCGTGGTCGTCCCGATAGCAGTCGCGGCCGTATGCCGCAGGTAAACGGTCGCGGTGGCTCTAATCGCGGACGCGGCGGTGGACGTGCCCCCCAGAACAATGGACTCGATCCGCGCATCATCTACGCCGGCATCGGTGCCGTGGCGCTTTTGTTGATTCTGCTCATCGTGGTCCTCCTGCGTGGCTGCGGCTCTTCTGCACCCGAGTCGACGCCCGAGACGCCCGCGGCCACCAAGACGACGACCAAGAAGTCTTCCAAGACGACCGAATCTGTTGACGAGGATGAAGGCACCGACGAGGCGACGGATTCTGCCGATTCCGATGCCGCCAAGGCGAACGCGAAAAAGAAAGAGGACGAGGTTATCAAGGTCAAGGTCTCCGTTGCCAAGGGCAAGACCGCCTGGATCGAGGTCAAGGTCGACGGTAAATCGGTCTTTGGCGCCCAGGCAACCGGTCCCTTTGAGCAGGAGTACACGCCCGAGTCCTCGATCGAGATCACCACGTCCAAGCCCTCCGATGTCACGGTTACCAAGAACGGTGAAAAGGTTCGCTACGACACCAAGACATCGGGCGTGGCGCGCGTGACCATTACCGTTCCTAAGAAGGAGACCACTGACTCCGAAGACGGTGAGAGTGCCGACGGCACCGATACCGCCGACGGCCCCGACGCCCAGTCTACCGCCGGCCCCGACGCCCAATCTCCCGACGGTACCGACACGGCACCCGACGGCCAGACTGCAAACGATTCAGATGACTATTCGTACGACAGCTACTAAGGCTCCCCGTACCGAAAGGAAGAACCATGGCTAAAGATTCCAGCTTCGACGTTGTGTCCGAGGTCAATATGCAGGAGGTCGATAACGCCTTCCAACAGACCACCCGCGAGATCTCTCAGCGCTATGACCTCAAGGACTCCGGCGCCACCATCGAGCTTTCGAAGGGCGACAAGCTCTTTACGATCAATGCCCCGGCCGATTTTGTCTCCAAGCAGATCATTGACGTGCTGAGCTCTAAGCTCATCAAGCGCGGCATCGATCTTAAGGCTGTCTCTTGGGACGCGTCGCAGGCGGCTTCGGGCGGTACCGTGCGCGTGCTCGGCCATATCGTCGAGGGCATTGACCAGGCGACCGCCAAGAAGATCAATAAGGACATCAAGGATCAAAAACTCAAGGTCAAGGTGACCATCGAGGCCGATAAACTGCGCGTTTCCTCGGCCTCTAAGGACGCGCTGCAGACCGTGATCCAGTTCCTGCGCGACCAAGACTACGGCCAGCCGCTGCAGTTTACCAACTACCGCTAACTTACTCGAAAGGACCGTTCTCCAACATGGATACACCTTTGGGCTCCGTGCTCTACATCACCCTCGGGTGCGCTAAGAACGAGGTTGACACCGACCGCATGCGTTCGCTGCTGACCGCCGCGGGCTATGAGGAGGCATTCGATCCGCAGGATGCCGATATCGCTATCGTCAACACGTGCTCGTTTCTCGCCTCGGCGACGTCCGAGAGTATCGAGACCACGCTCGAGCTCGCTAACGAGGTGCAGGACGGCGTTCGCGCATGCCCCATCGTCATGTGCGGTTGCGTGCCGTCTCGTTACGGCGACGACCTGCCCGACGAGCTTCCCGAGGTCGCGGCCTTTGTGAAGGCCGATGAGGAAGACGGTATCGTCTCTGTCATCGATGGCGTACTGGGCGTGGAGCGCGAGATCGCGGCCTATATCCCGCAGGTCAAGCGTACCGTCGAGGGTGCCGTTGCCTACGTCAAGATTTCCGATGGCTGCAATCGTTTTTGCAGCTTCTGCATGATCCCCTACATTCGCGGTCGCTATCATTCGCGCAATGCCGAGAGCATTATCTCCGAGGTGCGCGACCTGGTTGCCGGCGGTGTGCGCGAGATCGTGCTGATCGGCCAGGACACGGGCATTTGGGGCACCGACTTTGCCGACGAGGACTTCGCCGAGGGCTCGCCGCGCAATCTGGCGCAGCTGCTGCGTGCCGTCGCCGAGGCTGTGCGCCCGCATAACGTCTGGGTCCGCGTGCTCTATCTGCAGCCCGAGGGCATGACCGACGAGCTTATCGAGACGATTCGCGATACGCCCGAGGTACTGCCCTATATCGATATCCCCGTACAGCACTGCGATGCGCGCATCCTCAAGGCCATGCGTCGCTCCGGTTCGCGCCAGGAGCTCGAGGATCTGTTCCGCGACCTTCGCGAGCGCATCCCCGGTATTGTGATTCGCTCCACGGCCATGGTCGGCTTCCCGACCGAGACCGACGACGAGTTTCGCGATCTTATCGACTTTATGGACACCGTCGGCTTTGACTACACGAGCGTCTTTGCCTACTCGCGTGAGGAGGGCAGCCTGGCCGCCAAGATGGAGGGCCAGGTCGATGAGGAGGTCAAGCTCGAGCGTGCCCAGGAGGCCATGGATCTGGCCGAGTCGCTCGGTTTTGCCGCCACGGCGGCCCATGTGGGCGAGCGCGCACAGGTGATCGTCGATGGCATCGAAGAGACTGAGGACGGCGCCGAGCTGATCGGTCACGCCTGGTTCCAGGCGCCCGATTCCGATGGCGCGGTGCATCTGGACGCCAGCGAGGCGTCCGTGGGCGATATTCTGACCGTCGAGTTTACCGATAGCTTCTGCTATGAGCTTATCGGTCATGTTGTGGAGTAGGAGAGCGTCGTGGCAAACGAGAGCAATAAGGAACTGACGAGTGTTTGGACGCCCGCCAACATCGTGACGTGCGTTCGCATCGTCTTTATCCCGGTGTTCATGATCGTCTCGGCCCTGTCTCACGCATGCGTTGCCGGTACGGACTGGAGCACCTTCGACGGCCCGCTCGCCGCCGCTGCCTTCATTTTGTATGTGATCCTGTCGTGCACCGATAAGGTCGACGGCTATCTGGCGCGCTCGCGCAACGAGATCACCGATTTCGGCAAGTTCTTGGACCCCATCGCCGACAAGCTGCTGGTGTTCTCGGCCCTGCTGCTGTTCCTGGATTTTGGCGCGGTGACCGTGTGGTCCGTGTTCATTATCCTGTTTCGTGAGCTGTTGGTGAGCGCCCTTCGTATGGTCGCAAGTGCTGCCGGTGTGGTCGTTGCCGCCGATAAGCTCGGCAAGTACAAGACGGCGACCACGATGGTCTCCATCTGCGGCTATCTGTGCGTCTTTGCGATGGCCGGTCTTCAGCTGGGGCCGGTGTCGCTGCTGCTCGGTGTCTATTCGGTGTCGCGCTTCCTGTACGTCATCGCCGTGATTTTGACCATTGTCTCGGGTGCCCAGTACTTCTGGAACTGCCGTAAGATCGTCTTTTCGGTCTAGGTCCTGGTGGGTATGACGGAGTCTTATTTGCAGATCGCCGCAAACAACGAGGACTTGGCGCGCGATCTTGTCGAGCACGCGAGTGCCCGTGGTGTGACGGTGTCGACGGCGGAGTCGCTGACGGCGGGCATGATCGCCTCGACGATTGCCGATATCCCGGGTGCCTCGGCGGTGCTTCGTGGCGGTGCGGTGACCTACTGCGATGAGATCAAACATCGCGTGCTCGGCGTCGAGCAGGAAACGCTCGATCGGTTTAGTGCCGTGTCGCATCAGACGGCGCGCGAGATGGCCGCGGGCTCGCTTGAACTCTATCAGAGCGATATTGCCGTAAGCGCAACGGGCTACGCTGGGCCCGGTGGCGGCACCGAGCAAGACCCTGCCGGCACGTTCTATATTGGCTGGGCGTATCGTGCGGCCGATGGGGGAGCGCCGGTTGTCGAGTCTGCACGTTGCCATTATGAGGGCGATCGGTCGTGCGTTCGGGCCTATGCGGTCGCGGAGGCTTTGGAGTGCATTGTCCGCGTGCTCAATTCTATGGAATAGACGTGGTTTAAGGGGCCTTAGGGTCCCTTAATTGTGGAGATAGGGACCTTTGACGGTATTGGTGTTTGCGCTGGTATATGGCCTAAATTTGTTCGAGCGGTCGTATTTGTGATTGGCACGGTCAAGCGTTTGGTCGGTGATTGGTCGGCGTTTGGTCGGGTTTTGGAATGTACGGGTGCATATGATGAATCTGAACGGTTGACCACGAACAGCCGTTCGTTTATTATCGTTTCAGGTTGTTAAGAGGAGGGCTATTCATGGCCAAGAATTCAGGTCCCGTACGTACCGTTCATGCACGCACGACGGGTAAAGAGCGCGATGAGATGATCGCCACCACCAAGGCCGAGATCGAGAAGAAGTTCGGCCAGGGCTCTATCATGAGGTATGGCGACGGCGGTCCCGAGCTCGAGGTCGAGGCTATTCCGACGGGCTCTCTGGCGCTCGATGCCGCCTTGGGTATCGGCGGCGTGCCGCGCGGCCGTATCGTCGAGATTTATGGCCCCGAGTCCTCCGGTAAGACGACGCTTTCGCTCGAGATCCTTGCAGAAGCACAGGCCATGGGCGGCGTCGTTGCATTTATCGATGCCGAGCACGCGCTTGATCCCACCTATGCCGCGCGCATCGGCGTCGATATCGATGAGGTCTTGATTTCCCAGCCCGATACGGGCGAGCAGGCGCTCGAGATCGTCGATATGCTTGTGCGCTCAGGTGCCATCGACGCCATCGTCGTCGACTCTGTTGCCGCCTTGACTCCACGTGCCGAGATCGAGGGCGAGATCGGTGACACGACGGTGGGTCTGCAGGCTCGCTTGATGAGCCAGGCACTCCGCAAGCTCGCCGGCTCGCTTGCCAAGTCCAACACGACCTGCATCTTCATTAACCAGCTGCGCGAGAAGATCGGCGTCATGTTCGGCAACCCCGAGACCACCACGGGAGGCCGCGCGCTCAAGTTCTTCTCTTCCGTGCGAATCGATATTCGCAAAATCGATACCATCAAGCTCAAGGACGAGGTTATCGGCAATCGCGTTCGTGCCAAGGTCGTTAAGAACAAGGGGGCGGCTCCGTTCCGTTCGGCCGAGTTTGACATCATGTACGGCACCGGCATCTCCAAAGAGGGCTCGATTCTGGATATGGCCGTCGAGTGCGGCATCTGTAAAAAGATGGGGTCCTGGTTTGCCTATGGCGAGGACAAGCTCGGCAACGGTCGCGAGGCCGCCAAGACGTTCCTGCGCGAGCATCCCGATTGCGCTGACGAGATCGAGCACAAGGTTCGCCTTGCCTGCGGCCTTGAGTATGACGACGATGCCCCCTCCGAGGTTGAGTTGACCGACCAGCCCGCCCCCGAGGAGTTTGATGAGCTGTACGCCATCGATGGCTCCGCAATGCTCGACGATGACGACGAGTAGCGGATGCCGACATGTCGTATACGGTGACCGAGGCTACGGTCGTCTTTCCCGATAAGAAAGCGGCCTCCTCGTTCTCGAGCGGTTATGCGTCTAAAAAGCCCTGCGCGCATATCGATTGCGATCTTGAGGGCGGTTACGAACGTTCCATTTGGATTCCCGTGCGCGTGGCGCGCCTGTACGTTAAGAACCGCCCCGATCTTCCCTGTGCTTGGGATGACTTTCGCGAGGCGGTGCAGCTTATCGAACGCAAATGTGCACTCACCATGGTGACCGAGATGCTTTCGCGTCGCGATCATGCCACGGGCGAGGTACGGGATAAGTTGGCTCGCTATGGCTTTCGACAGCCTGCGATCGATTTTGCCGTTGCTCGAGCGACTGAGTATCGATTTTTGGACGAGAACCGTTTTTGCTCGTACTTTATCGAAGAGCGCAAACGTCGCGGCTGGGGACAGCGCAAGATCGAGGTTGAGCTCAAGCGTCGTCATGTCGTGCTTGACGATATCCCCGGCTATCCCGAGGCGTATTTTACCGTGGATGACGACTTGACTCGTGCATCGGCCTTGCTCGCTAAACGTCGCATTCCCGAGGCGCGTGCATTCGAAAAGCTCGTCAGGTTTTTGATGGGTAAAGGCTTCTCGTATCGCATCGCCGCCGATGCCGTTAAGGCGCGTCTCGATGCCTTAAGCGAGGAGTGTGCCGTGTAAACGTGCACGTGTTACGCCCTTGCCGTTCACCGCTCGATTGGCGCCGTGCCGGGTGCGTTTATTTGACAGTTGTTGCGGTTCAACGTAGGATAAATACCGTCATTTGCTTTGTGATATGTGCTCATCTGTGATGAGTTTGTTTATATGTTTATCTGTATCCGACCCGCATAAGCTGCGCCCATATTACTCAAATGTCGCGAGCCGTTCGTAAGGACGGTTCGCTTTGCTGTGTAACGAATCCATAAAAAGGAGTGAGCATGCCTATCATTGCAGCGCTCGTTGGCCTCGTTTTGGGTGCCATCGCCGCCATTGCCTACATGCGCACCGCCAAGCAGGGTAGTCTTCACGAGGCCGACGAAAAGATCCAGTCGGCACACGCGCAGGCAGAGTCCCTGATCGGTGATGCAAAGCGTCAGGCCGAGACCCTCAAAAAAGAGGCTCTGCTCGAGGCCAAGGAAGAGATCATCAAGAACAAGCAGGCCGCCGAGGCCGAGGACAAGCAGCGTAAGAGCGAGATTCGCACGCTCGAAAATCGTGTGATGCAGCGCGAGGAATCGCTCGATCGTCGCAACGATGCGCTCGATAAGCGCGAGCATCAGCTGTCCAGCCAGGCCGGTCAGGTCGAGAAGCGCTCTCGCGAGCTTGAGGAGCTCTGCGCCAGGCAGACCTCAGAGCTCGAGCGTATTGCCGACCTTACGCGTGAGGATGCTCACAAGGAGTTGCTCGACAAGGTCCGTGGTGAGGTTACCCACGAGGCGGCCACCATCATCCGCGAGTCCGAGCAGCAGGTCCGCGCCGAGTGCCATAAGACCGCCCAGGAGATTCTCTCCCTGGCGATTCAGCGTTGCGCCGCCGACCATACCGCCGAGGTCACCGTCACTTCCGTTCATATTCCCTCCGATGACCTCAAGGGTCGCATTATCGGTCGCGAGGGTCGCAACATCCGCACCTTTGAGCAGGTGTCCGGCGTCAACCTCGTGATTGATGATACTCCCGAGACCGTTGTACTCTCGAGCTTCGATCCAGTCCGTCGTGAGACCGCCCGCGTGGCGCTCGAGAACCTCATTGCCGACGGTCGTATTCACCCCGCCCGCATCGAGGAGATGTATCACAAGGCCGCCGATTTGGTTCAGCAGCGTGTGCGCGAGGCCGGCGAGCAGGCCGCCTTCGATACCGGTATCCACGACCTGCATCCCGAGATCGTCAAGACCCTGGGTGCTCTTCGCTACCGCACTTCGTTTGGCCAGAACGTTCTGCAGCACTCGCTTGAGGTCTCCGACCTGTGCGGCGTTATGGCCTCCGAGCTTGGTCTGGATGTTGTGACCGCCAAGCGCGCCGGTCTTCTGCACGACCTGGGCAAGGCCATCGACCATGATGTTGAGGGTCCGCATGCTGTCATTGGCGCCGAGCTTGCCCGCCGTTATGGCGAGAAGCCCGTTATCGTCCACGCGATCGAAGCCCATCATGCCGATGTCGACCCCAACACGGTGCTCGACGTTCTGGTCCAGGCTGCCGATGCCGTTTCTGCTTCTCGTCCCGGTGCCCGCCGCGAGTCGGCCGAGAACTACATCAAGCGTCTTGAGAAGCTCGAGGAGATTGCCAACTCTCACGACGGCGTCGAGCGTACCTATGCCATGCAGGCCGGTCGCGAGGTTCATGTCATGGTTCAGCCTGACAAGATCTCCGATGCCCAGTCCACGGTGCTTGCGCACGATATCGCCCATCAGATCGAGGAAGAGATGGAGTATCCCGGTCAGGTTCGCGTTGTCGTGATTCGCGAGAGCCGTGCCGTCGATATCGCTAAATAACATGAACGACGCGAACGAGCTCATCTCATTTATCGCGTCGATGTCGGGGGAGGGCAACCTTCGCGTCGAGGAAAACCTTGGCGAGGGGTATGTCCGCCTCCGCGTTTCGGAGGCCGAGCGCCGTCAGGCCAAGCATGACATTCAGCATGTAGAGGACATTGTCATCGAGATGCTGCGTAATGCTCGCGATGCCGGAGCCGATAAGGTCTATCTTGCCACGACCAAGGAGGAGGGTGTTCGCACCCTCCTCTTCCTGGATAACGGTTCTGGTGTGCCGCAGGATATGCAGGAGCGTATCTTCGATGCTCGTGTCACTTCCAAGCTCGAGAGCATGAAAATGGACCGTTGGGGTGTTCACGGTCGTGGTATGGCGCTGTTCTCTATCAAGCAGAACACGGATGAGGCGCGCGTTGTTTCATCGGGCGTCGATTTGGGCTCTTCGTTTAAGGTGCGCGTTGCCACCGAACGCTTGGGTGAGCGCGCCGACCAGTCGAGCTGGCCTCAGGCGGTTAAAGACGAAGACGGTCGCTATGTATGTGCTCGCGGCCCCCACAACATCATTCGCGCGGCCTGTGAGTTTGCCCTTGAGGAGCTGCGTTGCTGCGATGTGTATCTGGGCTCTCCGTCCGAGATCGCTGCGACCCTGTACGCTCAGGCTTCGAGTCGTCTCGATACGTCGCGCCTGCTCTTTATCGATGACGAGTGCGAGCTTCCAGTTATCGATCGCTTGGGCCTTGCCTCGGATGCCGAGGACTTTATCCGGATCTGCTCCGGTCTGGGCCTTGAGATGTCCGAGCGCACTGCCCACCGAATTCTGTCGGGTCAGATTAAGCCCGTTCGCGGCGTGACTGCGCGTCTGCTGCGCGAGCGCGACTCCACCTCTCATGCGCCGGCTCCCATCGATCTTGCCAAGGACCGTCGAGGCCTTCGTATCGCCAAGGATGATATGGCGCAGTTTTCGCGTGCGGTCGAGCGTGACTTTAACGACCTTGCCGCCCGGTATTACCTCAATCTATGCGGCGACCCTAAGATTCGCGTTTCGCGTGATCGCATCACGGTGACGTTCGATCTTGCCAAAGAGGAATAAAATCTTTACCGAGTCCGCTCGGTACGATACAGTTATTGCAGTTAAAACGTACTTTTAAACGCAGGAGTTTCTTCATGGATTGCCTGAAGGTATCAAGCAAATCATCGCCCGCGTCCGTAGCCGGCGCCATTGCCGGCATGGTCAAAGATGGCGTCCCCGTCAACATTCAATGCGTCGGCGCCGGTGCCGTCAACCAGGCCATCAAGGCCGTCGCCATTGCGCGCGGCTTTCTGATTCCGACCGGCTTTGATGTCTCCTGCGCGCCGGTGTTCTCCGACATCCTCATTAACGGGGAGTCGCGCACGGCAATCCGTCTCTCTATCTACGTTCACCAGATTAATCGGGCTGCCATGGATAACGTCGTCATGGACGACGTTAAGCCTGTTGCGTAAACAAGCCATTTGCACGCTTGTAGCACCTATGCGCCCCGTCGACACCATCGTTAGGATGTAAGCTCATGGACCAGCGTTCCGTACGCGATATTCTTGCCGGTAAAACCTACTTTATACGCACATTCGGCTGCCAGATGAACCAGCACGACTCTGAGCGCGTGAGCGGTTTGCTCGATTCGTATGGCTGTCTTATGGCGCTCGATCCCGAGCATGCCGATATTGTCGTGTTCATGACGTGCTGTGTACGCGAGGCTGCCGATACGCGCCTGTATGGTCAATGCAATTCCTGTCT
>DXZN01000036.1:8195-20680 GCA_019419645.1 Collinsella sp. | reverse complement strand
GCGCAGCCCTGCGCGAGCGGGGCGTTGTTCCGACGTCGGCTATCGTGCGTGTGGGTGAACGCGAGGACGACCTATCCTACGAGCGCGGTGCGCTCAAGCGCTGCGAGAAGGTTGGCATTGAAGCTCGCCGCGTTTTGCTTCCCGCCGATGTTTCGCAGGACGAGCTGTTGGCGGCCATCGAGGACATCAATACCGATTCGTCTGTTCATGGCTGCCTGATGTTCCGCCCGCTGCCCGCCGGCCTTGACGAGGACGCGGTTGCCGCGGCACTCGATCCTGCCAAAGACGTTGACTCCATGACGCCGGCTTCGCTGCTCACCACGCTTTCGGGGCGCGGCGAGGGTTTTGCCCCCTGCACAGCCGAAGCCGTGCTTGCTTTGCTGGATCATTACGGCGTTGAGCTGGATGGAGCTAAGGTTGCTGTGGTCGGGCGCTCGCTGGTGATCGGGCGTCCTGTTGCCGCCATGCTTACGGCGCGCAATGCGACCGTGACGACGTGCCATACGCATACGCGCGACCTTGCTGCCGAGTGCCGTGCTGCCGACATTGTGGTTGCCGCCGTTGGACGCGCGCACACGATTGGCGTGGATGCCATTCGCGAGGACCAGACGATCATCGATGTTGGCATTAATTGGGACGAGGCCGCTGGCAAGCTGGTCGGGGACGTCGATTTTGATGCTGCGGAGCCGGTTGTTAACGCCATCACGCCCGTGCCGGGCGGCGTGGGCGCTGTGACGACGGCGATCCTCGCCAAACACGTGATCGAGGCGGCCGAGCGCGCATCGAAATAGGCGTTTTGGGCTGTTTGAGGGGTTAGTTCTATACCCTGTGGACAAAAAATGCCAAATATGAGTACTGTTGCCAAGATACTCACATATATTTTAGGCTAATTTGGCTCTCTAACGATATTTATTATCGATAGAGAGCCTATTTTATTGGACCTATGAGGAATTACATCATCTAATTTTTGAACAGATGTAGACTTCCGACACCCATGCGTAGCAAAATTGCTGTTACTAAATTGGTGACAGTACTCATATTTGGCATTTTTTGACCACAAGGGCTGCCGAGGCCGTGGTTTCGCCCTTTCTGCGCCGAAGCGATACACTGTTATCGTTTGATTTCTTCGCTCAAGGAGGATGCGCATGCCGTGCACAACGATTCTGGTTGGTAAGAATGCGAGCTACGACGGGTCGACGCTTGTCGCCCGCAACGAGGACTCGTCCAACGGGGTGTTTGAGCCCAAGCGTATGCGCGTGGTGCATCCCGACGAGCAGCCGCGTGCCTACATGAGCGTCCTGAGTCGCCTGACCGTTGAACTGCCCGATAACCCCATGCGCTACACGAGCGTCCCCGATGTTGTCCCGGGCCACGGCATCTGGGCCGAGGCCGGCTTCAACGAGCTCAATGTGGGCATGTCCGCAACCGAGACGCTCACCACCAACGAGCGCGTTCGCGGCGCCGACCCGCTCGTGGACTACGTGCCCGCCAAGGGCAACGAGGGCGAGGACGGATACGTTCCGGCACAGCCCGGTGGCCTGGGCGAGGAGGACATGGTGACCCTGGTGCTGCCATATGCCAAATCCGCCCGCGACGGCGTACGCATTCTGGGTGACCTGCTCGAGCGTTATGGCACCTACGAGAACAACGGCATCGCCTTTAGCGACGTGGACGAGATCTGGTGGCTCGAGACCATCGGCGGCCACCACTGGATCGCCAAGCGCGTGCCCGATGACGCCTATGTGACCATGCCCAACCAGCTGGGTATCGACAGCTTTGACCTGGATGACGCCGAGGGCGCCCAGGCCGACCACATGTGCTCCGCCGACCTGCGTGCCTGGATGGCCGAGTGGCATCTGGACCTGACGCTGGGCGTCGATGGCGACGGCCCGGCTGCGATCTTTAACCCGCGCGAGGCCTTTGGCTCGCACAGCGACAGCGACCATGTCTACAACACGCCGCGCGCCTGGTACATGCAGCGCTGCCTCAACCCCAGCGATGTGTGGGACGGCCCCGAGGCCGACTACACGCCCGAGAGCGACGACATCCCCTGGAGCCGCGTGCCCGAGCGCAAGGTGACCATCGAGGACATCAAGTACGTGCTTTCGAGCCACTACCAGGGCACGGAGTACGACTGCTACGGCAGCAAGGGCACGCCCGCCACGCGTGGCGCTTATCGCCCCATCGGCATCAACCGCAACAGCCAGCTCGCCGTGTTGCAGCTGCGCCCCTATGCGCAGCCGGCCTACCGCGCCGTGCAGTGGATGGCCTTTGGCTCCAACTCGTTTAACGCGCTGGTTCCGCTGTACGCCAACGTCGAGACCATGCCCGAGTACTATGCCGACACGCAGGCTCGCGTGACGTCCGAAAACTTCTACTGGGCCAACCGCCTGATCGGCGCGCTGGCCGACGTCCGCTTCCATGAGTGCGGTCGCGCAGTCGAGGATTATCAGGAGAAGGTCGGTGGCATGGGCCACAAGCAGATCCATGACGTCGATGCTGCCGTAGCCGCTCTGCCTGAGGCCGAGGTACCTGCCGAACTTGCACGCGCCAATGAGGCCTTTGCCGAGCGTGTTCGCGTAGAGACCGATGCTCTACTGGGTAAGGTGCTCTACACCACGAGCTGTGCCATGAAGAACTCTTTCGCGATGAACGACAACGTGAGATAGGGATTTCCCGTCGATCGAATAGCGCTAAAACGCTTTGTCGCTTTCACTCAATCTTGGGTACAAGAACGCCAATGCAGTTGTTTGTGATTGGAGACAACCATGGTTATGAAACTCGATCAGCTTGTTAACGGCGCCATCAACGTGGGCTTTGGCGCTGCCGCCGTTGCTGTCGAAGGCGGCAAGAAGGTCCTCGACGACCTTAACACCAAAGGCGAGCAGGTCCGCAAGGACACCGCCACCCCCGATATCGCCCGCAGCGTGTCCGACATGTTCGAGCAGGCCGGCGGTACCATCTCCGATCTGACCGAGCGTCTGGGCGTGCAGGGCGAGACCGCGGCCCAACGCGTGCTCGACGAGCTCATTCTGGCTCGCGTCCGCGTTATGACCGCGCCCGAGCGTACGGCCTTCCTGGCCCATGTGCGCGACATCGTCGATTCGGTCGAGGACAACGTGACCTCGGTGCCCGTCGAGTCCGTTGAGCCCGACGATGCGAAGGATACCGAAGAGGCCGAGTAGCAGCGCAGATGGCAGATTCCACCACCGATTACAACAATCTAGATCCCTTGGGTGACGAGGCGGCGGTTGTCGATGAGGTCGACGCCGCCGTCTCGGGCGCTCGCAAGAAGCCGCGCGCTGTCGATATGGTGCCAGAGGAGCCCGACGCGATGGCGCCGGACGAGGAATACCAGCTCACGCCGGCGGGTCGTCGCGAACGCATCGGGCAGATTGTTCGCCTGGTCAAAAAGTACCGTGTGTGGGATAACCTCACGCCGGTTCGTTTGCGCCGCCTGCTCGAGGAACTCGGCCCCATGTTCGTCAAGATGGGGCAGATTCTGGCCAACCGGTCCGAGATTCTGCCGCAACGCTTTTGCGACGAGCTGCGTCGTCTGCGCTCCGACGTGGAGCCGGTGCCGTACGAGGTCGTACTCAGTTGTCTGGAAGAAGAATATGGACTGCGCCTGGGGGAGATGTTCGATGCGATCGACCCCAATCCGCTTGGTAGCGCATCGCTCGCGCAGGTGCACCGCGCTCGTCTGGTGACGGGCGAGGACGTGGCCGTCAAGGTGCAGCGCCCCGGTGCGCAGCAGGTTATGGCACAGGACATCGATATCATCCGCTCGGTGGTGCGTATCGTTTCCAAGTTCGTCAACACCGATCAATTCGTTGACCTGCACGGCGTAGTCGAGGAGTTGTGGACCTCGTTTCGCGAGGAGACCAACTTTTTGGCCGAGGCCAAAAACCTCAACGACTTCTACGAGTTCCATAAGAGCGTTCATGGCGTGACGTGTCCTAAATCCTATCTGGACCTGTGCACCGAGCACGTGGTGGTTATGGACTACGTCGACGGCATTTCGATCGCCGATCCTGAACGCTTGGTGGCCGAGGGCTATGACTTGGAAAAGATCGGTGCCGCAATCGTCGAGGACTACTCGACGCAGGTGCTCGATGACGGCTTTTTCCATGCCGACCCGCATGCGGGAAACATTATTCTCAAGGACGGCATCGTTTACTTTATCGACTTGGGCATGGTCGGACGCATGTCGAGTCACGATCGCGGTATCGTCAAGGACATGATTTTCGCCGTGGCCGAGGGTGACGTGCCCAAGCTCAAGGATTCGCTCATGCGCTTCGCCGTGACGCGTGGCGACTCGGCTGAGCTCGATCATTCGGCCTTTTTGTCCGATTTGGACTTTATCGTGGCTGACTTTGCGGGCCTTGACCTGAAGGATCTGGATATCGGCGAGTTTTTGACCTCGCTGTTAAACCTGGCGCGCAAAAACGACGTTGAGCTGCCGAGCGTGGTAACGATGTTTGCCCGCGGCATGGTGACGCTCGAGGGCCTGCTGACTGAGTATATGCCCAACGTCAACATGATCCAGATAATCCAGACGCATATCAAAAACGAGAAGAGCACCTATGCGCGCGTGCGTGATATGGGACGCGATCTTGCCGCGAGCAGCTATCGCGCGGCAAAAGGCTCGCTCGAGGCGGCCGAGTATCTGGGCTTGGCTTCGCGTATGCTCACGCGCGGCCAGCTTAAGGTGAACACGCAGATCATGAGCAGCGATAAGGCGCTGCGACAGCTGGGCGGAATTATCGACCGCATGTCGATGGCAATTGTGATCGCCGGTCTGTTTATCGGTTCGTCGGTGGTGTACTACGCACGCATCGAGCCGGTTGTGTTTGGTATCCCAGTCATTGGCTTTATGGGCTACGTGAGCGCGCTGGTGCTGGCGCTTATGCTGGGCCGCAATATCTGGCTCAACAGTCACGGCGGCAAGCACTAGAGGCTGCGACCGTCACCGCATTTTCCTATCGCAAACAATAGTTTTTACCTTGGGCTTCGCCTGCGTGCGAGGCCCTTTTGCGTGCTACCATATCGACGGTAATAATCGATGGTCTAGATGGTGGTGCGGAGACGCACGAATGCGCGGTTTTCCTGCGCGTTTGGGAGAATCGGGGTGCAAGTCCCCAGCTGTACCAGTAACCGTAATTCCTCTTGGCTCGGGATGTTCGCGTCGCAGATCGGACGACGTGCCCGAGTCGTTAAGGTTAAGTCGGATCGCCTCCCATCTTGCATGCGGCTGCGGCGTATGCCGCCGGTGTGCATAGGGCTCTGGAGGGAAGGGGGACCCCGATGGGGGAACTCGAGCGCAACATGCGCGATGACGTGGGGCAGCCTCAAGGCAACGCTCCAAGTACAGACAGTAGGAGACAAATGGATATGTTTGTGGACGAGCGCCAGCGCGTCTCGCATCGCCGAGGCGCAATTGCGCGCGGCGTAGCCAAGCGCGGCCTGGTGGCATTCCTGGCCTTCGCGATGGCCTTTGGCACCACGCCGGCTCAGCTGTGGGCCGAGGGCGCCGAGGGCATTGCCGAGGCTGTGGCTCAGGCTGCGACGCCGGACGAGGGTGCAGCGCTTGCGGGCGGTGCCGCCGAGCAGAGCGGCGCCGAGGTTTCAGATTCTGGGAGCACGCCCGCAGCTAGTGCCGCCACAACAGGGGCGGCAGCTGGCGACGAAGGCTCGGCGACGGGGGAGAACCCTGCCGCGAGTGAGCAGTCTTCGACGGTAGCCGCTGACCAAGCAAGATCTGCCGCCGCGGCTGCCGTCCAGACGGAGAGCCCGACAGAAACCGGCGATGTCGCCAAGAAGCAAGTCGAGGTCTCGTTCTCGATTATCGGCACCGATGCCGACGGCAAGGCTCAGACCTGGGTGGCACCTACGCAGCTCAAGCTTGACGAGGGCGCGACGGCTGCGGATGCCTTTATTAAGCTGCAGGAGAAGACGGGCTTCGAGGCGGACTACGATCCGAACACGGCATACGGGTTCTACCTCAAAAGCATCACATCCCCGAGCGATGGCCGCACGCTTGCCTACGATCCGACGACTTATGCCTTCTGGCAGCTGTTCGTCGATGGCGCGTCTTCCTCGGTTGGCGCGAGCAGCGTCAAGCTCACCCAGGGGCAGAAGATTGAGTTTGCCTATACGGCTGGTAGCGTGTCCCCTGTCGTTAAGGACCAGGTTGCCGCTAATGTGACCGTCATTGGTCGCGATGCCCAGGGCAAGACTCAGACTTGGGTCGATAACGCGCAGTATGTGGTGACGTCCGGCTCGAGCGCACTTGACCTTACGAAGGTCGCGCTCGAGGCGAATGGCATCGACGCCGTTGCTGCGGGCTCCTTCATTCTGAGCCTTAAGTACAACGGCGTTGAGCTGGGTACGCCGCTCGATTATTCGACCCATTGGCAGCTGTTCATTAACGGCAAGTCGAGCGACTACACGGCAGACAATGTCACCATTCATGCTGGCGATACCGTTACGTGGTTCTACGGTGGCTGGGGCGACCAGTTGCCGTCCGATTCCGTCCATGCTTCCGTTCAGGTCCTCGGTAAGGACAAGGACGGCAAGCAGCAGGTTTGGGCTTCGACGGGCCAGACGAGTCTCAAGGCGGGTTCTACTGCCAAGGATCTCCTTGAGCAGACCGGCCTTACTCTCGATGCTGGCGAATCGTCTTGGGGCTGGTTCCTCAACGGCATTACTTCGCCGTTCGATGGTAAGTCCTATGGCTGGGATGCTGCGACCAATAGCTATTGGCGCTTCTACGTAAATGGCAAGTTCGCCGACGTTGGCGCCGGTGCCTACAAGCTCCAGGAGGGTGACGCCGTCACCTTTATGTATGGTGCTGACGCCGATGCCCTCCCCGGTCAGGTTCTTGGGTCCGTCGATGTTATCGGTCCCGATGTCAACGGCAACAATACTCGCTGGGGCTCGGCAAGCAATGTTTCTCTGCCCGAAGGCTCTACGGCCCAGGACCTTATTGAGACGGTTCTGAAGGCGAAGAGCGTTGATTACAACGCCTCCCAGAGCGGTGCATACTGGTTCCTGAATTCCATTACTTCGCCGTTCGATCACAAGCCGTATGTCTGGGATGCTGCGACCAATAAATATTGGCATCTGTATATCAATGGAGAGCCCTCCTTACTCTGCGCCAATCAGATTACGCTCAAGAGCGACGATAAGGTTACGCTTGCCTATACCACCGACGATTCGCCCATGCCCGATCCTGACAAGATTGTCGTGGACCCGAGTGCGACGACTCCTGATTGGGATGCCGAGTGGGCCGGCTACGGCAACAGTGGCAACGGTTCGACCGTAACGGATGCCAAGACGCCTGCGCAGGCCGCTGGTCTTAAGTGGGCCTTCGATTGGAAGGCCGAGTCTGGCCAGCAGTATGCCAACTGCAGCGAGCCTGTCATTGCTAACGGTTTTGTGTACATCGCGACCGAGAACGAGCTCATTAAGATCGATTCGTCCACGGGTAAAAAGGTTGCCTCTGCGCCGCTTGCCTCCAAGGTGAGCTATACCTCTCGTCCGATCTATGCCAATGGCCTTATCATCGTTCCGCTCAACGGCGGTGCGGTCCAGGCGATTACTGCGGACAAGCTGATCTGCAAGTGGCTGACGCCTGGTTTGACGGACTTGACGCAGAGCTCCTGCACCGTGGTTTCGGATGGCGAGTACATCTATGTTGGTACGGTCGATATTTCATATGACGAGAACTACAACGCGACCTACGGCAACGGCTCCCTGAAGCGTATCAAGATTGCCACGGGCGAAGTCTCTTGGCAGAACATTGACCCTTCCGAGGGCTATTATTGGACTGGTGCTGCGCTGACGGATAAGTACACCATTGTTCCTACGAGCGCGGGCACGCTTAAGTGCATTGATAAGACGACGGGCGATGTCGTTTCGACCATGAAGCTCGGCGCTGTCGCAAATGCCGATTGCATTGCCGATCCGTCCAATGGTTCGACCTTCTATCAGATGACGCACGACGGAATGCTCCATGTGATTTCGCTTTCGGCAAAGGGCGTGCTGAGTGAACAGAAGACGGTTGATCTGGGCCTTACGAATAATCTGAGCGCCCCTGCGGTGTCTGGTGACAATCTGATTGCCGGCGGACAGACGGCTACTGGCTCTGCTCTGGTTCTCTATAACCTGAAGACGGGTAAGACCACGATGGTCGCTGCTGCCGACGGCAAGGCGCTGCCGGCTGGCCTCAACGGTATTGCTGCTACTCCGCTGGTGAGTGTTCAGGGCGGCAAGACCTATGTGTACTTCACCGTTAACAGCGCGGATAGCAAGGATTACGTCAGCTACTCTGCTGGTGGTGGCGTGTATCGCTATACGCTCGGCGACGCAGAGGCGACGCAGATTTATGATGCGGCGGGCCATTACCAATACTGTGACTCTCCGGTCATTGCCGATGCTTCTGGCAACCTCTACTACATCAATGATTCGGGCACGCTGTTCAAGCTCGGGGCTGTTGAGTCTTGGACGGTTGCCTTTAATTCCAACGGCGGGTCTGCTTGCGACACTAAGTTTGTGGCTACGGCCGACGGCAAGCTGGTCAAGCCGGCCGATCCGACGCGCGATGGCTACATTTTCGGCGGTTGGTTCACCGATGAGGCTTGCACGCAGGCGTATGACTTCAGTACGCCGGTGACGGCCGATCTGACGCTGTATGCCAAGTGGACCAAGAATGCTGTTAACCCTGGCGGCAATGGCGGTTCTGGCACTAATGGTGGCAACGGTGGCGCTGGCAACGGTTCCGGTGCTGGCACGGGCACGGGTTCCGGCTCCGGCACGAAGGGCCAGCAGGCCGGCGGCGCTATCGCCCCGGGTCATAAGCCGGCGACCAAGACGACGGTGTCGACCAAGACCGAGACCAAGGACAACAAGTCCGACAAGAAGGACTCCGATAAGTCCGATAAGAAGGACGAGAAGAAGTCTGACAAGAAGTCTGACAAGAAGGACAGCAAGTCCGACAAGAAGTCCGATTCCAAGTCCGATACGGGTGCTGCTTCCACGACCACTGCTAAGAAGTCCTCTAGTGCCTCCGAGCAGGAGGCTGGCACCAACCCGCTCGCCATTGTTGGCGTTGCCGCCGGCGTCATCGGTCTCGCCATCGTCGGCGTGTTCGTGTTCACCAAACGTCGGTAGGTGAGGGCTGTGTCCAATAAATCCAAGGACGCTGACCCCAAGCAACCAGATTCCTCGTTCATTCAGTTCGACGATACAAAGCAACAGGGCGCCGCTTCGGCGGCGTCCGCCCCTCGTCGCAAGGCGCTCCTTGGCGTTTTGACTGCCGCGTGCACCATTCTGATCGTCGTCTCGCTGGGCTTCGTCCATCCTTCCGAGAGCGGCGCCTGGTCCATCGACTGGATCATTCAGGCCGTGACGGGGGAGAGCGTCGTCACCAAGGACACCAAGGCGTCTGGCTCGACTATGGCTTCGGGCGAGGCCAGTTCCGAGGACTCCAAGTCATCGAATGATGCAAAAGACGAGTCCAAGGGTTCGAACGACGGCAAGGACGATTCCGAGTCTTCGGACAAGGAATCGGATAAAAGCTTGGATAGCAAGAAGTCCGATGGTCAGGACGGCAAGAAGTCTGGCGATAAATCCGCTGCCCAAAATACGGGAGTCGGCGATACTTCCAATGCGTCTGGCGGTGGCCAGTCGTCTGATGGAGCCTCATCCTCTAATGGTGGAAACGCCTCCTCGGGCGGCCAGAGCGGCTCGCAGGAGTCCAGCTACATAACAGTGACGGTTTCGGTCACATCGAGCGCTGTGGGCAATCCTGTGTCTTCTGGTGGCACCTTTACCTTTAACGAAGGCGCTACCGTCTACGATGCCCTGTGCGCGCTGGGCCTTTCTGTCAACGCACATGGCTCGTCGTACGGCACGTATGTCTCCGCGATTGGTGGTTTGGCGGAGAAACAGTACGGCGGTACGAGCGGCTGGATGTACTCCGTCAACGGCACAACGCCCATGACGGCCTGCAGCAACTACGTTCTCTCCAACGGCGACAACGTGGTCTGGTATTACGTTACAGGCTAGAGGCCTCGACATAGCGCGCCAGACGGGCGGTTCGGACAAACATCCGGGCCGCCCGTTTTCATGCGAATGGGACCGGGCCGCCCGGTCTCTCGGCAAACAAAAAACCGGTTGGAATGGGAATTCCAACCGGTTATACATTCAAGCAAATAGCGAATCGACTACGACCGTGCGCCCTCGAGGAAGAAGCGACGGCTGAAGTAGTTGTACCAGGTGACGAGGAATGTGGCGATGGCCTTCATGGCCTGGTAGCCGATGCTCAAAAACGTGACGCCCACAAACATGTATAGGTCGTTGAGGCCCAGGCCGATCACCGACAGGATGGTGAAGATCGTGAACTCGCGCTTGCGGCTCATGCCCTCGCGGTGGTCGAACACATACTTCATGCTGAGCCAGTAGTTGACCACGACGGACGTGGTAAACGAGACCGTGGTGCTCATCAAAAAGTCGAGGTGAAACAGCTCGACGAGCGCAATGAGCATACCCCAGTCGATGCCAAAGGAGATAAGACCCACGACAGCGAACTTGAGGAACTGCTTGGTATGAGGTTGTGCCAGTGCCTTGCGCACGTAATCACATCCAATGCGTTGATGAATCGAGCAGAGGATACTTTAGAGCTTTTGCAAGGGAAACGTAAGGTCTTTGCCAAGAACTATACGAACTCGCCAAATTATCAAGTGCTAATCCGCAAACGTTGAAAATTTGCCCGTAAACGAGCAATGCCCACGAACAACACAGCGCTCGACGCGCGTCATCTGTGGGCATTGTAAAGCTGTAAGGTTGCGAGTTACTTGGTCTCGTCGCCTTCCAGGAAGATCTTTCGGGTCACAAAGTTGTAGACCATGACAAGCGCGGTGGCGCAAATCTTGGCGATATTGGCCTCGAGCCCCAGGCCGGCGTTGAGCGCCAGCACGATGCCGTCGTTGAGTCCCAAACCGATCACAGACAGCACGACAAAGATAATGAACTCGCGGCGGCGGCTCATGCCCTCCTTGTGCGCAAACACGTACTTCATGCTGGCGAGGTAGTTAAAGATGAGTGAGATGATAAAGCCGCTGGTGTTGGCGATTAGGATGTTGAGGCCCAGACCGTAGTGGAGCAGATTCATAATGCCAAAGTCGATGACCGTGGCAATGACGCCGACGACGCCAAACTTCATGATCTGCGCAAGGAGCTTTTGCATGGTACCTGCCTTATGGTGGCGCCGGGGCGCCGCGGGGATGACAAACTCAGCAAGTTTAGCCAATCCCCACGGGTGGTGCTAGGCGCGCTCCTCGATAGCACCGTTTCTATATGCATCGAGCAGCTGGCGCAGGTCCTGGATCTGGCTGCGGATCTTGGCACCGGAATCGGTGTCGCTCACCATGCGGCGACGGTCGGCCTCGTCAAAGCGGTTGGTCTCGCTTTCGATATCGACGTTGCGGGTGAGTGCCTCGGCAACCGTCGTAAAGGCCCGGTGCGACTTGAGGCGGCAGCCGCGCGAGCTCGAGATGAGCGTATAGCCGGCGATACCCGTCTTGGGATGGTAAGCGCGGCAGAAGCCGCCATCGATGACCAGCAGCTTGCCCTCGGCGCGGATGGGCTGCTCGCCCTTGGTGGTTTTAACGGGCGTGTGGCCGTTGATGATGTGGCCAGTCGGTGAACATGCCATGGGCGTGACGCCAAACTCGCGCATGATGTCGTCGCAGACCGAGGGCGACTTGGTAAGCGTAAAGTACGGGTCCATCGGCTCGACCCAGGTGCTCTTATCGGCGATATAGGCGCGCTCAAAGGTACGCACCAGGCGTCCGCTGGCGGGTGAGTTAAAGCCAATCCACAGGTACCACATCCAGTCGAGAGCGTCGCGGTCGCCCACACGCCAGGCGCGGCGGGCGATGTAGTCGCAAAAATCGAGATAATCGCGGCCAGTGTGCCAGGTGCCCAGGCAGTTCATGCTGCTAATGGTGCCGTCTTCGTTGAGTGGCACGCAGCCATGGAACAGCAGGTTGCCGTTGGCAACCTTGTACATCGAGCCGTGGGAATAGAGGAAATCGATATGGCGATGCAGGTGATCGGCGGTGACAAACTCGGACACGAGCTTGTCGATGATGTGCTGCTCCTGGGGCGTGAGCGTATAGGGGTCCGTCGGGTCGACGGTGGGGAAGTCGTTGGTCGTGAGCGGCCACACGCTGCCGTCGGCGAGCGTGACCGTGCCGGTGTCGTGGTCGATCTTGTCGAGTAACAGGCGGTCGGTCATGTCGAACTCGGGATGGCGCTGGATAATCTGACCCTCGAGCTTAAAGAGCAGCACGTTGATGGCCTTGATCAGCGGGGTGATGGACTCACCGGCGGTGTAGGTGGCATCGGCAAAGGCGACAAGCTCACGCAGCGAGATGCCGTAGTCGTTCTCCAAGATTTCGTAGTTGCCGTAGCGCAGG
>DXZN01000036.1:0-8185 GCA_019419645.1 Collinsella sp. | reverse complement strand
GCGCAGCACCGTGGCGATGCAGGCGGGCTCACCGGCCGCAGCGCCCATCCACAGCAGGTCGTGGTTGCCCCACTGGATGTCGAGTGAATGGTAGGTGAGCAGGCGGTCCATAATCTTGGCCGCGCCGCCACCGCGGTCGAAGATGTCGCCCACCAGGTGCAGGTGGTCGACGGCCAGGCGCTTGATGAGCGAGGCAAGCGACTCGATAAAGTCGTCGGCGCTTGCGGTCTCCAGGATGGACTCCACGATGCGCTCGTGATAGCGCACGCGATAGTTGTTCTCGTCCGGGTGCGTGTGCAACAACTCGTCGATGATATAGGCGTAATCGCGTGGGATGGCCTTACGCACCTTGGAGCGCGTATAACGGCTCGAAAGCGAGCGGGCAACCATAATGAGTTGGTCAAGCATCGTCTTGTACCAGGTGGGCGAGTCCTCGCGCTGGCTGCGGACCAGCTCGATCTTCTCGCGCGGGTAGTAGATGAGCGTGCACAGCTCGCCCTTCTCGTCAAAGGAGAGCGTTTCGCCAAAAATCTCGTCGACATGCTCGCGCACGACGCCCGAGCAGTTGTTGAGGATGTGCATAAAGGCTTCGTACTCGCCATGCACGTCGCTCATAAAATGCTCAGTGCCTTTGGGCAGGTTGAGGATGGCCGAGAGGTTGATGATCTCGGTAAACGCGGATTGCTCGGTGGGAAACTGTCTCGACAGCAGGCGCAGATACTTGAAGTCTTGCGGATTGCGATCGAATGCGACCATGAAACACCTTCCGATAGGGCTGGTAAAACTGATAAACAGCGTAAAACGTTTATCAGTATGCGCCGCTTTTGTTTCGATTGGGGATGGGCAGCCGAATTGTTAGCCGAACGGTTTGGTAAATCGATTTAGTGGAGGTAGATATGGCGGTTGAGTGGAGACGTAGGGTCGTTTTTACAGACGTATGCCTCCGGGATCGATAGAGATGATGACGGTAAAGATGTTCACCACCTTTGGCTCTATTTGGTAAATAGTGGACATATGTACCGTATGTAGGCTCACTGTGCGATAATTTGCGCAGCAATGAGTAAGGAGCCTCATATGAGTGATTTTGTCCTGACCTGTGAATCCGCCGCCGACCGAACCCGTGAGTTCTTTGCGTCGCGCAATATCCCTGTCGTGTGTTTTCATTACGAGATCGACGATGTTGTCTATACGGACGATCTGTATCAGTCGATTACGCCGGACAAGTTTTTTGCCCAGATTGCCGCGGGCGCCATGCCCAAGACGTCTCAGGTGAGCGTGGGTGAGTACGAGGAGTTTTGGGAGCCGTTTGTTGCCGAGGGCAAAGACGTGCTGCACCTGACGTTGTCATCGGGTATTTCGGGCACGTATGGATCGGCCTGCGTTGCGGCGCAGATGCTCGCGGATCGCTATCCCCAGGGCGGCAAGGTGCGCGTCATCGATTCGCTGGCGGCGTCTTCGGGCTTTGGCCTGTTGCTGGAATATGCCGCCGACGTGCGCGATAGCGGGGCGTCACTCGACGAGACGGCCGCTTGGATCGAGGAGCACAAGCTCAACCTGCACCACTGGTTCTTCTCGACCGATCTGTCGAGCTACCTGCGCGGCGGTCGCATTTCGGCCGCGAGCGCGATCATCGGCACGGCGCTTAAGATTTGCCCGCTTATGACGGTCGATTGCGAAGGTGGGCTGTCGCCACGTGAGAAGATTCGCACTAAGAAGCGCGCGATTTCCGAGATGGCTAAGACCATGATGGCACACGTGCAGGACGGTGCGGATTATTCGGGTAAGTGCGTCATGTCGCACTCGGCGTGCCGCGAGGATGCCGAGGCAGTTGCGGCGCTGATCGAGGAACAGATTCCGCAGCTTAAAGGCAAGATTGAGATCAATAACATCGGTACTCTGATTGGCTCGCATACCGGACCTGGCACGGTGGCGCTCTTCTTTATGGGCGACAAGCGCGTGGATTAATTTGCCCCATCACATCGCTGCATGATTGCTCAAACGAAAACGGCCCGCCTCACGTTTGTGGGGCGGGCCAAGATGTTTTGCTAGCGTTTCTTTCCGCGGAAGAAGAAGCCGTGCAGTGACGGCTTGAGGCCGCGGTTGGCGCGACGCTCCTCGATATGATCGTGGATCGAAGCGACGCGCTCGATAACCTCGTCGGGAATCGGCACGTCGGGATTCATGTTCTCGACCTGGCTGACCTCGGCGGCGGCGACCTGGTCGATAATGGGCACATCGTCGTGCGAGATGACAGGCGTGGCGTCTTCTTTCATCTTGCGGTAGCGCTGCATCATGTCGGTCTGTAGCTGCTGGGCCGAAGGCGGTGTCCAGATGATGGCGTTGGCACCGGCGGCGATGGTCTCGCGGATGCTCTCGGGCGTCTTGCCGCCCGGCGCGATGAGCGGCAGGTTGGGATAGTGCTCGCGCAGTTCACGCAGGACCTGCGGCGTGTTTTTGCCAGCGGCGATGTTAAGAATCTTGGCGCCGGCGCGCACCTTGGCGCGAGCATCGTCGTCGCAACGTACGACCGTGGCGATGACGGGGATGTCGGCGATGTTGGTGATGTGCTCGACCATCTCGGCGGTGGCGGGGGAGTTGACCACACAGCCCGCCGCACCCTGCATCTCGGAGACGGCTGCCATCTGAACGGAGCGCTTGCCGGTGGTGGTGCCACCGCCCACGCCTACGAAGACCGGGCACTCGGCGACGGTCAGCAGCGCCTGCGTAATGGCGGGCTGCGGCGTGAAAGGGTAGACCGCAAAGACGGCATCGGCGTTGGAGTTGCGGATAACCGCGACATCAGTGGTGTAAATGAGCGACTTGATGCGGCGGCCGAAGAGCGTGAAGCCGCTGGCCTCCTCGATCTCGTCGGGCATGCGGAGGGCCGCCTTGCGCAAACGCCCGTCGATGGGCAGGGGCTCCATAGGGAGCAGGCCGTTGGGCGTGACGGCTACCTGGGGCTCGGTGAACTCGTCTGCGAGCTCGACCTCGGAGAAATCGACCGAGGCGACGATGTCCTCGTGAACCTCGGCGGGCACATCGATGGGAGCTTGGTCGTTTGCCGCGGCAGGCGTGTCGAAGGAGCTGGTGCCGACGAAGGCGTCGACGCGCTCGTTTAGATCGTTGAGGGTATCCATGGAGGCTCGATTCTATGTGATGACGGCCGGCAGGGTGCCGGCAGCGTTGTGCTTGCTAAATCGTTTGACGAGTTGATTTTTCCCCGCCGCGTCCTCCGTTAGACCGAAGGGCGGCGAACGTGAAGGAGCTGTGGTGGCGGTGATCGAGGTGCTATCTTGAAAGTCCCGTTTAAAAGAGAGGTGACGCGGTATGGAATTTTCGGCAATGTTGGGCTCGATTGGCCTATGCGTGGGCGCAATCGTAGCCGCCGCGGTCATCTACTTTGTGGTCACGGCCATTAAGGGCAAAAGGGCCGAACGCAAGGAGCGCACGATGCTTAAACAGCATCGCGACCAGCAGGGCAAACGCGCACGGAGATAGCTTGTTGAGTTTTGGATCCGTGCGCTAGCTGCGTTTTCGGATCAGGGCAATGTAGAAGCCCTCAAATTCGCGGCTGGGCGGAATGGTGAGCGTGCCGGGCAGGCCGTTGGCGATGGCCGATACCTGACCCGCGGCAATGGCCTCGGTCAGGGCGTTGGACTCGATGCGCGGCTCCTCACCAGCTTCCTGGGCACGGCGTGCCTCACTTTCGCTTGGCGTGCCGTCGAGGGGGATGAGCTCGCAGTCCATATGCTTGTCGAGGGCTTCTTGCAGGGCGTCCTCGTTTTCCTGCGGCAAGATCGAACAAGTCGAATAGACGAGCGTGCCGCCCGGTTTGAGGGCTCCCATGGCGCGGTCCAGAAGCGCACGCTGCGAGCGGGCGCATTTGACGAGCAGCTGCTCGGTCAGGCCGCGCAGGCTTTTCTCGTTGCCGCTGATGACGGTGCCCGTGCCGGTGCAGGGAGCGTCGAGCAGGATGCGGTCAAAGCGGAAGAACTCGTCGAGCTCGCGTGCGTCGGTGCGCATGACGGGCACGTTTTTTGCGCCTTGGCGGTGGAGGTTGGCTTCGAGCTTCTCGGCGCGGGGAATGCTCATCTCGCAGGCGGTAAGGTGCGCCTGCCCCTGCGTGAGGGCGGCGATCTGCGTCGTCTTGCCGCCAGGGGCTGCGCACATGTCCAGGATGTCCTCGCCTGCCTGTGCGCCCAGGACCAGCGGCGGCATCATGGACGACAAGCTCTGCAGGTAGATCTTGCCGTCGCGGTAGATGTCGAGGTCCCACAGATCGGAAACCTGGGCCTCGGGCAGGATAAAGGCGTCTGGGTACCAGGCGACGGGGTTGTGGGCGATGCCGGCGGCATCGAGCGCCGCAGCGATGTCCTCGGCGGTCGCCCTGAGCGTGTTGGCGCGCAGTGTGACCGGGCGTGTGGCCGCGGCGCCGAAGCCCTCGATCATGAGCTCGGCATCGGCGGGCGCATAGGCGCCGGCGACCGTGTCGACCATAAAGCGTGGCAGGTCGGCAGCGCAGGGAAGGGCGGCAAGCTGGTCGGAAAGCTCAGTAGCAGCAAACTGCCTAAGCTTGAGCTCGGGCTTAACCGGCTTTTTTTGCTTACGACGACGCGGCTTGGACATCCGTCTTTCCTTCCCATCCCAAATTGACTACTTTCCGGACACGCCGCTGCTGGCGTGCTTTAGTACTGGCTCTCGTGCTTGCTAAAGAAGTCGAAGCGCGGGGGTAGCGGCTTTACGCGGTGCTCGCCGGGCTTCTCGCCCAGGCTCTCCACAAACTCATCCGTGGAGGCGAAGATGTTATCCCAGCTAAAGAAGGCGACCGGGTCGATGTCGAAGTACTCACAGATGAGCTCGCAGCCGGCCGGGACGATGCCGTGCATCAGGACGGTCGCCACGCGCAGCTCGGTAAAGGCGTCGACGAGGGCCTGCGTCATTGCGGCGTTGGCCGGCTCGCCCTCGAGCTTGTTGGCGGCCTTGGAGGCGTCGCTCCAGCGCTTGTTGGCGGCGCGCAGGTAGTCGTCGCACACGGCAAGCGCGCGGTGCGTCTCGAACTTGTACATGGCCTGCTCAAAGGCGAGGGCTGCCTGCTGGGCGGCTTCGACCACGGTGTCAGAAGCGGCACCGGCGGGGATGCAGCCGTTGCGGTAGGGGCTCTCGTCGCCTTCCTTGACGGCGACGCCGTAGAAGCAGCTGCGGGCCAAGCGGTTGAACACGCCGGTCAAAAGGGCGCTCTCCTTAAGGGCCGGGTCGATAACGCGCTTGTCGTCGCAGGCGCGTACCTCGTTGCCGTCCTTGTCCTTGCCGGTCACACGCGTGTCGTATGCCTTGGGGCTAAAGCTTACCGGCTTCTCGGACAGGCCGAGCGACAGCCAGTGCGCACGCATCTGATCGCAGGTGTAGTGGTTGAGCAGGTCGTCTGCCGGCGGGGGAGGCGTCTGCGAGGACGAGCTGGCCTTTTTGCCCATGTAGAGCAGGTGGTAGCAGGCGCTGACGGTGCTCTGCGTGAGGTCCCAGCCCAGGGCCTCCCACATGGCGGTCTGCGCGATGCAGTAGAAGTAGATGTTGTCCTGACCGATAAACTGGTAGATCTGCGCGTCGTCCGAGCACCACCAGTCGCGCCAGTCGAGCGAGCTGTGCTGGTAGGTGGGCGCGGGGACCTGCGTGGAGTCGGCAGCGGGCTCGCCCATGAGGGCGGCATCCTGGGCGGCGACGCCCTCGGTCACGCCGGCTGCCTTGGCATCGCGCGCGAGCACGGTACGCGTATAGCTGATGGGCGCCCACAGGCTCTCGGGCCAGCACCAGCAGGTGACGTCGGAGACGCCATCGACCTCGGGCACCGGAACGCCCCAGTCGATGTTGCCGGTGATGCGGAAGGGCACGAGCGCCTTGCCGCTGCGGAAGCGCACGCCGCCGTTGGCGAGCACCGCGTGGGCGTCGTCGCGCTCCTTCCAGCTGGGGAAGGTGACGGTAAAGCTGCTCTTGTTGCCCTCGGGCTCCAGCACGGTGTGCTCGGGAAGCTGGTCCTCGACGGCGTCGAAGGCCTCGCGGAACTTGTTCTGGATGTAGAGCTGAGCCGGCAGCAGCCACTCCTCCATGGTCTTGGAGACCACGGAGCGAACCTGCGGGTTCTGGGCGAGCTTGGCGGTGTAGGTTTTCATGAAGTCGAGGTAGGCCGGCAGGTCAAAGTAGAGATTGTCGACCGGACGCAACTCGGGCACCTCGCCGGTGAGCTGGCTTTTGGGCGCGATGAGCTCCTCGGGCTCAAACTGGTGGCCCAGATCGCACTCGTCGGCATAAGCCTTCTCGGACTTGCAGCCCTGGATGGGGCAGCGGCCGATGACCTGGCGTCCGTTGAGGAACGTGCCGGCCTTGGCATCGTAGAACTGCAGCGTGGAGCGCTTGGAGATGGTGCCCTGCTCGTGCAGGCGCTCGATAATCTCGGCGGTCACCTCGTTGTGAATCTGCGCAGCCGGCTCAAGGCCCGAGCCGCCGTAAATGTCGCAGCTGATGTTGTAGTTGTTGAGGGTCGCGGCCTGGCGGGAGTGATTGGACTCGACATACTCGCCGATGGACTTATCGTAGCCTTCGTTTTCCTTGAGCTTGCGGTAGCTCTCCATGATGGGCGAGCCGTAGCAGTCGGTGCCCGAGGTGAAGATGACGTTCTCGCGGCCCAGGCGGTCGCGCAGGAAGCGGGCAAAGAAGTCGGCCGGGACAAAGACGCCGCCGACGTGGCCGAAGTGCAGGCCCTTGTTGCCGTAGGGCTCGCCGGCGGTAACGATGGCGCGGCGCGGCCAGCTGGGACGGTCGTTCATGGAATATTTGGATGCCATGGGACTCCTTCGCATATGGTGGGAGCGCGGCCGGGCGCAAGGCCTGGCGACGCGGTGGTCAATTCGTGCATATCGTTCGACATTATCGCACATGCGGACGGGTACGTGGCAGGGGCGCTATCCTAAGATGCTATGAATGAGATTTCCAACATACATGCGTTTGAAGACGAGGATTTTCTGCACGCTTGCTTCGTGTGGGGGATGGTCGTAGTCGGCGTGTTTGCCGTGTGCCTGGTGCCGGTGTTTATGCTGCTGGGCGGGCCTGCAGACTTGGACGCGGCTGAGGCGGGCGGCTGGATGGCGGTCTTGGGCTGGATAGTCGGCTTGGCTGCGGTCTCAATGGCGTCGTTTGCCGTGCACGAGCTGGTGCATGCGGTGTTTTTTAAGCTGCTGGCGCCTGCGGGCGCGCATGTGACCTTTGGCGCGAATCGTGAGACGGCGATGATCTATGCCTGCGCCGAGGGCGTTGTGTATTCGCGCCGGCGGTACATGGCGGTTTGCCTGGCGCCGACGGTTGTTGTGACGACAGCATTTGCCCTGGGGTTTGCGTTCTCGGACTATCCACTGCTGTGCTACCTGGCGGCTGGTCTGCACCTTTCGGGATGCACGGGCGACTGGTATTACGTGCGGACGATCCTGCGCGACCGCCGCATTGCCGCCTGCGAGGACACGTCCTTTGGCGTGCGCTTTTTCGGGTGAGGAGATGTCGATGAGGCCGTTGTTGTTGCACGCTTGCTGTGCGCCGTGCTCACTTGAGCCGGTTCGCTTGCTGCGCGAAGAGGGGTTTGAACCCACGATTTGCTGGACCAACCCCAATATTCAGCCGCACGATGAATGGCAGCGGCGCCTGGACGAGCTACGCCGGTGGTGTGCCGATGGCGACATCGAGCTCATCGAGGCGGGGGAGGACCGCGAGCGCTGGGAGGCCGGCGTGGCCCAGCTGGGCGCCGATCGGCCCCGTCGCTGTCGCGCGTGCTATGCCCTGCGCTTGGCCGAGGCGTGCCGCGTGGCCCAGGAGCGCGGGTTTGAGTTTGTGGGCACGACGCTCGCCGTCTCGCCGTATCAGCTGTTCGATACCTGCAATGATGTTTTGGAGCGTCTGGCTGCCGCCCGCGGTCTCACCCCGGTGATTCGCGATTTTCGCCCGTATTATCCCGAGGCCACGCGTCGTTCGCGTGAACTGGGCATGTATCGGCAGAATTACTGCGGCTGCCGATTCTCGGCCGTCGAGGCGGCCATGGACCGCGCTCGCATCCGCGACGAGCGCAAAGCGTCCAAAAAGTAGTTCTTTTGAGCTGGCAGCCTGCTAGGATGTAGAGCGGACTTTAGCTATATAAGGAGTATCCGAC
>DXZN01000035.1 GCA_019419645.1 Collinsella sp. | reverse complement strand
GACCTCGCAGATCCACTCGGCAACGTTATCCAGGAAGTAGCGATCGTGCGTGACAGCCAGAACGGCGCCCTGGTAGTTGTGCAGGAAATGCTCGAGCCACAGGATCGACTCGGCGTCCAGGTGGTTGGTGGGCTCGTCGAGCAGCAGCAGGTCGGGAGCCTCGAGCAGCAGCTTGCACAGGGCCACGCGACGGCGCTCGCCGCCGGAAAGCACATTAACCGGCATGTCAGAATCGGGCAGCTGCAGGGCGTCCATGGCCTGGCCGAGCTTGGAATCGATATCCCAGCCGTCGGCGGCGTCGATCTCGTCCTGGAGCTTGCCCATCTCGGCCATGAGGGCGTCCATGTCGCAATCCGGGTCGCACATCTCCTCGCCGATCTTATTGAAGCGATCGACCTTGGCGATCATGTCGCCAAATGCCATGCGCACGTTCTCGATGACGGTCTTGTCGTCATCGAGCGGCGGCTCCTGCTGCAGGATACCCACGGTGTAGCCGGGGGTGAGCCTGGCATCGCCGTTGGAGACCTCCTCGATGCCGGCCATGATCTTGAGCAGGGTCGACTTGCCCATACCGTTGGGGCCCACGACGCCGATCTTGGCACCGGGGTAGAAGCTCAGGGTCACGTCGTCAAGGATTACCTTGTCGCCATGGGCCTTGCGAGCCTGATACATCTGGTAGATAAACTCTGCCATTTGCCTGTTTTATCCTTTCTACCTGCTGTTTCCCTATTCTTGTTTCGCTTTAGTGGAAACGAAATGAGAAAACCAGCTCTGAAACTTAACGAAAAAGGGGCATGGTTGCCCACACCCCCTAATACTACCTGGGAAAAGTCCCCCAGAACATACTATGAACTGCGTACGCTAGTTTTCCGCAACCTTAGCGAACGGCTCGCTGCGATTTACGCCACAGCAGATACGAATAGACGTAGGCAGCTCCGGCTGAACCAAACGCCAGAACCGCAATCACCGCGGCAACGACTTCACTCGAAAGCACCGCACCTGCCACGCCCATCACAATCAGGCCAATACCCAGCACCATAAAGCAGGCGCCGCCAAAACGCTGCGTACGGCGCCAGTTCTCGGGATCGGCAAGCGCCCAAGGCGTCTTGATACCGAGCGTATAGTTCTGCTTCACACGCGGCAAGTAGTTGCCTACGCCGATGAACAGCAAACCGATAGCACCGGAAATCAGCACGTTGACCGAACCGACCGCCGGCACCACGCCCCAGACCGTAAGCTCTCCCAGCCAGCTTATGGCGCACATGAACAAGGTGAAGGCGATTACGAAGCCCTGATAGAACTTGCCCGAGGTTCGATATGCCTCACCTTTGGGATCGATGCGCGGCACCACGCAGAACATTGCGAGAAGCGCCAGAGGCAGCACGCCGAGCGCGGAGGCCATCCAGCTAGGACCCCAACCATCGACGGCGCCGTTCGCGCCCCAGTGCGTGGGAATCTGCGCCGGCAGGCTCGGCATCACCATGAGGTGCGCTACGACATTGGCGACGCACAGAACGACCAGCGCAATCCACACGCGCGACGATACCCCCGTGGGGTGAATGCCCTTGTTTTCGTTATTCATCCTTATCACCTTCCGTGTTTGTAAAGCCCATAAACCAGCCAATCAAGTCCTGCATGACGGTGGTGTTTAAGCTGTAAACGATGTTTTGGCCATGGCGCTCGTCGGTCACCAGCCCGGCGTTTTTGAGCGTCGCCAAATGATGGCTCAATGACGGCTTGCTAATGTCAAAATGCTCGGCAAGCTCCCCGGCCGTACAATTGCCCTCGCGCAGCAACTCCAAAATGCGCCGTCGCGTTGGATCGGCCAGCGCCTTAAAACCCTCTCCCGGCATAGAACCTCCTCTCGCTATCTCTCGCGACGTGCACACTATACTCATTATTTAGATGTTTGTCTAATTATCTAATAGCAATGTTATGTATAGAACATTCGTTCGTTTTTAGATACAATGGGTCCAGAAGCAGATGGGCCAGCTCCCTCTTCCCAAGAAGGAGATGGACTATGAGTATTGATAATGTCCTGACGTTGTTATTGCTTGTAATCGCGGCTGTGGAACTCGGCATCCACATAGGAGGTCGAATGAAATAGCCGCCCCCGCGTAATGCGAAGACGGCCACTTCTCACGCTACAAACGTGTTTGGGAGTTGGCCAACCCGCTGCAACGGGTGCCATCTGCTTCATTTTATGCGAATCACTGCCTCATTTCAACAAGCCCCTAGGGCTCAAATGGAATCGCGATAATACCTATAATGACGATAGCTAAAACACGATTCGCTTCCCCATCGGAGGATGTCTATGACCGAAACCACAGCCGCAACTCCCAACGAGACACGCGACACCAAGCTCGAGATCATCATGGGCCGCGAGGCACTCGATAAGCTCGCTGATGCTACGGTGCTGGTGCTCGGCTGCGGAGGCGTGGGCTCCAACTGCTGCGAGGCACTCGCCCGCGGCGGCATCGGTCATTTTGTAATTCTGGACAAGGACATCATCGCGCCCAGCAATATCAATCGCCAGGCTATCGCCTTTCACAGCACCATCGGCAAGCGCAAGGTCGATGTTATGGAAGCCATGATTCGCGATATCAATCCCGCCGCCACCGTTATCAAGCGCACCGAATACCTGTTGAGCAATAACATCGACGAGTTCTTCGCGAGCGTTTTGGAGCAGACGGGTGGCAAGCTCGACTACGTCGTCGACGCCATCGACACCATCTCGGCCAAGCTCACCATTGCCAAATATGCTCAGGACCACGACATTCGTTTGGTTAGCTCTATGGGCGGGGCCAACAAGCTCCATCCCGAGTGCCTCCGCTTTGCCGACATTTTTGACACCGTGCGCGACCCTATGAGCCGCATCATGCGCAAAGAGTGCAAAAAGCGTGGCATCAAGAGCCTTCACGTTCTGTTTAGCTGCGAGGAATCGGTTAAGACACAGCCTCGCGACCCTTCCAACATCCACGAGCGTACCGAACTGGGAACCGCGAGCTTTATGCCGCCCATCATGGGCCAGATGATTGCCGGCGAGGTTATCCGCCAGATCAGCGGCCGCGGCACCGAGCGCGTGCGCACCGACGGCCAGCGTTTGAGCTAGCCGCAATTGACACCTACCATGCAAACGCCTCTTCTTTTCGATGCGCATTGCCACCTCGGTCTCATGGCCGATGCCGAGAGCATTGCTTCGCAACTCGAAGCAGCGGGACTTGGCGTTTTTGACTGCGGGGTTGATCCGCGGGAATACGAAGCGGCCCGTGAGCGGGCTCAGTGCCATGCGGGCATCGTTACCGGCGTGGGTCTGCATCCCTGGTGGATCGCCGATGTCCTCTGCGACGAGGCTGAGATTTCGCTGCTTTGCGACATCGCCTCACGTGAGCGATTCGTAGGCGAGGTGGGACTTGATTTCGGACGACGCGGGTTACCCGCTGGGCATGAGGACGAAGCGAGGGCGCAGCAGCTTGCCGCCTTCGAGCGGCTTTGCGAGACGATCGCCACGCACCCGCTCTCCGGTCGCGTGCTTTCGATTCACGCTGTCAATGCAGCCGGAACGGTTCTCGACATTCTCGAGCAGAACGGTCTCCTGAAAGCAGACGGCTCAGGCGACGCGAGTTCCCCCGCCATCATCTTCCACTGGTTCAGCGGGGCCTCGAACGATCTCACCCGTGCACGCAATGTTGGCTGCTTCTTTTCCTTCAACGAACGCATGCTCGCCACCAAGCGGGGCCGCGAGTACGCCAGGCAAATTCGAGAAAACCAGCTGCTTATAGAGACCGACTATCCCTGCAGCCCAGACAACGGCTGTTCTGCAGACGATTTGCGAATCTCGCTGGAACGTACCCTTCGCATGCTCGCAGAAATTCGTCGTTTCGACGCCCTGTCTCTCGCTGGAGTCACAACGGCTAACGCCAAATCCCTCTTTTGCTTCTAGGAACATCCATCCGCAGGAAGCCTCAAATAAACCTACCCCCGTTTGGTGCAGTTTCAACCGCCACCCCAAAGTAGACGCAGAAGAGGCACTTCATTTACCTGCGGTTTTCTTGACAAGAAAAGGGTCTCTACTCAAGGTAGGGACCCTAAGCTGCACCAAACGGGGATAGGTTTGAAAACTGAATCCACCCGAGGCGGCTATTGCCTCGGGTGGCCCTCCTAATCTACCTTCCAACCATTGGCCTCGGCCTCCTGCAACTCTCGCTCGCGCTCTTCGATGCGCGCGATCGCATACTCAATGTAGGCGTCGAGGTACTTCTGGGAGGTGCTATAAAGCCTAAATTGAGTGTCATATCCAGGCACCGGCTTAATATTGTCACGCTCAATGATTCCACCTTCAAAAAAGCAGCGCAGAGCATTCACTTTTGAGAAGACGACAGGATCTTTCAATATCTCACAGCAATAATAGAGCTCATCAATAGTCGCCGGCATGTGGTCACAGCAGCCTCCGACGTACTCGCCAACCCTTCTGCCGAGCCCCTCGCCGTTCCCCATGAACGTCACCATCGGAAAGAGCCCACGCTGTTGCATCCGAGCTTCCGGCAAGGTCCACATATTCGCGCGGGTATACGCCAACTCCAGAAAGCATTTAAGCCGAGGATATTCATCGTACGGCAGTTTCTGCTCCAACATCTGAGCGTTGAGTTTGCCGGAAAGAATATCGCGCTTATACCATGTTTCGCCATTCAGCCGCAGCTGGGCCTGGATGAGCATCCAGGGGCTAAACATGATATCCGCACGCCCTTTCTCGGATTCATCGAGATGATCTTTCAGATAGAGGTAATCGATCTCCTCTCCCGGTTTGACCCAGTAACGCACCCAGTTATGGAGAGGACGGCCGGGTCGATATTCATCACCCCAGATCCCCTTTTTCAGATACTCCCTCATCAGATTCTCTGACGGCATCGAAATTACTGAAACTGCCATTGTGACGGCCAAACGTAGTCAACATTTCTTTTAGTCGTCTTTGACTGCTTACGGAGAGTTTACTCTCGCCAAACTAAAACTTCAATAGAGAATTTTATATAATTTTATCTATTACTGGAATTATTTCGATTATGATTTTTATAAACAGGAGAAAGGAACGCCCTATGCGCAAAAAATGGCTACCGACCAAAGAAAACATCGAAATCGTCATCAGTAAAATCGACGCTGAAAAGCTGTATACGCGTCAGCAAGCAGTAGACGAATTCAGACTAGCGGGATCAATTTTCGATCGATACGTCCGGCTGAGCAGTATTTGGATCGCCTATGGAAAACCCGTGACGGCAGGCCGTATGGTCCTCTATCCAGGTGAAGAGCTCATCAAACAATTCCACCGGCTAGAAGACCCTACCATCGCACTCCACCTTTTCGATCTTTACTATCACGCATCCGAGAAGAGTATCTTGACCGAACTCGGCAAAAGCAGAGGTGAGGTCTTTGCAGACGGCACTTACCTTGAGCTAGGCGGATGGAAAGGTGTCAACTACTAACCCACGGGGGACAACCATCATGACAACGTCGGATCAAGAAAAGCAGCGCGCGCTCGTCGTCGGCGACATGCATCTGAAAGAGGAGCTCATCCTGGGTCGGGTCGACGCGGCCATATCGCAGCTCGGCGTTGATCGCGTCGTTTGCTGCGGCGACTATTGCGACGAGTGGAATAGCAATTGCCTGACCATGCGAGACGCTCTGGATTCTCTCTCATATTGGGTACGAGGCAAGCGCAAACGCGGCATCCAGGTCGACCTCGTCCTTGGAAACCACGACATGAGCTATCTGCGGCGTATCCCCGGTCCGGGAACACACGTCGGTCTCTTCGACGAAGTCGAGAATATCCTTGATGAACTCCGGGCTCGAATGGCTTGCGTAGCGGGAAATTGCCTGGTCACACATGCCGGCGTCACCAAGCAGTGGGCAGATCAGCATCTCAATCTTGAAGACGAGTACAGCGCGCACGACATATGCTGCGCGCTCAACGCGATGTTCGAACACAGAAACGAAGACGACCTTGCCGCACTCGACTCCGCGGGCCCCGGACGCGGTGGTTTTGAAATCCCCGGGCCGCTTTGGGCGGACCAATCGGAACTCTACTCGAATCCACTCCCCGGCATCCACCAGATAGTCGGGCACACTCCCGTCGAGTCAATCGACCTCTGGCAGATCCCCTCGGAAGACGGGGTCCACACCACGGCCAAACTCGTTTTTTGCGACACATTCGGGCTTACCCGAGATCTCACACCCATCGGTGACGGCAGCATGCTCCTCGTAGAGGGAAAATCCATCCGAACCGTGACCCCCGATGAGCTCGACCTCACTCCATGGCCGGTAGCGTCGCTGGATTGGATGGAAACCTGCGTTCTTCCCTTCCTATAGGCAGCTAAAGCGGACGGTCTACGGCAACGCGAGTTCATGCATCAGGTCGCGATTACGCGTATACAGGTCATCGAATATGTGTCGACGGCGCGCATAGAGCTCGTAGACCTCCCTATCAGGCTCGATCGTCTGCGCGACGCCCAGCTGTTCGCCCAGTTCATCCCAGCCGTCATAGGCGCCACCCGCTAGAGCCGCCATCAGGGCATCGCCAAAGCAGGCACCCATCGTCACCTTGGCAACGGAAACCGCGCGCCCGCACACGTCGGCGATCGCCTGCATCCAGGTTGGATTCTTGGTGCCGCCGCCCACGAGCATGATGCGCTCGATGGGAAGCCCGTGCTCGCGCTCGATGATGTCGACATGAGCCGCAACCGTGTAGGCGATTCCCTCCAAAGCAGCACGGACCATATGGCCCCGGGTATGCCGGCTCGTGAGACCGAAGAAGGCGCCACGTGCCTCGGGATCGTTGAGCGGAGTACGCTCCCCCGCAAAGTACGGCAGACACAGGAGCCCATCGGCACCCGGCGCCACGTCGGCGGCATCATGCGCCATAACCGAATATGCATCGGGGCCACCGTGGCCCTCGGCCTCTACGGCGTCGCGATACAGCTCTTGGCGCAGCCACGATGTGAGCGCACCCGCCGTATTGGTCCCCGCGCAGATCCCGTAAGTTCCGGGAATGATAAACGTCCCTGGCCACAGACGGGCATCATCGACCATATGATCAGCTAGGTAGATGAAATACGCCGTGCTCCCCAACTGAACCATCATATCGCCGGGACGAAATACACCCGTCGAAATGGCCTCGGCACCAGAGTCGCCCGTTCCCACTAAGACAGGTGTCCCTGCCGCGAGCCCTGTCGCCTCAGCCGCGCGCTGCGTAATCACCCCGGCAATATCGGTAGCCGACATTACCTCCGCCATCTGGTCAGGCCGGCAGAAACGAGCACATTCCCGAGCATCAACCCTCCAAGTGTAGCGGTCGTATAGGGGAAGAAAATCCTCCGCCAAGTAACGGTCCACCGTAAAACGCCCCGTCAACTTTGCGCATAGAAACGATGATGCCGTCAGGAACTTCGCGGCACGTTCGTGCACCTCGGGCATATTCTCCTTAAACCATAAGATCTTAGGAGCAATATCTGATGAGCAGGGATCGTGCCCGAAAAGTTCGCGTGCGCGACCTGACCCATATTCGGAAAGGAGCTCGTCAATCTGCGGCTTCGAACGTGCATCGACTCCATACAAAATCGCGGGCGCCAGCGCGTTGCACTCGGTATCGACCGGCACACAGTCGCAACCCAATGCGGAAAGGCCCACGCATCCGATCTGCGCCGCGTTAACCCCCGATCGCATCACCAGCTCGCGCGACAAGCGGCAAAAATCGCCCCACCAAACTGCCTCAGCATCATGCTGGTACCATCCATCACACGGGTTGTCCGTCTCATGTCCACAAGAGGCTTGGCAAACGATGTTGCATCGATCATCGATTAAAACGCCTTTAGAGGCGCTTGTCCCAATATCAATACCCAGATAGAGCGCCATAGGTGCCTACTCCCCTCGCGCCGTACGAGCGGCAGCCATAAAACGAACCACCCGCTCAACATCAATCGGGGCATCCAGCTTTCCGTCGCGCTTTAAGCACGTGCCGACAAACGCGCCATCGTAGTGAGCAAATACGTCAGCCACGGTATTTTCGCGACAACCGGTGCCACATACCACGGGCACTTCGCCAACACGCTCGCGGACCTCGTCGGCAAGCTCGCCCGAAGCGCCACGACCGGCAGCCGAACCGCCGATGACCATCGCATCCGGTAGGCAATTAAAGAGAAGTGAATCGGCAATGTCCGCGGTCGTGCGGTCGTTGAGATAAACCTCGCCCTCGCTCGTGATGAAGTGAAAAAGCTTGAGGTCGTCCAAGCGCAGCGCCGCCTTGCGACGCATGGTGTGAGCGAAATCTCGGTTAATCAGCCCGAGATCACCGGCCCAGGCACCGCAAAAATTGCAGCGCGTGAACTGCGCGTCGACGGCAGCGCACAGCTCGATTGTGGCATCACCATCGTAAATTGCCTCAGCTCCCCAAGGAGTCGACAGATCATGGGACAGAGCCCCGATTACATAGCCCATCGATGCAAGGGTTGAGGGAGAAACATGCTGCTCATAGGGCATCGAGAGCTCATTGGTAATCAAAATGCCATCGACACCGCCCTGCTGCAACGCCTCGAGATCGCGCTTGGCGGCTTCCACGACCTGCGATACGCTTCCGCCCGGGTAATACAGCGGATCGCCCGGCAGAGGACGCAGGTGCAGCATTCCGATAACCGGCTTTTCGTTCTTGAACATCGAAGTTAGAAACGACATAACGTGCTCCTTCATAGGGTTATTGCAGGGACGTTACTCCCCCAGCACCTCGACGTACACTTTTCGCTTCTGCGGACCGTCAAACTCCGCAAGATAGATGTTCTGGGCACTTCCGCACACGATGTGGCCATCTTGGACGGGAAAGAAGCAACTGTTTCCACAAATCATGCTCTTGATATGCCCACAGGAGTTGTTACCGGTGGCTCCATAGCTCGGCAGGAAGTGTGCATGCGCATAGGGGGCATCGAGTGGGGCGATGCGATCAAGCGTCTCCATAAGATCCGTCTCCACGCAGGGCAGCCCCTCGTTTACCACGATTCCGCAGGTCGTATGCGACAAAATAATCGCCGCCAAGCCATTCGTCACCGAGCTGCGTTCGATGGCGGCGTGCACGTCCTCGGTAATATCGATGAACTGGTCCGGAGCAGTCGATAGATAGCTCAATGTCTCGAGCGTCACCATGTTCACTCATCCCCTTCAAGAAAACGCAGGGCATTACCCCAGTAGAGCCTTTCTCGCGCATCATCGCGCATGGGCACGGTATCGAGCGCCCGCTTGAGTTTGAATGCACGGAAGCGCGGCGTATTGCTGGCGAACATCACTTGGTGCGATAACGCGCGCTCATACCACAGCGGCCCCATATCGACCGTGAAAAGACGCTGCATCATCTCCTCGGGCGAATCGATGTAAGTGATAGAGGTGTCCGCGTAGCAGTTGGGATACTTGAGCAGCATCGCCACGGTCTCGCGCACCCAGGGCCAGCCAAAATGGGTCAAACTAAAACGCACATTTGGATGCGTTGCGATTGTGTGCTCAAATGCAAGCGGGTTACCGCGCGAGAGCTCTGCGCCCGGCTCCCAAGACATACCGGCATGGAAAACCACCGGCTTGTTATAGCGCTCGCACAGTTCGTAAAGCGGCTCGGCCACAGCATCATCGGGGGCAAAACCCTGCTTTGCAGGATGCAGGCAAAGCCCCTTTGCCCCCAGCTCGGTAAAGGCGCGCTCCAATTCGTCTGCGGCACCGCTCACCTGCGGGTCTACGCTCGCAAATCCCCACAGACGATCGGGATGCGCGGCAACCAGCATGGCAATCTGGTCATTGGTGCCAAAGTGCCCTCCGCATGCCGTGGTTACATCGAGCGGCATGAGCACGCTCTTCTGCACATCGCAGACGTCCATCTCGACTTGAAGCTCATCCCAATCCATGGGGCCCATATGCCCCATACCAAATTCTCGTGACCAAAAACCGAATCCATCAGGCTCATCACCCGGCGTACAGATCTCGCCGTAGAGCATAGGATGGACCAACATGTCGATAACCATTTCGTACTCCTTTCCAGGCATTTGACCCTAGTACGGCTCAAACGAACCAATCACTCGGGACGACAGCTCAGCGCCCGCCTTCATACACGCCGGAATATCAAGGCCATCGATCACGCCCTTGGTAAACCCGGCGATATACGAGTCGCCGGCACCCACGGTATTAACGACCTTCTCCGCCGGCACGATCCCACACTCATAGAAGCGCTCACCGTCATAGGCAATGCTTCCCTTCTCGCCAAGCGTGGCAACCGCAACGCGCGGTCCCAATACCTGCACGCGGCGTACCCAGTCTCGTAGCTCCGGAGTGTCCTCTTCAAACGACATGAACGCATAGTCAACGTAGGGAAAATGGTTCTCGCAGGCATATTCGGGATCCTGGCTGAACACCGAGAAGTCCATAACCACCGTCTTGCCCGCATCATGCCATTCGGGCAGGAGGTCCAAACAATTGCCAAACAGGTCGGTGTGAATGATGTCATGTTCCAGGATAAACGCCCGGTCATCTTCATTCGGTCGATATGTCTCCATTACGCCATCGATTGCCTCGAGATGTACGCGATCGACGCCGTCTTTCAACGCCATGAGCATCACCGAGGTGTCGCCATCCTCCACCCGCAGATGTGAGATATCGAACCCCTCGGCGGCCAGCGCCTCCCTCATCTTGTCTCCGTACTCGTCCTTGCCGACGACCGACACGGCGGATACCGAAACGCCCATTCGTGCAAGATGGATACCCCAGTCAACGCCGTTACCAGTCGGATAGAACACGCCGATGTTTTGATAGACGTCCGCACAGCAAAAACCAGCCGCACACGCTTTAATACCCATGGTCTTCTCCAATGTTCAAAAGGGGACCCACCACATAACGAGCCCCCTTTTCGCGTTTCGCTTATTGTTTTGCATCGGCTGTCCAAGGCCTCATAGCCAGACCGCCGTACGCTTTCTTAAGCTATTCGACGATTGGTGCTCCGTGGCCCCAAGAACCTTCCATGCCGCACACGGTCGAGGCAAACCCGGCAGCAAAATCGAGCGCGCGCTCGATGGCCTCGGCGCCATCCTCACCACGCTTGGCGGAATCGAGATAGCACATCAAAAACGAGGTGAGGAACGAGTCGCCCGCCCCCATGGTGTCCTTCATGTCCGTTACCGGTTTAGCCAGCTGGCGGTAATAACGCTCGCCGTCGTAAGCAATGCAGCCCTCGGCGCCCGCCGTAGCCGACACAAAACGCGGACCCAGGCCCTTCACCCATGCCAGACGCTCGCGAATCTCGTCCTCACTCGCGGCATCCGCCGCACTAAAGAAAGCAAAATCGACGTAGGGCGCAATCTGCTCGTAGTACTCGTCGGTGGAGTCGTCCGAAAAGTCAAAAGAGACCGTGACGCCCGCAGCCTTCAACTTGGGCAGCTCGCGCTCGGTAAAGCAATAGTTGCCCGAATGAACCACATCGAACTGCTTCATGTACGAAAGGTCAAAGCGATCGAGGACATAGCGCGCATCGCCACGGATACCGCCCTCGTTGGAGCCGAGGAAGACACGGTCACCGTCAACGACGGTCACGCGAGCCGCTCCGTTCTCGCCAATCATCTGCTCGCACTTGTCAAGTTCGATACCCTCATCCTCGAGGCTTGCAATGACATGCTCGGCAGCGGCGTCATTGCCAAAAATGCCCATGTATGCGGAGCGTGCGGCACCGCATTTCTTGGCATAAACGGCGAAGTTCACCGCGTTGCCGCCAGGATACATGGTGTGGATATGCTCGTAGCGATCGACGACGTTGTCGCCAAATCCGAGCGCGTTAACGTTAAATGCCATGGTATTTACCCTTCTAGTACTCGACGACGCCCATGTAGCGACGGAAATCGGGATCATGGTCAAACACCTTGCCGCGTGCAGCACGCAGCTCGCAGTTCATGGCGTAGAACAGCACCGGGTCCAGATAGGCACGGACGCTCGCCGGCACGGCTTCCATACCGTACTCCTTGGCATCGAGCACCATCAGCGTATCGGTATGCGTCTTAAGGAACGCCAGGGCGCGCTCGTCCATAGCACGGCACTCGCTGGAGCCCATCTGCAGGAAGTAAAAAACGCCATCCTGAGTAGCCTCGAAGGGGCCATGGAAGTACTCGGCAGAGTGGATGTAGCTGCAGTGCTGCCACTGCATCTCCATAAGAGAGCAGATAGCGAAACCGTAGGTCTGGCTAAAGTTGGGACCGCTGCCCAGAATATAGAAGAACTCATGCTCCTGGCAAAGCTTGGCAAAACGATCGCCCAGCTCGGCATTTACCTTCTCGCGTGCCGGGGGAAGAATCTTATCCATCTCGGCGATACCGGCATACATATCGGCAAGATCGACGTAGCCCTCCTGCTGATCGAGCAGCTCTGCCGCAAGCGACAGCGAAATGCCAGCGGGGACCTCGGCCTGCGGCACACCCTCGCCCCACGGGTAGACCCACGTGGTCCACTTGCCAGAGTCAATCTTGGATCCAGCGTTGTCGGTCTGGGCGATCACCGTAGCGCCGGCGGCAAGGGCGATCTCACAGCCCTCGACGACCTCGGGGGTGTTGCCACTGTGGCTGCAGGCAATGACCAGGGATTTCTCACCCAAGCGGCGCGGACGCATGATATCAAACTCGCGAGCCGTATAGATATACGAAGTGAAGGTGGTTGCCTCGCGCTGCAGAAGCTCATGAGCCGGGATCAAATCGATCATGGAGCCACCGCAAGCAATCCAGTAGACGCTGTCGAACTTGCCCTTCTCGGCAATTGCCTCTTTGATCAGATCGTGTGCGTTCATATCCAGTTCCTTTCTTGTTTGGCCCGCAATCAATGACGTTGGTTGCGTAGCCGATAGTTGTTTTAGTCAATTAGATATTTCTCGAATGCGGCCATGTTCTTGGCATCTGCCGCCGCGGGGTCATCGTAGTAACGACCGTCCGTGATTTCCTGGCCCAGCATGCCGTCGAAACCATGGGCGTTGAGTGTGGCGACGAAGGCGTCCATATCGTGCTTGCCATCGCCCCACACCAGATGACCATACGGGTCGCCGTCGATAAAGTGCATCTCGTGAATTGCCCCATCACCAAAGGCGGCAAACCAGTCCTCAAGCGTCTCGCCCGCAACGCCCATCGCGGTTGTATCAACCATGGGCTGTAAGTACGGGCTCGCGACCTCGTCAATCATGCGCTTCGCATCGGAAACCGTCGTCACAAGGTTGCTCTCCTCGGGACGCAGGCTTTCCATCGTAAGCACCAGACCGTGCTCGCCGGCATACTCCGCCAGAATGGACAAGTGCTCGCGGCTGCGCTTCCAGGCTTCCTCGCGGTCCTCGTCCCAGTCGCCCCAGCCCGAGTTGACGGACATACGGTCGCACCCAAGTACCTCGGCAAGCTCAATGCCGTGTTTAAAGTACGCCAGGCTGCGTTGTTCATGCAGCGGTTTGCGTGCGCAGTACTGCCAAGGATAGACAACATTCTCGGGGCACAGAGTACGATACCTAAGCCCACGGTCTGCAGCCTTTTTCGCCAGGACCTCAGCCTCAAAGTAGCCCGTGTGGTCGAGCGTCACATGCGGCTCCGCACACCACAGCTCAATGGACTCAAAGCCCAAACGCTGCTGCACATCAAGGAAGTAATCGAGCGACCACATGATGTAGTGGATATTCATGCCCGCAATCTGTTCGCGGCGCAGCGTCGGTTTGGATTCAGACATCTTATGCCTCCTTATTTCGATCGAACACGATTTGTCCGTCCGACATCGTCATATCAACCGCAAGATCGCGTGCGTCGTGATAATCGAGGTCGAACACATCCCGATCGAGCACGCAGATATCGGCAAGCTTGCCGACCTCGAGCGTACCCAGCTCGTCTTCGCGCATCAGATCGTACGCGCCCCCGGCAGTCCAAGCGCGCAAGAGCTCGACAAGTGTCAGCGTGTTGGCCTCATTCACGGGCAGTCCATCGTCGAAGTATCCGCCGCACGCGCTGTAGATTGACTCGCCCAGGCTCGGAATCAGCAGCGGCAAATCCGTACCACAGCACACCGTGCATCCGGAATCTTCCATGCCGCGGCGATTCCAGCTGTGCAAAAGTCGCGTCTCGCCAATTTGTCGACGCATCATCGACAGGCAATCCTCGCGCCGGTCCAGCGTCAAAATCTGCGGATAGACCTCGCAAATTCCACCTAACTTGCCAAACTCGACAAGATCGGTCGGATCAGAGTTCTCGAGATCGGTAATCGCATGGCGGCGAAGCAACCGTCCATGCTCGTCTCGAGGCAGCGAGGCATAGAGCGCCACGGTGCGACGAACGGCGCCATCGCCCTGGCAATGCAAGGAATATCGGAAGCCGTCAGCATCAATTGCGCGCAGCTCGTTCTCAATCAGATCCCACTCGGGCTCCTCGACGACCGTCTTGCCGGCAGCGCCCGCATCGGCCGTGTCCTCATAGGGGTCAATCATCTCGGCAAGCCCCACCCATACGCCGCGGTCGGTCATACGGTTGAAGCCGGAAAAACGAACGAACGGACCCCGGAAGCGCTCTCGTGCCTCGCGAGCATATGACAGATTTGCACCGGCACCCACCGGCTGCGACATCATAGAGACGCGAACCGTCAGCTCACCAGATTCCTCACGGCGAGCCATTTCGTCGGCAAAACCGTAGTAGTCATCAAACGCCATCTCCTTGATGGCGGTAACGCCGCGCTCGTTAAGCATGCTCATGTAGTCCGAATACCCCGCACGCACCTCGGGCAGCGCGAGGAAATCGCCCATCATGCGCCAGATCTTCTCGGCATAACACGCCTGGGGTGTGAAGCCGTATCGCGCACTGGCGGCAGCATTGAGAACGCAGGTCTCCGCACCCGGTGTAAAGCAGACGACAGGGATATCGCCAAAACAATCGTCAAACACAGCTGCCGTATTTGCGTTCTCGGCATCCGATGCCAACGTTTCGGGCAGGTTGTGGCCAAAAGCCGCCGCGCAATCCGGATGATCTTCTTTCCATGCACGCAAGAGCGACACGGCCTCTTTGGCATCAGCGATGCCGGACAGATCAGACCCCAACGTCCGCAGCGCCCAACCTGTATAGAAGGTATGCACATCGATCAGGCCAGGCATGACGGTGCGGTCGCCCAGGTCAACCACCTCGTCCGCCTGGGTCAAATACGAAGCTACCTCACACTTGGTGCCAACCGCCTCAATTCGATTGTCACGGACCGCTACGAAACCTTCAAACGGCAGGTCCCCCGTACCGGTAAAGACACTCTTAGACGTCAGGACCGTCAAACGATCGGACATTATAATCACCTACGCCGGAAGCATGCCAGAAATGGCAGTAATGACCAAGCCAAACACGACCATGAAGATGAAGAACTTCCAAATGGTCTTCCACCATTGGCCAAACGAAATTTTAGCCACGCCAAGGCCGGCAACCGTCATGCCCGCCACGGGACTGATGGTGTTGATGGTCTGGTTGGCAAACTGGAGCGCGGTAACGGCCGCCTCGGGATTGAGGCCCATGAGCTCGGTCAGGGGGCCCATAACGGGCATGGTGAGTGCCGCCAGGCCAGAACTCGAGGGAACCAGCAAAGAGAGCAGGCCAAGGACGATATACATAAACGTGGTGTAGACGGCGGCGGGTGCACCGGCGAGCGCAGTAGCGAGCGCCTGGAGGATGGTGTCGATGATCATGCCGCCCTCGGCGATGACCAGAATACCGCGAGCGATACCGATAACGATGGCGGCGTACGCAAAGTCGGCGAGACCTTTAACGAACTCCTCAGCAATCGTCTGCTGGTCAAGACCGCCCAGGATACCGGCAAGCAAGCCCATGCCAAGGAACACGGCGGAAATCTCATTCATGTACCAACCCTGGGTAACAAGACCCCAGACGATAATGCCCATACCGCAAGCAAAATCGATAAGCACGAGCTTCTGACGGGTAGTGAACTCTTCCTCGATGGAGACATCGGTCACGGAAAACTCGATACGCTTGAGCTTATCGTCCTCGTACGTAATGGACGACTCGGGATTTTTCTTTACACGCATGGCGTAGCGCATGGCCCATGCGATACCGACGGCAGTGAAGATGACCCAAGAAACGGCGCGCAGCCACAGCTGAGGATTGCCCTCGATACCAATGATGCCTTGGGCGATCAAAACATTAAACGGGTCGATGGTCGAAGCACAATATCCCAGGTTAGGACCAAGGAAGCAGATGATAAACGCCGTCATCGAGTCATACCCGATACCCATCATGATGGGAATGAAGATGGCATAGAACGGCAGGGCTTCCTCAGACATACCAAACGTAGTGCCGCAAATGGACAGCAGCGTCATCGTGATGGGAATGATGAGGATGTCCTTGTTCTTGAGCTTTTTAATCACACGGCTCATGCCGGCATTCAAAGCGTTGGTCTTGGTGATGATTGCGAACGATCCGCCAATCAATAAGACGAACGCAACGACGTCGGCAGCCTCCTGGATACCCTTGGTGGGCGCTTGCAGGACCGCGAAGATATCCTGACCCAGATTGATGGTCTCGCCGGTCTCGGAATCGGTGTAGTTCTTATCGACCTGTTCATAGGTTCCAGCAACGGCGACTTCACGCTCGCCCGCCGCTGTCGAAATCGTCTTGCGCTGATACTGACCAGAGGGAACGATCCAAGTCAGGACCGCAAAGACAACGATCAGCAAGAACATGATCGTATAGACATGCGGTAATTTGAACTTAAAACGTCTGTTTGTCTTCTTCGCCTTCGTATCTGACATAGATACCTCCAAAGAACTCGAGACTGCATCGCATCTCGCTTCAACGCTTGCACAAGGCAAACGTTCTATGACGTCCCATAGATTACCAGCAGCTTTTCCCATCATCAAGATAATTTCAAACTGATTGCCGCAACGCGGTTGAACGGTTGCGTTCGCACCGTGAACGATATGGAAACGCCCGGTGAGATGATCCACCGGGCGCTTCCATTCGCAATGTCCTAGATGTCAAAAACGTAGCGAGAGCCAACGATCCGCTGACGACCGATGATAAACGGCCGCCGTTGCACATCGAAAAAGAAGGCTTCCATATAAAACAAGGGTTCGCCAACGGGAACCGCCAGCAACCGAGCGACCTCGGGCGATGCGCACGCGATCTCGAGCGTGCACGGGTCGGTAAACGCGGGCACGCGGCCCGTCTGGTTGCGCACGAACTCAAAAATGGATTGGTTAGATAGAGGTGCCGTTGATAGATAGGCGTTGTCCTCGTAAACGTATATGTTGTTCTCGAGCATGACGGGGACGCCATCGGCAGTACGCACACGCTCGACGCAAATCAAGTCAGTTCCAACGGGAACACCAAAGAACTGTGCTTCGGTGGAATCCGCCGGCAGTATCTTTCTCGAAATGACACGCGCCCCCGGTTCCATTCCGTTAACGCGGCATGCGTCCGAAAAACTCTGGACGTCATCCTTCTGGCGAATCTTGCGCTTGAGCTTGGGGGCATTGACAAACGTGCCTTTCCCCTGTCGCTTCGTTAAATAGCCCTGTTGGACGAGCTCCTCAATAGCGCGTCGCACGGTAACGCGGCCAACTTTATAGCTCTCAGCCAATTCGAATTCGTTGGGTATCCGTGCACCTGCCTTGTAGGCACCGGAGTTGATTTCGTTTTTAATGATATCGATAACCTGTTGGTACAGCGGTATCGCTGCTTTACCGTCAGTTAGTCCTTCAGTCGGTGGCATATGCCCTCTCCCAGCGCAATTAAGTCTAAAGCGGGCCCAAGGGCATTCAGCAAGCCCTTAAGCCCGCATTAGCTTAAAGTATGCTAGGTGTCGCACCAAAATGTCGGCTATTTACTCATCAGACCCGAAAAACGCGCAACTACCGCACTCCTAAGAAAGCGTGAGCAGCTCCGGCAGCTGGTCGATAATCTTGTCCGCGGCATCCTGGCTAAAGCCAAAGCGCTCCTCGCGCTTGGCAATGACCGTCAGGCCGGCTCGCTTACCCGCGGTAATGCCCGGAACGGAATCCTCAACGCAGCAGCAGCGATTCGCGGGCAGCCCCAGCAGGTCCAGCGCATGCAGGTAGATGTCAGGCTCGGGCTTGCTCTCCTTGAACTGCTCGCCGCTCACCACATACTCAAAGGCATCCGACAGCCCGCATGCGTTGAGCACTTCCTCGATGCTAACCATGGGAGACGAGCTGGCAAGCGCCACGCGAACGCCACGGCGCGGCAGCTCTCGAATCGTATCCACGGCGCCTGGGTTAATCAAAGCCTGATAGTCGCGCGGACGCTTATGCGCCCACTCATCCCAACGGGCCAACGCTTCCTCGCCGGTAAAATGCCCCTTACCGGCGCGCTCAAACCAATCGACCAGCATATGCAGGAAGAACTGATGCGAGGTACCGACTTGCCCATTCAACTCCTCTTGAGTCAGGTTAAGCCCAAGCTCCTTGGCAAACGCGGCAGTCTCGCCCAGGTAGTAATACTCGGTATCGACAATGACGCCGTCCATGTCAAAGATAACGGCGTCGAACGGAAATGCGGACACGGCACCCTCCCTAACAAAAGGACGCCCGCGAGCAGGCGCCCGAGCCATGCATTAATCGGCGATTCTAACCCAGCAGCTTATCCAGCGCCACCGCAATGCCATCTTCGTTGTTATCGGCGGTCACCATCTGGGCTACAGCCTTAACCTCATCGACGGCGTTGCCCATAGCAACACCGGTGCCGGCCCACTCAATCATGGACTTGTCGTTCTGGCCGTCGCCAAACGAGACGACCTCGCTGGCATCGATGCCGAGCTTGGGCAGGGCACCCTCGAGCGCGCGGACCTTGTCGATACCGGGCGCCGTGTACTCAAAGTACCAGTCGGCTGTAAACATGCCCGAAAGCGTCTGCTTAAAGGGCGCATACATCTCCTCGTAATGCACCTGCAGGTAGGCCGGATCGCCTGCCGTCAGCAGCTTGTCCACGGGATAAGTGTCCACGACCTCATGCAAGCTCTCGACCTCGCGAATCTTAAGGTCGCACGCATCGCGCTCATACTTGACGATATTCTTCTGCGAGTCGTCAGGCAGCGTGATCATGCAATGATACGAGTCCTCGACGTGCAAATCGCGACCGAGCGAAATCATAGGGATCACGTCAAAATTACGCAGGTGATCAATCAGACGGTGCAGCTCGTCAGCCGGCATGGCCTGGTCGAAAAGGACCTCATCGGTCTGAGCGTCGACCACATGCGCGCCATTAAAGGCAACTAGAAGACCGTCATGGTTTTGAAGGTCGAGCTCCTGCGCCAAGGCGTGCAGCCCCCATGCGGGACGGCCCGAAGCCAAGATAAGCTTAATGCCCGACTCCTGCGCCGCGAGCAGCTTCTCGCGCGTACGCGGGCTGATAACCTTTTGGTCGTTGGTGAGCGTACCGTCGATATCCATTGCGATGGCTTTGATTGCCATATGTGCCTCCCTGTCATTGAGCAACCTTGTCTGAGCCATCATACAGAACACCCACGGCGGCGCTGTTTGCAACGGGAAAAATGTCACATTGTCCCAAACATGAACGGCGTGCCTTCGACGATTGCGATGCCCGTCGAGGCGCCTCCCGATACATTCCATTCTATCCAGATAGCAAAGGGCCCGCATCCCAACGGATACGGGCCCTTGTCGGCTATGCGTTAGTTTTCGCAGCGAATCCTACTTGCGGTGCGCGCGATAGAACTCGATGAGCGCCTGGGTCGAAGCGTCCTGCTCGGCCTTGGCGGCGTCGTCGTGGAAGGCGGGAGTGATCTGCTTGGCAAGCTGCTTGCCCAGCTCGACGCCCCACTGGTCGTAGGAGTCGATGCCCCAGACCGTGCCCTCGACAAACGTGATGTGCTCGTACAGGGCGATGAGCTCGCCGAGCGCGAACGGGGTCAGCGTGTCGCCAAAGATCGAGGTCGTCGGACGGTTGCCCTCAAAGCAGCGAGCCGGGACGATCTGCTCGGGCGTGCCCTCGGCACGAACCTCGTCGGCCGTCTTGCCAAAGGCGAGCGCCTTGGTCTGGGCCAGGAAGTTGCCCAGGAACAGCTCGTGGACGTCCTGGCCGCCGTCGGTCGCAGGGTTGGCGGTATTGGCGAAGGCGATGAAATCGGCCGGAACCACCACGGTGCCCTGGTGCAGCAACTGGTAGAAGGCATGCTGGCCGTTGGTGCCGGGCTCACCCCAGAAGATCTCACCGGTATCGGAGGTCACGGCGCTGCCGTCCCAGCGGACGTGCTTGCCGTTGGACTCCATGGTGAGCTGCTGCAGGTAGGCCGGGAAACGGTGCAGGTACTGGCAGTACGGAAGCACGGCGTGGCTCTTGGAACCGAAGAAGTTGACGTACCAGACGTTGAGCAGGCCCATCAACGCAACGGCGTTGTTCTCGAGCGGGGTGTTGCAGAAGTACTCGTCGATGGCATGGAAGCCCTCGAGGAACTGCTGGAAGCGCTCGGGGCCGAGCACGACGATCAGCGACAGGCCCACGGCGGAGTCGACGGAGTAGCGGCCGCCAACCCAGTTCCAGAAACCAAAGGCGTTGGCCGGGTCGATACCGAAAGCCTCGACCTTCTCGAGTGCGGTGGAAACGGCGACGAAGTGCTTGGCCACGGCCTCGGCGTTCTGCTCATCGGAGCCGTCGATGGCGCCCTGAGCCTTGAGC
>DXZN01000034.1 GCA_019419645.1 Collinsella sp. | reverse complement strand
GCTCCCCTGTCTTGCCAAAATCGAGCGCATGGCGGGCGCTCGGGTTCGTGGCCATCAGTACGTCCTTACGGGCAGTCTGAGACCACTGAACGGCATTGACGAGCGCGACCTCCTCGCCCGCGAGAATCTCGGGAATGGTCTCGGTAAACTGATTCCAGCGGGACTTGCTGCTCGAAAGCATGGTGCCAACAAGTACCGCATAGCCGAGCTTGAGGTCCTCGGGGTCCGCCGCGCGTACAAGGTCGAGGTCACACACGACCAAGCCCGGCTCGGGACGGAACGCGATAGCGGGAAGCGCATGCGCCGACGAGGCGACAAGCGGCTTCATGGTCGTCGCGACCGTGAGCATGGCGTCGAACGTCGTCGGCAGCAAGGCGCACTCGGTGCGACCGCACCACTGATTGGCGCACCAGCAAACAACCGAGCAGGTCGCCGTGTCGCCGACAGCGACAACGAGATCATCGCAGGTAATGCCGTTAGCCGACAGCGCGCCAAAGACGGTATCGGCATCGACCAGCGTAGCACCGGCAGGCGAAACCTCGAGGACGAGCGGCGACACGGCAAAACCGGCGTCAACAAGTGCATGCTCGACAACCTCGCCAAAACGCTCGGATGTGGCGTCGTTCCAAACCACCATCGCACGCTTAGGCTTGCCCACAGCCGAGGCAAACATGCGCGACAGCTCCTCGAACGCCCCCAATCCGACGCGGACATCGACACTGCGGTTTTGGAAATTGATAAGTTGACGGCGAATCATAGCAGTCCACGCTCCAAAAGCATCTCGGCACAAAGGTAGGAAACGTCCTCGAAGGACTTGTTGCGAATATCAAGGGTAATATCGGCCGCCTGGCGATACAGCGGACGGCGATGCTCAAACAAGCGCGCAGCGTGCTCGGGCGAGCGGAAATCGGGCCGGGTATCGGAGCGACGAATCTGGCGCAACGAGTCCTCAAAGTCGCCTTCGAGGTACACGCATGTACCCATCTCGTGCATCAGCTCAATGTTCACCGGCGTCTCGACGATGCCGCCCCCGCACGATACCAGCAGGCTGCGCTCGCTTTGAAGCGAACGGAGTGCCGAGGTCTCGAGCTCGCGAAAACGATCCTCGCCCTCGGTCTCAAATATCTCGGTCACCGACTTGCCGCATCGACGCACAACCAAGCGATCGGTATCGATGAATCGACGCTTGAACATAGTGCCGACGTTGCGCGCGAGCGTCGATTTGCCCGCGCCCAAAAAGCCGATAAAGAAAATATGGTCGCAGCCGTGTTTGATGTGCTGAGACATGGCGAAACCTATTCCTCGCAGGGAAGGTCGCGCAGGGCCCGGCGCTCAAAGATACGGAAGATCTGCGTATACCACAGGTCCTGCGTCGCCTGCGGCTTTACCAGGATGGTATCGACGCCGGCGAAGTTGCCGCTCCACACGTCCGTGTAGAGCTGATCACCGATCAGCACCGCCTCGCCGGCTGTGGCGCCGAGGCGCTTAAGGCCCGCCTTGAGGGCAAACGGCGCCGGCTTCATGGCGTGGCTGATGGCCTCGAGTCCCAGCTCGCGCGCAGAGCTCATGACCTGGTCGCGATGCCAGTTGTTGGACACCATGCACAGCTTAAAGCCCTTGGCATGGGCGGCCTCGAGCCAAGCGGAGACCGCAGCGGGTACCTGCTCGGAATCGCGCGGCACCAGGGTGTTGTCGCGGTCGAGTAGAATGGCGCGCTTGCCGTCGGCCCACAGGGTATCGAGATCGATGCGGTCGACCGAGGCAACATATCGTTTGGGGCTAAAAATCCTCATGATCAATTCCAAGACTGTTGGTGCTCTTCGTAGGTTTGCGAGAAGTACTCCTCGTCCTGCGTAATGTAGAAATACAGGTCATCGGAGTCGGTCGGCTCAAGGGTAGCCTTGAGCGCTTCGAGCGACGGAGAGCAGATGGGCGTGGGCGGCAGGCCCTCGTGCTTATAGGTGTTATACGGGCTATCGCTCTGCAGGTCGTCGGCGGTAACCTCGCCGCCGGTTACATACATCATGGTCGCATCGCTATTGAGGTAACGCAGGCCATCGAGCTTGCCCGCCAGACGGTTATAGAAAACCGATGCCACATGCGCACGTTGGTCGGCGTTGAGGCCCTCGCGCTCAACAATAGAGGCCAAGTTGACGATGTCGTAGTCGGACATCTCCACACCGTAGCGCTCCTTGATCTTGGCCTCGCAGCTCGCAAAGTCAAGCGACTTGTACTCGGTCTTAAACTGATCGAGCATGGCACGAATCACATCATCGGCCGTCGGCGAATCGCCCAGCGAATAGGTCTTGGGGAACAAGAAGCCCTCGAGCGAATCATTGGCCGCGCCCCTAAGGAAGCTATAGTCGTCCACGTAGTTGGAGGCCTTGGCCTGGTTGAGGAAGTCTTCCTTAGAGATGCTGTTGTAGACCTGGGCCACACGGTCGGCGACTTGATCGACCGTCAAGCCCTCGGGAATCGTCAGCGCATTGGAGCCAGCGTTGGGGCCTTCCATGAGTTGCTGAACCACCTTAGTCGCGTCCATGAGCGTGGTGAACGAATAAGTACCAGGCTTGAGCGACATATCGGCGTTGAGCTTTTTCACCGCCGCATAGTAGTCCTTGGGATTTTCGACGATATGGTTCTCAGAGAGAATCGAGGCGATCGTATCGCCCGAAGCTCCCTCGGGAATCGTGACGGTAACTTGCTGGCCAGCGGTGACGCCTGTCTCCTCCCCGCCAAACAGGCCCTTGACGGCCGGAACGACAAAGAAGGCAATGGCAGCAAGAGCAAGTACGGCAACAACAACGCCGATAATCATGGGCACCGGCGAGCTCTTCTTTTGGGTACCGCGACGAGCATGCGTGTTATAGCTCGAGCGCGTAGCCGGAGCTACGCCATGTGAGCCGTGAGCATGATGTGTACGCGTATGCGATTGAGGCGCCTGCACACGCTGCGTGGGCGTCTGCTGCTTAAAGCGGGTACCGCTTGCGGGCCGGGCTGCGCGGGCAGCGGGCTGTTGGGCAGGACGCTGAGCAGATTGTGCTGCACGAGAGGAGGACTGTGCGGGACGAGCAGCAGGCTGAGCCGCACGCTGCGTCGGTTGCATCGGACGCTGGCCGGACGATACAGGGCGCGTCGTAGGCTGCCCCTGGCGATTCGGCTGGCGCGGATCGGAAGCGCTAGGCATGCGAAACCTCCTCGTTTTTGCGATCGAGCCACGTCTGCAAGAACAGGCTGGCGGCGATCATGTCAATCTTGCCCCTCATCTGTTTTTCGTTGAGGCCCTGCTCGCGCAGGATGCGCTTGGCCTCTTGCGAGGACAAGCGCTCGTCCTCAAACTCCAGCGGAAGTTCGAGCTTGTCGGCAATCTTTTGGGCCACGGCGGCAACGCGCTCGGCCTGGGGGCCGGGCTCACCGGCCATGGTCAAGGGACGTCCGCTTACCAGGATATCGGGCTCATAGTCCTCGACCAGGTAGCGAAACGTCTTGGCCATACCGGTGACCTCGGCAGCCGGAAGCACCTTGACGGGCATTGCCATCTTGCCATCACGGCTCGAGACAGCAATGCCAATCCGGGTCTCCCCTATGTCCAGCGCGAGCGCGACCACAGCGACTACTTAAGCGCCGAGCGCGGTCTTGGAAGCCGCGAGGGCATCGGCGATACCGGCAGCGTTCTTGCCGCCAGCCTGGGCCATGTTGGGACGACCGCCACCGCGACCGTCGACCAGGCCCGCGATCTGCTTGATCACGTTGCCGGCGTGGAAACCGGCCTCCACGGCGTCATCGGAGCCGGCAGCGAGCAGGGCCGGGGTGCCCTTTTCGGTCACGCTAGCGACGACGCAGGCGACGGGGCCGGCGACCTTCTGGTGCACGGTATCCCACACGTTGCGCAGGTCGGCAGCCTCAAGGCCCTGGAGCTCAGCGACGACGAGCTTGTAGCCATTGACCTCGACGGCACCCTCGATGGCGCCGGAGATGGCGTCGGAAGAGCCACCGGTCAGAGCTTTCTTGAGCTTGCCGGCGGTCTCGCGCAACTCGGCCTGCAGGTTCTCCACGCGAGCGGGAACCTCGTCCGCGCGGCACTTGAGCGCAGCGCCAGCGGCGTCAACAAGTGCTAGGCGGTCGGCCATGTAATCGAGAGCGCCCTTAGAGGTCACGGCCTCGATACGGCGAACGTTGGAGCCAGTAGAGGACTCGGAAATGATCTTGAACAGGCCGATCTCGGCGGTATTGGCGGCATGGGTGCCACCGCAGAGCTCGCGGGAGAACGGCTGGTCCTCGGCGCCCACGGAAACGACGCGGACGACGTCGCCGTACTTCTCGCCAAAGAGGGCGACAGCGCCGGCAGCCTTGGCCTCATCGATGCCCATGACGCGGGTCACGACCGGCTTGGAGGCGAAGATCTGCTGGTTGACCAGGTCCTCGACAGCCTTGAGCTGCTCGGAGGAAAGGGCCTCGAAGTGCGTAAAGTCAAAGCGCAGGTGCTCGGGCGTCACGAGCGAGCCGGCCTGGGAGACGTGCTCGCCCAGGACCTGCTTAAGCGCAGCGTCGAGCAGGTGCGTGGCGGTGTGGTTGCGGCGCAGGAAGCCACGGCGCTCGGCGTCGAGCGCGGCGGTCACGGTAGCACCGACGGTCAGCGTGCCGTCGGCAACGTGCGCGACATGGGCATACAGGCCGTTGTGGTTCTTGGTGTCGGCAACGGTCAGAACAACGCCCTCGGCGGAAAGCTCGCCGGCATCGCCCTGCTGGCCACCCATCTCGGCATAGAACGGGGTGCGGTCGAGCACGACCTCGACGTCCTCGCCGGCGGCGGCGAACTCGACGGACTCGCCGTTGCGCACGATGGCGACAACCTTGGCGCCCTCGATCACATCGTTGTCGTAGCCGTCGAACTCGGTCGCGGCGACCTTGTCGGAAAGCTCGACCCACACGTCGTTGAAGCTGCCCCAGGCATCGCCCTTGGCGTTGGCGCGGGCGCGGGCCTTCTGGTCCTCCATGCAAGCGGAAAAGCCGTCCATGTCGACTTCGTGGCCAGCAGCGCCGGCGATCTCGACAGTCAGGTCAATGGGGAAACCAAAGGTGTCGTGCAGCTTAAAGGCAACGTCGCCCGGAAGGACAACGCCGTCGGTGAGCGCAGCCAGGGCCTCGTCAAGGTAAACGCGGCCGTTGTCGAGCGTCGTGGAGAAGCGCTCCTCCTCGGAGGCAACGATACCCTTGACGAGCGCGACGTTCTTGAGCAGCTCAGGATAGGCCTCGCCCATCTGAGCGTTGACCTCGTCGATGAACTTGGTCAGGAAGGCGCCCTCGATGCCCAGTAGGCGGCCGTGGAACACGGCACGGCGGAGCAGGCGGCGAAGGACATACTCGCGGCCCTCGTTACCGGGCAGGATGCCGTCCGAGATCATAAAGTCGACGGCACGGGAGTGGTCGGCGATAATGCGCAGGGAGCGGCTGGCGCCGGAGTAATCGTCGGCGTCATAGGTCTTGCCGCTGATCTTCTCGCCCAGCTTGATGAGGTGCTGCATCAGATCGCCGTCGTAGTTAGCGGTCTTGTGCTGCATGATGGCGGCCATGCGCTCCAGACCCATGCCCGTATCGAGGTTGCGGTGCGGCAGCTCCGGCATGGAGCCATCCTCCTGGCGGTCGTACTGGGTAAACACGAGGTTCCAGAACTCAAGGAAGCGATCGCAGTCGCAGCCGGGCTTGCAGTCGGGGCTGCCGCAACCGACCTCCTCGCCCATGTCAAAGTAGATCTCGGAGCACGGACCGCAGGGGCCGGTGGGGCCAGCAGCCCAGAAGTTGTCGTCCTCGCCCAGACGCGAGATGTGATCCTCGGCAACGCCCAGGGAGCGCCACACGTCATGTGTCTCGTCGTCCTCGGTAAAGACGGTGAAGTACAGACGGTCGAGCGGCAGCTTGAACTCCTTGGTGATGAGCTCAAAGGCCCAAGCGCAGGCCTGCTGCTTGGAGACGCCACCAAAGGAGAAGTCGCCGAGCATCTCGAAGAAGGACAGGTGACGGCCGTCCTCGCCGATGCAGTCGATGTCGTTGGTGCGGACGCACTTCTGGCAGGAGATCGCGCCGATCTCCTTCATGGTCTTCTTGCCCTGGTAATACTCCTTAAACTGGTTCATGCCGGCGTTGGCAAGCAGCAGCGAAGGGTCGTCGGGGACGAGGGACGAAGAAGGATAGAGCTTAAGACCGCGCTCCTCAAAGAAGTTAAGGAACTTGGAGCGGATCTCGGCCGTAGTCATTGACGGGTAGTCAGCACTCATAGAGGGAATCTCCTCGATTTCACATCGAAACAGTTCAAACGTAACGATATTACCATCCCACCGCGCCTGTGCAAAAAAGAGGGCCGGACAATGCCGGCCCTTCAGCGAAATTGCATGTTAGCGCGTATGAATGTTAGCCCGAATTACCCCGCTACTTGTCGTCATCGTCCATGGAGCCGTCGATGCCGGTTTTGGTGTCGTCATCCGTGTTGGAATCATCATCCTTGGCGAAGGGGTTCTTGAAGAAGCCCGTGGCATCGGGCTGCAGGTCCGAAAGCTTGATCCAAGGATTATCGAGCTCGGGCTTGGGCATAGCTTTGGCCTCGGGCGCAGTCTCGTTACCGATGAGCTCGGACTCATAGATGAACGTATCGTCCCCAAGCGCGTCGTAGGCGGCGACCGGGTTGCCCTCGGCATCGCGATACGGCGTGCCCTTAAACACGGCGCCGTCATAGGCCACAAGCTGACGGCCGGTCTCATTCTCGAAGTAGTACACGAAGATACCCTTGAGGGCCGCACACAGCGGGATGGCAATAATCATGCCGATGGGCCCCATGAGTGCCGAGCCAATAACGAGCGCCGTGAGGCTCATGATGGGATGCACCTGCACCGAGCTCTGCATGACCTTAGGCGAAATCACGTTATCGGTGACGTTTTGCGCGACCATCGTCACGATGAGCGTCCACAACGCCAACATGGGGCTGAACATGAAACCGAGCACTGTGGCGATTGCCGCGCTCACCCAAGGGCCGACGACCGGAACCAAATGCATGATGCCGGTAAAAATAGCCATGAGAGCCGCATACGGATGGCCGATAATCATAAAACCGATAAAAGCGAGGAAACCACCGCAGATGGACGTCACGACCATACCGCGCATGTAACCGCCGACAGAGCGAGAAAGGATGGCGACCATAAAGCGGTACGAGGTCTCCTTCTCCTGACCGATGATGGTGCAAATCTCGTGGTGCATGCGAGGGTAGTCGCAGGCCATCCAGTAGGCAAGCACCAGACCAAGGAAGATAACGAACAGCTGCGAGGCCGTATTGGTGATGAGTGGGAACACACCGCGGCCAAGCTCGGCAGCGATCTGAGACACATACTTCGATGCCACGGTAACCAGCGTCGAAAGATTATCGTCCAAATACTCCATGAGCGGCGTGTTGTTGAGCGTCTTGACATGCGAGACCATCTCGTTGAGGTCGCCACCCGCAACACGAAGCTGCTCGGGCAGGCGGCTCAGGACTTCCATGATTTGACCGAGCAAAATAGGCGAGAGGATGCAGACGACGCCGACGAGCACGGCAACAACCACAATGAGCGCGATAAGCGAACCGATGCCGCGATTCACGCCGTGATGCTCGAGCCAGTTGGTGATCGGCGACATGACAAAAGCGATGATGGAACCGACTGCCAAAAACTCGATGACCGGTGCCAGGATGCCCATAAGGTTAAAGATGACGGCAGCGATGACAATGCAGCCGACGACGCCCCAAATGCGCAGCGTCAGAATACGGGTATCGCGAAGCGTGCGGTCGATTTGTTGGGGGTGCTCACTCATGAACGAACCATCACTCCGTCGGGGTCGATCTTATCTTGAATCTTCTTAAGCGTGCGGCGCAGCAGACGCGAAACCTGCACCTGCGAGATGCCCAGCTTCTTGGCAATCTCGATCTGGGTCATGCCCTTCACAAAACGCAGCTCGATAACCTCGCGCTCGCGCGGCGAGAAATCGCGGATGGCTTCCTCGATTACCAGACGGTCATCGGTAAAGTCGAGCTCGTTGTCATCGTCGGCGTAACGATCGAGAATCGAAGGCGCATCATCGGAATCGGACGCACCGGGAGCCTCGATGGGCACCGAGGTGTAGGCCGAGGACGATTCCATGGCTTCGAGCACCTCGTCGACGGTTACGCCAAGATAATCGGCGATTTCCTCAACCTTGGGCGAACGCTGAAGCTCGTTGGTGAGCTTGTCGGTGGCCTGGTTAACCTTGGCAGAGAGCTCCTGCAGACGACGCGGCACGCGCACACTCCAGCCCTTGTCGCGGAAGTGGCGCTTAATCTCGCCCAAGATGGTGGGCGTGGCAAACGTCGTGAACTCGAGTCCGCGCTCGGGATCAAAGCGATCGATAGCCTTGAGCAAGCCCAAGTACCCGACCTGCAAAAGGTCATCGAGCGGCTCGCCGCGGTTCTTGAATTTGTTGGCAAGAAACCTTACCAGGTTCATATGGGACATGACGAGCTGCTCGCGGGCATCCGGATCACCGGTCTCCTTATAACGACGAAACAGCTCGCGGGTTTTCTCCTTGTCCCAAGCGGTCTTGCCGCTCCGGGAGCGTTCGGTCATATTAGATATCCGCCTTGAGGTCGAGGGAAAGCGTTAGGGGCGCTGTAGTCTTTTCGTAGGAGTCGCACACACTCGCCAAAATGAGCTCGGCATACACGGCAGCCTGGTCATCCTCATCGACAGTCGCCTGGTCGCCAAAGGTAAAGGTCATGCCCACATGCGATTCGTCGACATCGAATTTGATCGAGATATCGTCGGAATCAACAGCCGTGCAGCCAAAGATGAAGGCTTCTTCGGCAGCCATACGAATGTCCTCGATGCGATCGACGGACATAGAGCACAGGGCGCCGACGTTGGCGGCCGTCATGCGCACCAAGCGCGCGAGACGCGGATCACCGGCAACGCTCAGCGTAATGGGGCAGGTTGCTTCGCTACTCATCGCAGGACTCCTCGGAGGTCTCGGCAGGCGTATAGGTGTAATACTGAGCAGGCTTAGCAGCGGGCTTCTGAACATCATCGTCGTCAGCAGCGGCATCGTCGTCGCCAATCAGAACGCGCTCAGTGGGCTGCTCGGCCTCGGCAGCGGCAGCGGCGAGCTTGCGATCGGCGTCGGCTGCAGGAGCCTTCACCTTATTGAAGAGCTTCTGCACGGCGCCAGCAGCAGAATCAGTCACGCTCGATACGGCATTGCTGGCCTCGGCCACGCTGCCCGTGACCTCGGAAATGTCGCGAACGACCGCCTCAACCTCAACGAGGTTAGACGTCAGAGCATCAACGGCAGTCTTGCTCGACTTGAGGAGCGGCTCCATCTGGGCAAGTGCCGGCGTAAGCTCGTCAACGGCGCCATCAAGCTTTGCCACTACGGGCTGCGCCTCGGCAATCGTATTGTTGAGGTCGGTTACCGTCTTGTCGAGCGAGTCGACAACGGTGCGGGTTTTGCGCAGGGTAAGCGCAAGCTCAACGATAGCCCACACGCCGGCAACGGCAAGCAGCAGCAAGGCGATTTGAATGGGACTCATACAAGCCTCCCAAAGGAATCGAAATACAAACGCTTTCCATGGTACCCCAAAGGGGACCGAACATGCCAAGAGCAGCAACGTGGGACAAAATTATCAGCAGCTACTTCGGTGCATTCCCGCTACGGTCGCGCTCGCTTTGCTCTACGCGCCACTCTTCCCAGCCACGGCCCGCAGGCTGCCAAAACGCACCGCGCTCCAGCCCCTCGGGCAAATAACGCTGATCGACCCAGCCTTCGGGATAATCATGCGGATACTTATACACACCGTATTCGTCGCTGCCCGGGCGATGACGATCGCGCAGATAACTCGGCACCTCGCGGAGCCCACTTGAATGAATATCGGCCAACGCCGCATCGATCGAAGCCTCGCACGCGTTCGATTTAGGCGCCAAGCACACATAGAGAGCAGCCTGAGCCAGATTAATACGGCACTCGGGATAGCCAATGACCTCGGCAGACTTAAACGCGGCATGTGCCACCAAAAGCGCCTGTGGGTCGGCGTTGCCAACATCCTCAGAAGCCTGAATCATAATACGACGAGCGATAAACTTAGGATCCTCCCCCGCGTCAATCATGCGCGCGAGCCAATAAATCGTGGCATCGGGGTCGCTACCGCGCATAGACTTAATAAACGCACTGATGATGTCGTAGTGCATGTCACCGTTTTTGTCGTACGAAAAGCCACGGCGCGGATTGGCAATCTTCACGTCGTCAACAGTGATGGGATAGCGCTCCCCCGCCGCCGGCGCGGGCGTTCCCTCGGTATCGGGGCGCGTGACGGCAATCTCGCTCGCAAGCTCAAGCGTCGTGAGCGCCGATCGAGCGTCACCCGCTGCCAGTGTGCAAATGGTCTTAACCGTATCCTCATCGGCCGAGAACTTACCGTTCAAACCCTGCGGCGCCTCGAGCGCACGCTCAATAAGCGTGGCGATATCCTCGTCTTTAAGATGCTCAAGTTCCACCACGCGACCGCGCGAGAGCAATGCCGAGTTGACCTCGAAGTACGGGTTCTCCGTCGTAGCGCCAATCATAATGACGGTACGGTTCTCAACTGCATGCAGCAGGGCATCCTGCTGCGACTTCGAAAAACGGTGAATCTCATCGATGAAAAGAATGGTGCGGCGGTCGTAGGTATTCAGGCGCGTCTTGGCCTCGTCAATCACGCGACGAAGGTCCTTTACAGTGCCCGTCACGGCGCTGACCTCGACAAACTCGCTCTTGGTATGGTTGGCGATAATGTGGGCCAGCGTCGTCTTCCCCGTTCCGGCCGGCCCGTACAGAATCACACTCGACAGCACGTCGTGCTCAATTGCGGCACGCAACCACGAGCCCTTACCGACGGCCTTTTGCTGGCCCACGTACTCGTCGAGCGAATTGGGGCGCATGCGCACCGCAAGCGGCGCATTCTGAAAGGAACGCTCACGCGTCGAAGCAGAAAAAAGGTCGTCCATAGCCATCCCGTGCATCAATCAAAAACGTTTTCACCTACAGTATACCGAAAATATACGAACTACCGTTCGTTAATATAGGTACGGTGCGGAAACTTCAAGCCCGGGAACAGCTTGCTCGTGAGCTCGCAGAAATAGCCATCTGTCATGCTCGCAATGTAATCCACTACGGTCTGATCTATATCGTCCTGCCAGGCATAGGTGCGTTCGTAGTAGGAAAGCTGCCGCTCAATGCGAGAAATGTGGTGCTTAAAGATGTAAGAAGACTCGTTGCCTTCGTTTATATCCTGCAGGCAACGGTCGTAGAGCTTTTCGAAGGCCTCGCGCAGCTCCGCTTCGGAGTCGCCTTCAATGCCGCCCTTGCTATAGATCTTCTCGTAGTTCTCGCGTTTGGCTCGGCGGATCTCCTCAAACAGGTCCTCGCTCATCTCGATGCGTGGCTTGCCATAGCTGTGCTCGACGATATCGATGGAGGCATGCGTGAGGATCCAGCTGTTGTATCCTCCGCCCAGGCCATCGTCAAAAGCGTCAGGTGACAGCAGGCCTGCCGCAATGGCGTCTTGGCGATCGCGCCCCACGTAGGCAAGGATATCCGAGATACGCACCACACAGCCCTCGAGTGTCATGGGACGCAGGTGCTCAATCGCGCTATAGCCTGTGGCAATGCATTCCTCGACGGTTCGGTCGAACTGGCCAAAGGAACCCATGTCCGAGAGCTCAAAAACGCGCTGTTCGTACTCGCCGTTGTGGCATAGCACGCCGTCGAGCGTCTGGAGCGACACGTTGCGGCCGTACAGGGCGTCGAGCACGCGGACCGACTGCACGTTATGGAAAAAGTAGCGACCCGTGCGCTCGTGGTAAATATCGTTGAGGAAGCGCTCGCCGGCATGGCCAAAGGGCGTGTGGCCCAAGTCGTGGCCTAAGCCAATCGCTTCGATCAGATCGCAGTTGAGCCCCAGAGCACGTCCGATATCGCGAGCGATGCGCGAGACAAGCTGCACGTGCAGGCCGCGACGCGACAGGTCGTCGTTGCTGCGAAAGCTAAAGACCTGCGTTTTGCCTGCATAACGCGTGTACGCAGGAAGATGAAGAATCTTTTCGGTATCGCGCATGGAGGCCGGACGCATGAGCGTGCCCTCATCTGCAGCCCGATCGACACGTCGGATGACCTGGTCGTCACCGCATCGATAGGGATTAACGACACCCGAGGCGCGGTCGGCAGCGATACGCTCGACCAGTTCGGGCGACAACGCCGCAGGAATACGATCCATACGCGCCTTAATGTCGACTGTCTGTTGATTGATTGCCATGGCATGCTCCTTAAAAAGGGCGCGCAAACGGTTACAGCGTACTACCCACGACCTCGATTATGGCAAATATCGGCACCAAAAACGGCAGCAAAGGCAGGGAGCGCGATTTTGCGATGAGACAGGCGGCAGCAAGGGCCATGAGCGCAACCGCAAACGCGACGATACCACCCAGAGGATCGAAGGTACAAAGGGCAAAAAGCGCCTTGGCGTCCCCCATGCCAATGCCGGGAGCGTGGCGAACACGACGCCAGAGCAACTCAGGAAGCACAAGGGCAAGGTAGACGATGACCGCAAGACCGGCGTGGTCAAGCGCCGTGTTAACACCTCTGTCGAGCCAAACGCCTGCAAACGCCGCCACGGCACACGTGCCGGCAAGCGCATTCGGAAACCGCCGCTCACGGACATCAACCACCGCACCGGCAAAGACGCAGATCCAAAATGGGATATAGACCATCGAACCTCCCGACTGAGCGCTCAAACGTAAAAACCACCACAAAGGTGCCTGTCCCCTTTATGGTGGTTTTGATGGTGGTTATTTGGCTCCTTGCATGACTTCGTCGAGGGTAACGTTGACGGCGTGCTGTGTCGGGACCCAGTCGACCTTCAGGAACAGCGCGGCCACCGTGATGGGGATATAGCTGAACATAAAGATCGGGAAGGTAAACAGGTTAGTCACCAGACGCCACTTTTGCGCACAGTGAATGTGCTTGTACTCAAAGATAGTCGTAAGCAGCGCCAGGATAAAGAAGGTCAGATACATCATGGCAAAGGTCATAATGAGCGAAGCAGCACACGCCTGCATCTCGACCTCGGTGGCCAAGAAGCCGTGCGAAAGACCGCCCACAATCAGGAACGTGGCATTAGCGAGCATCGAGATCAACGATAGCAGCATACCCGGGGCGATCGTCATAAACATGTCGTAGGCAGCAAAGCGATGGTAGCGGAAGGTCGATTTGACCAGATGCTTGCCGTAGGTAAAAAAGACCTGGTAGAAGCCCTTGGTCCAGCGCATGCGCTGTTTCCAGGACGCCTTAAACGTCACCGGCTGCTCGTCAAAGAACTCCGCCGGCGCATAACCGATGCGGATGCCGTGAATGGCGCAGAACGTGGTGAACTGGATGTCCTCGGTCAGTGTATGGAACTGCCAGCCGTGCATGCCCTCGATAACACTGGCGGAGATAAGGTAGCCCGAGCCCGAGACGGCGCAGGACGTCTTGCAGATATTACGCGCGTTGTTGAGGAAGCGGGCCTCACGCAAATACCAGGTGGCGTTGGCAGAGGAAATCCACGAACTGCCGAAGTTCTTGGAGTTACGATAGCTCGTGACCACATGAAAGCCCTGGTCAAAGGCATCATTCATCTTGGAGACGTAATCGCGGGAGATAACATTGTCGGCATCGAAGATAAAGTAGCCCTCAAACGTGTCGGGATACTCGTTGAGAATGCGATCGAAACCAAAGTCCATGACCCAGCTCTTGCCCTTGCGGGCCAGGTCATTGCGCTCGTAAACAATGGCACCGGCCTCGCGCGCGAGCTGCGCCGTGTTGTCGGTGCAAGCATCGGCGACCACGAAGACTTCGATGAGCTCGGACGGATAATCCTGGTCCTTGATGGAGCGAACGAGGTTGGCGATAACGGCCTCCTCGTTGTGTGCTGCAATAAAGAAGGCATACCGGTGGAGTTTTTTGGCCTTGGGAGGCGCGACCTCGCCGCGGAGAGCACCGATGACAAAGAAGACCACCTGGTACAAGAAGCAGACCGTGAGCAGCGTGACGACAATCTGGTTGAAGATCACGATGGGTGTGTTGGTTTGTAAAAAGGCGAGCATGCAGGCTCCCAGGAACGTGTTACGTAAACAACCGTATATCTTACCGCAGGCTTACCGAGTTCAAGAAACCACCTAATACTGGCTAGGCTTCGAGCAGGCCGAGCTGCGGTACGATTTCGTCGCCGGCAGCGGTGCGGCCAAGCGAACGAGGAGCCAGATCGTCGAGAACCGCAGCGAGATCCCACGGCAGCTCGTCGCGGCACTCAATGCGCTCCCCCGTCACGGGATGGTCGAACGCCACGCGCCAGGAATGCAGGAACTGCCTGGTCAGGCCCTGATCAGCGCGCGCATCGCACTTGCCGTAGAGTGGATCGCCCACGCAGGCATGGTTGATATGGCGCATATGCACGCGAATCTGATGTGTGCGGCCCGTAAACAGGTGGCACTCGACGAGCGTGTAGCCGTCGTCGAAGCGTGTGGAATCGAAGCGCTCGAGGACCTTAAAGGTCGTAATGGCCTGGCGCGCGAAAGGATCGTCCGAAACCGCCATCTTGACACGGTCACGGGTGGAACGGGCAATGCCGGTGTTAATGGTTCCCTCATCCATAGCGATATGACCGTGAACGAGCGTGATATAGCGGCGGTCGAGCGTGCGCGTGCGAATGAGATTTTGGAGCGCGCGCTGGGTGTCGTCGTCCTTCGCCGCAAGCATAAGGCCCGAAGTGTCGCGATCCAGACGATGCACGATGCCGGGGCGGTCCTCGCCCTGCACCGTGCCCAGATGGTCGATACCGCAGTGATAGACCAGGGCATTCGCGAGCGTACCGCTCTCATGACCATGCGCAGGATGGCACACCAGGCCGCGCTGCTTGGAGAGCACGATGAGATAGTCGTCCTCATAGCGAATGTCGAGCGGGATGGCCTCGGGAATCACATCGGTGGGGTCGTGCGGATCGGGCAAATCGACCGAAATACGGTCGCCGGCTCGCACGGCGTACTTTTTAGACAGGCAGGTCTCGCCATTGACTACTACGGCACCGCCCTCAATCAGATGCGCGCAGGCAGAGCGCGTGGGACAGCCGTCGTTGGTACCCAGAAAGGCGTCGAGTCGCTGACCAGCGGAATCGTCGGCAACAAGAATATGGATGTCGGCCATTAGCGCTCATTCCTTTCGCGAATCTTGCGGGCACGCTCCCCACGCTGCTTGGCTTTGCGCTTGGCGCGGGCCTCGTCACGAGCGTTAAGCTCAGCGGTCGCATCGACCTCACGGGCCGCGGGGCTCAAGAACATGTAGCCAAAGAGGGCGAGTACGACGCCCACGGTAATGCCGATATCGGCCACATTGAAGACGGGAAAGTCGATGAAGGTGGTGGCAATAAAATCGGTCACAAAGCCAAAAGTCAGACGGTCGATCGCGTTGCCAATGGCGCCGCCCGCGACCATAGCCATGCCCACCACCTCCAAGCGAGCAAGCTGGGGTGCGCGAAGCAAGTACACGGCAATAGCGATAATGACCGCCAACGCCAGCACGGCAAACGCGATGCCATGCCCCTCGCCCATGCTAAAGGCAGCACCGATGTTACGCACGAAAAGGAAGTCGATGACACCGGGGATAACAGTCACATGCAAAGCGTCGCCCACGGCACGAACCGCAAGCTTGGTCAGCTGGTCAAGAAGCAGCACAACCAGCGCCACCCCACCAGCAACACCCAACCGCCAACGCAAAGGCGGCGTCATATCCCCAGTACGACCCAAATCAATCCCCTACCCTCAAGAACATCGAATTACGTTTAACGCAAGTAATCATCTTATATTGCCACACGCGAAGCGCACGACATATCCACCAACGCAAGCGAAATAACCAGCTAAAAACGAAAGCGGCATTCCGAAAAACAGAATGCCGCTTTTATTCAGCGGAGCAAATGGGCCGAAGGCGCCCAAATTCTCCCTACAACTAAAATGCCGTGTTACCGTGCCTTAAAGGGAATTCGCACACCTCTCGCAGATGTGAGCGTGGCCGTTGTACTCACCGACGGTGGTGCGATAGTTCCAGCAACGGTCACAGCACTCGCCCTCGGCAGCCTCAATGGCAACGGAGAGCTCCTCACCCTGGGTCAGCTCAACATCGGAGACGATGTAGAACTCGGCCAGGTCGACGGCCTTGTCGCCGGTCAGCAGCGCATGCATCTCGGCGGGAACGACCGCCTTGACGCGAACCTGCTGGCTCTTGGTGAAGGTGCCGGCGGAGCGGGCATCCTCAAGGGCCTTGGTCACGGCGCTACGGAGCTCGAGTGAAGCCTCGAGCACACCCTCGAATTCATTGGCCTCGTCGACCGTGATGGGCGACTTGTACCAATCGAGCATCGCGGCGTACTTCTGATGATCGACGCAGCCGGCGGGCGCATAGGCCATGGCCTCATCGACGGTGTAGGACAGGATCGGCTGCAGATCGCGCATGAGCATCGAGAAGAGCTCGGCGAGCACGGTCTGGGCGCTGCGGCGCTCGAGCGAGCCGGGCTTGTCGCAGTACAGACGGTCCTTCAAGGCGTCGAGGTACACGTTGGAAAGCTCGGTAACAACAAAGTCGTAGAGCGCACGGTAGGCGCGCGGGAACTCGTAGCTGGCGTAAGCATCGTCGACCTCGGCCTGGACCTGGGTCAGACGGGCAACCATGAGCTTGTCGAGCGGCAGCAAATCGACAAAGGCGACACCGTCGGTCTCAGGCTCAAACTGGCCCTCGAGCTCGGAGAGCAGGAAGCGCAGCGTGTTGCGGAAACGACGGTAGGCGTCGGACGTACGAGCGAGAATCTCGTGGTCGATGGAAACGTCGGAGCTGGTGTCGACGGAGGCAACCCACAGGCGGATGATGTCGGCGCCCATCTCGTCACAGACCTTATTGGGGTCGATGACGTTGCCGAGTGACTTGGACATCTTGCGGCCCTGACCGTCGAGGGTGAAGCCCTGCGAGACGACCGCCTTGTACGGAGCGTGGCCGTTGGCGCCCACCGAGGTAAGCAGCGAGCTCTGGAACCAACCACGGTGCTGGTCTGAGCCCTCGAGGTAGACGTCCGCCGGGTACTCCAGCTCGGGACGGTACTCACAGACGGCCTTCCAGGACACGCCAGAGTCCCACCACACGTCGAGGATGTCCTTATCGGCCTTAAGGTGATGACCGCCGCACTTGGGGCAGACGCAGGCCTCGCCCAGGTAGCTCTCGGGAGCGTCGGTGAACCAGGCGTCGGAGCCCTTCTCGTGGAAGAGCTTGATGACGGCATCGAGCGTGTCGTCGTTCATGACCTTCTCGCCGCAGTCGGCGCAGGTGTAGCTGGGAATAGGCACGCCCCAGTTGCGCTGACGGCTGATGCACCAGTCGGGACGCTGCTCGACCATGGCGCCAATGCGGTTGGCGGCGTGAGCCGGATACCACTTGACGTTCTCGCGAACCTCTTTGCCAGCCTGCTCACGCAGACCCGTCTTGTCCATCGAGACGAACCACTGGTCGGTGGCACGGAAGAGCACCGGATGCTTGCAGCGCCAGCAGTGCGGATAGCTGTGCGTGATCTTCTTCTCGAGGACCAGGGTACCGCGCTCGCGCAGGAACTCGATGATGTGCGGGTTGGCCTCGTCGGTATCCATGCCGCTGAAGGGGCCGCCGGTGCCAAACTCCTCACCGGTGTAGAATTTGCCGTCGTCATCGACCGGCATGCAGATGTCGGTGATGCCCTCCTTGAGGCAGGCGAAGTAGTCGTCGACGCCGTGGCCGGGCGAGTTGTGGACGATACCGGTACCGTCATCGACACCGACGTAATCGGCCAGCAGGGCCACGCCCTCGACACCGTCAAAGATCGGCTGCTTATAGTGGATGTGGTGGAAGGTCTCGGCGGGAACCACATAGGGCTTGCCGTCGACCATGACCGGGGTGTACTCCCAGCCAAACTCCTCGCAGCACTTGGGGGCCAGGTCCTCGAGCATGACCTCGGCGCGGCCATCATGCTCAACGGCGACGTAGGCGGCGCCGGGCTTGAGAGAAACTGCCTGGTCGGAGGGGATGGTCCACGGCGTGGTCGTCCAGATGATAAAGTCGACCGGGCCGTCGAAGCTCTCGAGGCCAGCGGGCTTGGAAGTCATCTCAAAGCGGACGAAGACGGACGGGCTCGTCTCGTCGGAGTACTCGATCTCAGCCTCGGCCAGAGCGGTGTGGCAGTGCTTGCACCAGTGAACCGGCTTGTGGCCGCGATAGATCATGCCCTTATCGAACATGGCCTTAAAGACCTCGATGTCGGCAGCATCATGCTGGTGGTAGAGCGTCAGGTAGGGGTTGTCCCAGTCGCCGAGCACGCCCAGACGACGGAAGCCAGCCTTCTGCAGCTCGATGTTCTCGACAGCAAACTCGTTGCAGAGCTCGCGGATCTTAGCCGTGGAGGTCTGGTTGAACTTCTCGGTGCCGAGCTTCTCCTCGACCTTGTGCTCGATCGGCTGGCCATGGCAGTCCCAACCGGGGACGTAGGGAACCTCATAGCCCTGCATCATCCAGTAGCGGTTGATCATGTCCTTGGAGATCTTGTTCATGGCGTGGCCGATGTGGATCGGGCCGTTGGCGTACGGAGGGCCGTCGTGCAGCACGAACTTCTTGTGACCCTCGTTCTTCTTCAAAACCTGCTCGTAGACCTTGTTGTCCTGCCAGTCCTTGAGTCGCTTGGGCTCGGACTTGGAAAGACCGGCACGCATGGGAAAACCGGTTTTGGGCAGATTCATCGTCTGCTTGTACTCGTTTGCCACGGTACCCCTTTCATGTCGTGGGCGCGCACGCCCGTTGGGCACCAAAAAAGCGCCCGTCCCTTACAAGCTGGGACGAAGCGCCACAAAACGGGCAGCGTGCCCGCAAAAGCTCTTCGCTTAACCACCCAGCTTAGATGCCCTCGCTCGCGTTATCGCGCGCTCGCATCCGTTACTCGGCTGGCCTGTATCGACGACCATCTCGGCGATGTCTACTAAGACGTGCCTGCACGGCGCGTCCGTTGGGATCGCAGCTCCGGGGTGATTTTCATCGGTCGCATGCACGGGCTCTCAGCGCTCCCCGCTCTCTGTAGCATGCGGACGGCCGACTACTCGTCCCCATCAACGCTTCTGCGCTGTATGGTAGCACGGTCAACGCTGGCGAAAAACCCTCAACATCGGTTTCATACTTTAGAAATTTCTCACGGTCACTAGCCTTCTCTTGGAGCAAAATACCTGAAAGCACTTTATCTAACGAAAGAAGGCTGCTATGCGCACGATTGGAATGAGCGACTATACCGTCGGCGAGGATTGCTTTGACGAGCTGCCCGGCGCGCTGGCCGAGTACGGAGCGACCAAGGTCGCAATCATCGGTGGCAAACGAGCGCTGGCCGCGGCGCTTCCCGGAATCGAAACCGCGCTGGCGGGAACCGACGTCGAGATTCTGGAGACGCGTGTCTACGGCACCAACAGCACGCGCGCCAATATCGCCAAGGTTGTGAACTCCCCCGCCTGCCAAGAGGCCGACGTACTTATCGCGTGCGGCGGCGGCAAGGCGCTCGATACCGTCAAGACGGCGGCCATCGAACTCAAGAAGATCGTCTTTACGGTGCCGACGATCTGTTCCAACTGCTCGGCCGCGACCGCCATTGCCGTTGTCTACAACGACGACGGCTCGCTCGAGGGCTATTCGTACCCCAACCGCCCCGCACACATCTTCATCAACCCCAAGATCATTGCCGAGGCTCCGGCGGAGTACTTCTGGGCCGGCGTAGGCGACGCCCTGTCCAAGCAGCCCGAGGTCGAATACGCCACGAGCGCCGGCAACCTGGAGCACACCGCCGGTCTTGGCCTGGCGCTCGCGCACACCTGCTCCGAGCCGCTGTTTACCTATGGCGTGCAGGGTCTTGAGGACGTTCGCCAGAACCTGTCGACCGAGGCCGTCAAGCAGATCGCGCTCGATATCGTGGTCAACACGGGCTATGTCTCCAACCTGACCAACCAAAACGATTACTACTACAACTCGAGCGTGGCGCATGCGTTCTACAACGCCACCTGCAGCATTCCGCGCGAGGGCACCTACCTGCATGGCGAGGTCGTGAGCCTGGGCGTGCTGGTGCTGTTTGCCTACACGGGCGACACCAAGAACCTTGAGCGCTACGCAGCCTTTAACAAGGAGATGGGGCTGCCCGTAACGCTTGAGCAGGTCGGGCTTTCCGAGTCCGATATCCCCGCCCTGTGCGAGTATGCGCACGCCACCAACGAGTGGAAGCAGGGAAACCCCGAGCCCTTCACCGACGAAAAGTTCGCCGCCGCCATCAAGGCTGCCAACACCTACGGCCACACGCTCTAGGACTGGCCCAAAACCACCACAAAGGGGACAGGCACCTTTCTGGTGGTTTTTTATTGCTCCAGCATTCAGTTCGTACTCGAACCCGATTCTTTACGAGAAAGGGTTCGGGTACGTTTTTTGTTTATCGGAAATTCTGCGGAAGGACTACTCGGAACGGTAAACAGGAACGAACAGAGGCAGGGTATCATCGTGGTGATGGTATCCTGCCTTTTGTTTTGCGGGATCAAGGTCGCTTTATGCGAACTTGATCGCCACTTATATGGCGCATTGATGGCAATTGCTGCGTACGTGCATACCGGGAGCCCGTACACCTCTGGCAAGGCGTAACACACTAGACTTTGTTCCAAAGTCCGTGTGCTAAGGGGGCAGGCCCCTTAGAATTCCTGTGGAGTGTGTACGCACGTACGCAGGAAAACGGCAAAATTTCGCTATATCAGGGCGTTCTTTCATTGGAGAGTATGGTATACACGGCTTAGTTCAACAAATAAGAATTTATATATAGGAGAATATTGATGAAACTGTTTTTATGTTCGCACTTTTCAAGTGTAGGAAGTC
>DXZN01000033.1 GCA_019419645.1 Collinsella sp. | reverse complement strand
TCTCGAGCGTGGTGAAGGTCTTGGAGACGATGATCACGAGCGTGGTCTCGGGATCGAGGCCTTTGAGCTTCTCTGCCTGATCGTTGGGGTCGATGTTTGAGATGTAGCGGCAGTCGATACCGGCGTCGGCATAGGGACGCAGGGCCTCGTAGGCCATGACCGGGCCCAGGTCGGAGCCGCCGATGCCGATGGACACCAGATGCTCGATCTTCTTGCCGGTAACGCCCTTCCACTCACCGGAGCGCACCCGCTCGGCGAAGGCATACATGCGGTCGAGGACCTCGTGCACGTCGGCGACGACGTCCTGGCCGTCGACGATGAGCTGGCCCTTCTCGCTTGCCGGGCGGCGCAGCGCGGTGTGCAGGACGGCGCGGTCCTCGGTGGTGTTGATGTGCTCACCGGAGAACATGGCGTCGCGGCGCTCCTCGAGCTTTACCTCGCGGGCAAGATCGCACAGCAGCTTGACGGTCTCATCGGTCACCAGGTTCTTCGACAGATCGAAGTGCAGGTCACCAGCGTCAAAGCTCAGCTTGTTCACACGCTCGGCGTCGGCGGCGAACCAGGCCTTGAGGTCGATACCCTCGGCCTCGAGCTTCTCCTGATGGGCCTCGAGCGCCTTCCAAGCGGCGGTCGACGTAGCGTCGATAGGTGCGGCAACAGTTGCCATAGAGTCCTCCTCAGCATACGGGCGCACACCTCCATGCGCGCCCGGATATTCAGATGCCACTATTCTAGCGCAGGTCAAGACTACAATCAGCGAGCGTTATCAATCTGCCCCCAAACGGCAACCGACCAAAAAGGGACAGGTTTATTTTGGCAGTTCAAACGCTTTATCAACCAAAAACAACCCGTCCTTTATGGCAAATATTAGGCCGCGGCGCAGACGCTACCGAGCAACTCACGCAGAGGAGACCCAATGCCCTCCAGCAATTCGGGCGCGATAATGGCAAAAACCGGAACCTCACCGGTGCCCACGACAGCAGGCACCTTGCCCTCCGAGACAATGCATCCATAAGGCACAAAGCCGTCTTCGCCGGCATCGAGCGCCGCCATGCAACGGGCGAGTTCGCGTGCAAAGCCGGCTGTATCGGCATCGCCGATCGCCAGGACAAAGTCCACGCCCTCGTCGGTCGCCAGGGCCACGGCCTCGTCGACCAGCCCATCTCCCCCGTCGCCCTCAACCGAGCCGCAGCGGAAAAGCACGCGCTCGAGCAGAGCTCGATCAAGCGAGCCGAGTGCCGCCGAGACAAGCTCATCGCGCGTATGCTTGTCGCCGCCCAGCACGACCAACGCCTTGGTGCCACCGTAGTGAGCGACCAATCGTCCGCACCAGCGAGCCACGTCTCCATCCGCAACAAGGCGCGTCGGCATACCAAACCCATAATTGACCATCTTTCCCACAACCCCTCTGTGCGTATAGGCGGTATCAATCGTTAGGCCCATGCTACGAAGCGAGGTTTTCCGAGCTGTTTCGCACTCTTTAGAGCTGCGTTAAAAACCCGATGCAGCCGCACGACCATACCTACCAAAACAAACCAGTCCTTTTTTGGCAGGTTTTGACGATGTCCGGATGAGCGGGTATTATCGAACAGGTATTCGATAAGAACATGTGTTTGATGGGAGGCCGCGTGGGGCACGAGCGTCACACCTATATCTGCATCGACCTTAAGACGTTTTACGCCAGCGTCGAGTGCGTCGACCGAGGGCTCGACCCACTCACTACGTGCCTGGTCGTTGCCGACGAATCGCGCGGGCGCACGACCATCTGCCTCGCCATCACACAGGCCATGAAGGACCTCGGGATACACAACCGCTGCCGTCTGTTCGAGATTCCCGACGGCATCGACTACATCAAGGCCGCACCGCGCATGCAGCACTACATGGAGGTGTCAGCGCAAATCTACGGTATCTATCTGGAATACGTGAGTCCGCAAGACGTGCACGTCTACTCCATCGACGAATGCTTTATCGACGTGACGCCCTATCTGGACCTCTATCACACCGACGCTGAAGGCTTCGCCTGTATGCTGCGTGACGAGGTCCTGGGGCGCACCGGCATCACGGCAACGGTCGGCATCGGCCCCAACCTATTCCAGGCCAAGGTAGCGCTCGACATTACCGCCAAGCACGCACCCAGCCGCATCGGCATACTCGACAACGAGACCTTTCGCAAGGAGATCTGGCCCCATCGTCCCATCACCGATATCTGGGGCATCGGCCCCGGTGTGGCGGCCCGCCTCGAAAAGTATGGCGTCTACGATCTGATGGGTGTCGCCGCGCTCGACGAAAACCTGCTTTACGACGAGCTCGGCGTCAATGCCGAATATCTCATCGACCACGCCTTCGGGCGCGAGCCGACAACCATCGCCGATATCCAAGCGTATCGCCCGCAGGCAACCTCGACTACCACAGGACAGGTGCTCTCGAAGGGCTATGCCTACGAGCAGGCTTACACCGTTTTGCGCGAGATGGTCGACAACGCCGTGCTGGACTTGGTCGATAAGCACGTGGTGTGCGACAGCATCTCACTCTTTGTTGGCTACGCGAGCGAGCGAGCCGACATACGCCGGCTCGACGCCAGCGGTACGGCGCAATATGTAGACGGATGCGGGCACCTGCGCTCGAGCACGTCAAGCATCGAGCCTGCCGCAACTGCCGGCCCCGAACTCGCACCCCGTGCGCCCAAACCCGTCCAGTGCGATGACGAACGGCGTCGCTTGGTGCGCGAGGCGCAGGCAATCGATGGCATCTTCGTGGGGGAACACGGCGGCAAACCGCGTGGTGGCTATGCCGCACTCTTCGCGCACTCCAACGCCTCGCGAAAACTGCCCGAGCGCACCAATTCGTTTAAGAAGATCATGGGCTATTTCGATGAGCTCTGGGCGCAGACTGTCGACCCCAAACGACCGGTCAAGCGCATCAACCTGGGCTTTGGCAACCTCATGCCCGAGGAATTCGCTACCGTCGATCTGTTCAGCGATATCGAGGCCGATGAGCGCGAGCGCGACCTGGCGCGCGCCGTGTTGGCCGTAAAAGGCAAGTACGGCAAGAACGCCCTGGTCAAAGGATTGAGCTTTACCGCCGGCGCCACCGCACGCGAGCGCAACGATCAGGTAGGAGGACATCGTGCCTAAGCCCCAACAACAACCGATGCGGCCGCCGACCCCATTTGAGCGCCTGGCGGACCCCGAGGGAAGACGCCGTTCCGCCGATCCCAAACTCACCGCCAACGGCGCCGTCCGCGCCGGCCGTGCCGCGCAGTTTATGCCCTTTGCCGCCCTCACGGGATACTACGAGCTCGTGCGCAAACAAGAGATCACCGCCGAGCCAAAATGCGAACTCACGGAAGAAAAAGCCCTCGAGCTTTCGGAAAAGCTCGAGGGCCTCAAACGCGGCGACCTGGTGCGCGTCACCTATTACGATACGTACGGCTATCGTAGCCGCACCGGCATTCTCGACGAGGCACTCCCCGTCTTCAAGCTCCTCAAGCTCAAAGACATCGCCATCGATTTCGATGACATTCAAGACATCGAACTGCGTGGACGAGCCTAGACAAGGAAATGCATCCAAGGCGGCGCTTACAGCGTCATGACGTAGTAACCCGCATCCCTCACTGCCGCCTCAAGGACACCGCGATCGATCGGCCGCTTGGAGCGCACGCGCGCTGTGTGGTCCGCGTACGTTACCGTAGCCCACACACCATTCAGCGCATTGAGGGCATTGGCCACATTCTGAGCGCAGCCATCGCAGCTCATGCCGCCGATAAGCAGCTCCTCACGATAGGGGTAGTGGGACTCGTCGGTGTCTGCCACCACAACCCTCTTGGCTTTCTTGCCGCTCGCGCCATCACTGCAGCAACTCTTTCCATGCGTCGACGCCGCAATGCGGCGCAGCCCAAAGAACATACCGATAGCAATCACGCCCAGCACGATGATATTTGCTGGGTTGAGCAAGTCGCTCATACGCTCCCCTTCCTTACGGTCCATTTCAGAGATACCCCCGTGGGGTGTCCCATCTTACTCCAAAATCATGTCCGTTCGGTCAATTAGTTTCCCTCTTCAAACTTTTTAGTTGACCAAGGCTTACTTTCGTGTATAAGTTTTCCTAGGCTAACAACTGGGGACCCGAAAGGAGCATCGTGACTCGAACCATAGACATCCCAACGTTTCAGGCAGCAATCGTGCGCAACTGCTCCCCTACGCTCGCAGGTATCAAGCCGGCTTCGCTCTTTACCTATCCCGGCGTTTACGCCAACCAAAACGGAAAACCCAGCGCCGCCCATATCGAAGAGCGACGCTCTCGCCTGCTCGCCGTCATAGCCCAATGCAACCGCGAGCTCCAGCCACTCGGAATCCATATGAGCGTTTTGGTCTGGCGCCCCTGCGGAGCGCTCATCTATGTGTACCGCCCTGCGGACCTCATGCGATACCTCTCTGACCCCCGCGCCACGACGGCGCTTGCCGCCGAAGGTTACGATGTCCACAACCTGCCCGCATCCCTGGTGCATCTCGCCGCGCGCATCACGCTGGCAAGCAGCAATGCCGCAGAAAGCGCCTATGACGGCAGCGTCTGCGCACTCGCGCGAAATAGGCACTGCGATACGGGATGCATGTGCGAGTTTCCCCACGTAATTGGCTATTTTTTGGGCTATCCCTACGAAGATGTCCATCAGTTTATCGTCCAGCACGGCGAAAACTATAAGGTCTTTGGTGCATGGAAGGTATACACAAACGTTGAGCAGGCGCTCACGACCTTCGATTCCTATCGCGCATGCACGCAATACCTTACCTACATCTATCAACAGGGCTGCACCCTGGGACAACTTGTCCAGGCAACCCGATAGAGCATACAAAACGCGGCCGCACACCGCACAACCGAAAGGAAAACATATGAGCAAGATTGCCGTCGTCTATTGGAGCGGCACGGGCAATACCGAGGCCATGGCAAACCTCGTCGCCGAAGGTGCCACGTCCGCGGGTGCCGAGGCAGAGGTCATCTCTTGCGCCGACTTCTCCGCAGACAAGGCCGCCCGCTGTGACGCCATTGCCTTCGGCTGCCCCGCCATGGGTTCCGAGGAGCTTGAGTATGACGAGTTCCAGCCTATGTGGGACGAGGTCAAGGAGACCCTCGGCGACAAGAAGGTCGTCCTCTTTGGCTCTTATTCGTGGGCCGAGGGCGAGTGGATGGACAACTGGAAGGCCGATGCCGACGAGGCTGGCGTCAACGTCGTCGATTCCGTCATTTGCTACGATGCGCCCGACGATGAGGGCGAGGCGGCCTGCAAGGCTCTGGGAGCGGAGCTGGCCTAACGAAGCCGTCAGAAAGTCGCAAGACAACTGACAGCCGAGCACCGCACAACAACAGTCGCTCATGCCCAAACAAAAACGGGGGCCGGATACTATCCGGTCCCCGTTTGTGATATCGACAACTTCGACGCGCCGCTACGAGATATTGCCCAAAAACGCCTTGGTACGCTCGCTCTTGGGATGGTCGAAGACCTCACTCGGCGTACCCTCTTCCACGATAACGCCGCCGTCCATAAAGACGACGCGATCGGCAACATCGCGGGCAAAGCCCATCTCGTGCGTCACGACGATCATGGTCATACCGTCGTGCGCCAGGTCGCGCATGACGCCCAGAACGTCGCGCACGAGCTCAGGGTCGAGCGCCGAGGTGGCCTCGTCAAAGAGCATCACGTGCGGGTTCATCGACAGGGCGCGGGCGATGGCCACGCGCTGCTGCTGGCCGCCCGAGAGCTGGCTCGGCATAAAGTCGATGCGCTCGGCCAGGCCGACCTTGGTCAGCTCCTCGACGGCGATCTTCTCGGCCTCTTCCTTGCTGCGCTTGAGCACCTTTTGCTGCGCAAGCATGACGTTCTTTTTGACCGACAGGTGCGGGAACAGGTTGAACTGCTGAAACACCATGCCCAGGTGCGTGCGCACTTTGTTGAGGTCGACGCCCTTGGCACACACATCCACGCCCTCGACGACAATCGAGCCGCTCGTGGGATGCTCCAGGCGATTGATGCAGCGAAGCATCGTCGACTTGCCCGAGCCTGAGGGGCCCAAGACCACAACGACCTCACCCTTGTGCACATCCAGATCGATATCGCGCAGGACCACGTTGTCCCCAAAGGCCTTCTGGAGGTTCTTGATGCTGACGACGACCTCGTTCGAGTTATTGGTTTCGCTCATGATAGGACCTCCTTACAGACCGGCGATGTGATCGGCGGGCGTCGCGACAACCTGTCCGGCGCTCTTGGCGGGACGCTTCTTCTTGGTCTCGGCCGTGCCCAAAAGCCTCGCCTCAAGACCGCTCACCAAGCGAGCGAGCGGCAGGGTGATGACCAGATAGAACAGGGCGGCAACCACGTACGGTGTAATGGAGCCCGTCGTGGCCACGATGGTACGGGCGTTCATGACGATCTCGACCACACCCACGGCGGCAAGCAGCGACGTATCCTTGTAAAGCAAGATAAACTCGCTGGTCAGCGTAGGCAAAACATTACGGAACGTCTGCGGAATCATGACATAGAGCAGCGTCTGGAACGCGTTCATGCCCAGCGAACGCGCAGCCTCGTTTTGGCCCTTGGGGATCGATTGAATACCGGCACGGAAGATCTCGCATAGGTACGCAGACGAGTTCATGGCCATGACGATAACGCCAAGCACGTAGTCATCAACCTTGACGCCGGCCAACGGCAGACCGAAGAACGCGATATAGATCTGCAGGAACGCCGGCGTACCGCGGATGATATTCACATAGATGCCGGCGAGGCAGCGCAGGATGCGCGACTTGGAGATGCGCATGAGCGACAAGGCAAAGCCAAAGGGAATTGCCAGCGGAAACGCCACAAGCACGATCGAGAGCGACATAAGGAAGCCCTTAAAGACGATCGGCAGGCTTTGGACCAAAATGACTGGGTTTAAGAACAGGCGCAGGAACATATTGGAGTTCCAGGCCTCGACCCACGGCTGCTCCTTAAGATCGGCCAGGAAGTTATCGAATGCCGTCACGCCCTTGATCTCCACCGACGGAATCTTGGAGATCTTCTTGGTCGAGCCATCGGCCAAAGTGCAGGTGCCGCTAAAGGCCTCATCGCCGCCCTCGACGGGGAAGGTCACGCCGTAAACCTCGACACGGAAAAAGCCGCCGGCAGGCGCCGTCTCGCCAAAGTCGATCTTGAGCGTCTGGCCGTCAGCCTTGCACGTGGGCTTCATGGGCGTACGATCCATGAGGTCCTCGCCCGAGAGCATCGTCAATCGCGTGTCATCGGTACCAAACGTCGTGCCGTCGACAAACGTCAGCGAAAGACCGCTCAGCTCCTCGTCGGCATCGGCCTGGACCTCCCAGGTAATGCGCGTCTCGGTACCGCCGACCACAGCGCTGCCCGAACCAGTGTTGGGTCGGGCGGTAATCTTTGCGGTCTCAAGCGCCTGGGCGGTCGTGGGCGCATATGCCCCTGCGCACACCAGCGCGAGCGCCACGGCCATGGCGCAGGCTAGCTTTTGGAGCAAGGCGGGCAGTGGAAAACGCTGCTCCGCGGCCCCTTTGTTCAGTCGAGACAAGGTGGCTCCTATCGTAGAAGTTGCCGGCAAAACGAGACGGAAATACTCTCCGTCAAGAGAAGCGCAAAGGCCCTCTCCGCCAAAACGGAAAGGGCCCGCGAGCAATCAAGTAGCTATTTTACTTGATGTTATACTTAGCCATGAGGGCGTCAATGGTACCGTCGTCGGTCAGGTCCTTGATGGCCTGGTTGATGTCTTCCTTGAGCTTGGTGTTACCCTGGTTGATGGCGATGGCGTACTCCTCGCCGGTGCTGATCTGCTTAATGGTCTGGCAGGTGTTGAACTGCTCGGCGGTCAGCTGGCTGGCAACGGAGCGGTTGGTGACTACGGCGTCGCCCTTATCGGACTGCAGGGCGCTGAAGCACTCGGTAGCGTCCTTGTAGGGGACGATCTTGGCCTTGGGGAAGTTCTCCTGGGCAAAAGACTCGGCGGTCGAGCCAGACTGAACGATGATGGTAGCGTCGGCGTTGTTGAGCTTCTCGCTGTAGTTGTCGGCCGTGATGTCGGTGTTATCGACCTTGGTCACGATAGCCTGATCGTCCATGTAGTAGGAATCGGAGAAAGTGACTTCCTTCTCACGCTCGGGCGTGTCGGTGATAGCCGCGATGGAGACGTCGTACTTGGCGCCCGAAGCGACACCCGGAACCAGCGTGTCAAAGTCATTGTTGACGTACTCGACATCCAGGCCCAGCTTGTCACCGATAGCCTTGATGAGCTCAAGGTCAAAGCCCTGGTAGTCGCCGTTGTCATCCTTGTACTCAAACGGCGCGTACTCGGCAGAGGTGCCGACGGTCAGCGTGCCGTCCTTGACGAGCGCGTACTCCTTGGAGCCGTCGACCTTCTCGACCTTAGCGTCGTCAGAGCTGCTGGAACCGGCATCAGAACCAGAGGTGGCGTTGGACGAACCGCAGCCCGTCAGAGCAAGGGCGAGCGCCATAGCACCCGTGGCGGCAAATGCGCCAAGCTTCTTCAGCTTCATAATCAGTCTCCTTCCGGTGACCTCGTTTGATTCAGAGGTCTGCAAAAACTGTTGGCTATTATGCACCCGGAATTACGAATCTGCAATGAGAAAACTGATTGAAACAAACCCATAACGTGAATGGAATACTCTACTTTGTGACAGTCATTACTGCCGCAATGACCTTAATAGTCTAATTTCAGCTGCATAACCTGCAAGTTCGTTCGGAGTCTCCAAAATAAACGGCAGCGAACGCAAACGGCCATTCGATACAATATTCTGCATAACCTGCATACCGCCACCAAATTCCTCGCTGCCAAGGTATCCCTTGCCGATGCACTCGTGACGATCTTTATGGGCGCCACAAGGGTTCTTCGAATCGTTGATGTGTACGGCATGCAAGCGATCGATACCCACCACGCGGTCGAACTCGTCGAGTACGCCGTCCAGATCATGGATGATGTCGTAGCCGGCATCGCTCACATGACAAGTGTCTAGGCAAACGCCCAGCTTATCGGACAGCTCTGGGCACTTGGCGGCAACGCCCTCGATAATGCACGCCAGTTCCTCAAAGCTGCGGCCCACCTCGGTACCCTTGCCGGCCATGGTCTCGAGTAGCACCGTCGTCTGCTGGCCCTCAAACATCACCTGGCACAGCGTGTCGACAATCATCTGAATGCCGGCGTCGGAGCCCTGCCCCACATGCGCACCGGGATGGAAGTTGTAGTAGTTGCCGGGCAGCGCCTCCATGCGCCGCAGGTCCTCTGCCATGGCCTCCAGGCCAAACTCGCGCGCCCGCTCTTTGGCTGAGCAGGGGTTATAGGTATACGGGGCATGAGCCACGAGCGGGCCAAAGTCGTTTTGCTCCATAAGCTCGCGCAGGGCCGCCACGTCATCCATGTCAAGGTCTTTCGCCTTGCCGCCGCGCGGGTTGCGCGTAAAGAATGCAAAGGTATTGGCGCCAATGGACAACGCTGTCTCCCCCATTGCCCGATAGCCCTTCGTCGTCGAAAGATGGCACCCGATCGTCAGCATCTCCAGCTCCCTCCTCATCAGTTGCGGAAAAATACGGTCTATTGGTGCCTTATTTTGGCGCAAACAGACCGTATTCCACCGCAAGTTATAAAAGGGGCATCAAGAGCAAAGGCCTCCAGGCATTCCAAGCGCTGGCGCCATGCCCCCACGCCCTAAAGTTTTAAGCGAATCGCATCGATGATGTGCGCACAGCGCTGTGTGGCGGCTAGGCACATGATGGGGCTTTCGAGTTTCCCCGCCTGAATGAGCTGCGTCGCATGCGACGCCTCACCGTAAAAATCATCGACTTCAAATGGTGCATCGATTTCGAGTACTCGACCGTCGGAATACTTCACATGAGCGAGCTCGGGGCGATGGAGCCGCTCGATTTCCAACGAGCCCCGCTCACAGGCAATCGTTAAGCGGCTTTCATATGTTGCTTCGCCGTCGCACACCATATGAATGGGTATACCGCCGACGCTCATATGGATCTCGTCGGCCCAATCGACGCGACCGCCCGATACGTCACGCCAGCGAACTTCACGGGACGAAACCTCGCAAGCGCCCGCGAGCAAATCCTCAAACCAACCGACCGCATAGCAGCCCATGTCATATAGACAGCCGCCCTGCAACGGATCAAGCAGATAGCCCGAAGGAGACTCGCCGTAATCGAGCTTTTGCACGCTTTCAATCGAGACAATACGGCCAAGCTCACCCGACGCAAACAAGTCCTTCACGCGAGTGCGCATCGGGCAAAACCGATTCTTCATCGCCTCCATAAACAGCACGCCGCACTCGCGAGAGGTGGAGGCAATCGAGAGAGCCTCTTCCTCACTCAAAACGGCCGGCTTTTCGCACAGCACGGCCTTTCCGGCACGCAGCGCGCGACAGGCCCAACGCGTATGCATGCCATGCGGAAGAGCCAAGTAGATTGCGTCGACATCGGGGTCGGCAATCAACGCATCATAAGCCGCATCGCCGTTATCGTCAGCTGTGGCATAACTGTGCACGGCATCAATCGAAAACGCCCTGCAAAACTCCTCAACATGCGGAGGAGTGCGACCGGCGGCAGCCACAAGCCGTGCCCCGTCCACCTCCTTGAGCGACGATGCAAATCGATGCGAAATGCGCCCAGCGCCCAAAACGCCCCAACGAACCTCACGTAAATCATCACATGAATCCCGATGGCCCACGACAGCCCCCTTCAGTTGCGGTGAAATAGTTCCTGTTTGGCCCCTATTCTGCCGCAAACAGGAACTATTCCACCGCAAGTTATAAAAGGGTCATGAGGAGCGCGTTTTGCCGAAGACTTTAAGCATGGCCGTTACGGGGCCCGGCTGGAAACGTCGGCGCACATCGTCGAGACGCTCGGGAATATCGATGTGCTGCGGGCAGTGACGCGCGCATTTACCGCACTTGACGCAATTGCTTACCAGCTTGGGCTCGTTCGTCCGCACCGCGCTCGCCGTAAAGTATTGAGACAGCCCCGTAAACCAACTATGCGCGTAGCTCGCGTTGTAGGCGCCAAAGCAACCGGGAATATTGATGCCCTTGGGGCACGGCATGCAGTAGCCGCACCCCGTACAGGGCACGCGATTCGATTTCTCAAACTCTCCCAGCACACGTGCGATGGTATCGAGCTGCTCTGTCGTCATCGAATCCGGCAGTGCGCGATCCGCCAATGCCGCGTTCTCGTCCACCTGCGCGGTATCGGTCATGCCCGAAAGTAGCATCGTGACCTGAGGATGATTCCACACCCACGAAAGGCCCCAAGCAGCCGGCGTCTTCAGGTACGGATCGCGTACGCCATCGAGCACGGCGCGGGCCCGCGGAGGCAGCTTGCCCGCCAGGCGTCCACCCAAAAGCGGTTCCATCACAAACACCGCGAGCCCGCGCTCGGCGGCTGCCATGAGTCCCGCCGTTCCCGCTTGGTAGCGCTCGCCGGCATAGTTGTACTGGATCTGGCAAAAGTCCCAGTCATACGCGTCAAGCATCGTGAGGAAGTCCGCCGCACTGCCGTGGTACGAAAAACCTATCTGGCGAATACGCCCCGCAGCCTTTTGGTGCGCAATCCAGTCCTCGATACCCAACGCTACCACGCGCTCCCACTGCGCGGGCGAGGTGATGTTGTGCATGAGGTAGTAGTCGATATGGTCAGTCCGCAAACGGTGCAGCTGCTCGTCAAAAAAGCGGTCGAAATCCTCCGCACATTTGCACGAAGCGTGCGGCAACTTGGTCGCGAGCAAAATCTGGTCGCGCAGACCCAGGCGCTCAAGCGAAGCTCCCACGCATACCTCGTTACCGGGATAAAGATATGCGGTGTCCAGATAATTAATCCCCTGTTCCACCGCACGGGAAATGATGGCATCGGCCGTCTTCGCATCGGGGTGTCCCGGCGCACCGGGAAACCTCATGCAGCCCAGACCCAGAGCGGATATTCGGTTACCACTTTTGGGGTCAACACGGTATTGCACGACCCCTCCCTTCGCCATCAGCGCCCCGGCAAGGCGAAACACAATGGTCACGCAGCCGAAACATCGTAGAATCGCAATCGAGAATGTATCGTAACGTAGCAGAAATCGAGCCGTCACGACACCGCTTTAACATCAGCAAAAAGCCCGATGAAAGGAGGCGACCGTGACCACACGTGAGGACGCCTGCCCCTACCCCGGCGAGCAGTACATCCTCTCGGTCGACCGCTATCAGATCGAAGTCATGGACCATCTGGACGAGCTTCCCGCCACGGGTGTCGTCATCTTCTGCACCTTCCCCAAGGTCCGCGATGGCGTCGGATACCCCGCCCGCGTCTTTGCGGTCTGCCCCGCGTCATAAGCTCCCGTGTTCCCATGCGTTTGTTCTTCTAAATACCGCTATCCGGCGCGCACAACATACTCCGGCAGCATACAATCCATCAGGCGCCCCATACGCGGGCGCCTTTTTATGGGGAGATGATTCATATGCAGATCAACAAGGTCGCCTTCATCGGCAAGGGCGGTGTCGGCCTGCTCTACGGCAGCATGATCGCCCAAGCGCTCGGTAATGACGCCGTTGAATACGTTATGGACGACGCGCGCTTTGAGCGTCATGCAGGCGAAGCGCTCACCGTCAACGGCAAGCCCTGCGCGCTCAAGTCCGTCCGCGCGAGCGAGGCGACGCCTGTCGATCTGGTCATTCTCGCCGTCAAGACAACCGGGCTCGATATGGCACTCAAAACCATGGAAAGCGTCGTGGGTCCCGACACGCTGATTGCGTCACTGTGCAACGGCATCACGAGCGAACAAAAGATTGCCGAACGCTTTGGCTGGAAGCACACCGTCCTGGGTATCTGCCAGGGCATGGACGCCGTATTCCTCAACGGGGAACTCACCTATACCAATGCTGGCGAAATTCGCTTTGGCGCGGCAGCGGGTACCGAGCCCGCAACCGTTGCCGCCATCGACGAGCTCTACACGCGTTGCGGTATCGCCCACACCGTCGAGCACGACATATCACATCGTATGTGGGCCAAGCTCATGCTCAACGACGGCATCAACCAAACCTGCATGGCCTACGGCGGTACGTACGGAAGCGCCACGGAACAGGGCTCCGAGCAGCGTCGTTGCTTTGTCTCCGCCATGCGCGAGACGCTTGCAGTCGCCAACGCCGAGGGTATCGAGCTCACCGAGGCAGACCTAACGCAAATGGTGCATCTCATCGAGGGGCTCGACCCCGCCGGCATGCCCTCGATGGCGCAGGACCGCGTCGCGCAGCGCAAAACAGAGGTCGAGGAGTTCGCGGGCACCGTCCGCCGCCTCGCGGCCAAGCACGATATCCAGGCGCCGCAGAACGAATGGCCCTATCAGCGCATCCGTGATATCGAGGCAAGCTGGTAACGCCGCCGCACCGCATTCAACAGTCTCAATATCAAAAACCGCCGCAAAGGGCACTCCCCTTGTGGCGGTTTTTATATTCAGCCATGGCCAACAGTCACTTTCGCAACAGTTAGAGATGCGACTCCGGAACCTCGTCCTCATCGTCGCGACAAAGGACAACACCGGCGCTTCCCAGCAGTGTGGCCGCGATCAACGCGCCGATCACGATAGGAGCAGCCCCGCATGTCCCCTGCATGCCCGCGACGAGCGCGGCCGTGGGACCAAGGCAGCCAAGCATCAACGCGACGGCGGCAATGGCAATATCTCGAGCATTCACAAGATCACTTCCTCCAAGAGAAAGACCCTATTTCTCATGAACTAGTGTGCCCCGCATCCATACGCCCAGCGTACCGCCACGGTAAGGGCTCTGTTAACTCAAGCGCACATAAAGAAAGGGCGGCTTTACGTTGCCTAAAAGCTCAGTAAAGACGCCCGCCCATCATGTGCGTATTTTGCTTATGGCAGATTACCAACCGGTGTAGTAGTCGGTGGTTCCGGCGGCGCAGCCGGAGTCATAGACCTTGCAATCACCCTTGGAGCCCGTAAAGGTCGAGCCCTGGGCCATATCGCCCGCGGCAACAACGTAATAGCCGTCGGAATCGCGCCAGAAGCCCTCAGAATCCTGAGTCCATTCGCCCGTGCGGTGGTGATACAACACGTTGCTGCTGTAATAAGTCTCGCGGCGGCCGTTATAGTTATTGACGCCGCTCGAGCGCGTCAGACCCGAGCCGTTCGCGTAATACGCAGCAGACGTGTAAGACGAGCCGGAGCCGGCGTTGTAATACGAAGCCTGGGTGGCCTCGGCAGCCTCCGCCTCGGCGGCAGCAGCCTCGAGCGCTTCGCGCTTGGCATTCTCAAGCGCAGTGCGCAGCTCATCGAGCTCGGTCGACTTCGCGTCGACCTCCCCCATCGTCAACAGACTACCCGCACCGTCGATACAACCCTGCAGCACAGCGCGCTCGTCATCGGTAGCATAGTCGCCATACATATTCATAATGATCTGAGCGCGCATCTCAAGGGAATCGCGCTTGGCCTCCATCGAGGCGTTCCACTCCTGCATGGAACCATAACCATCGCCGCGGTAGTCGACGGGCTGCACCAGCGTCGCCTCGGACGGCGTAGATCCAACCGTATCGGACAGTGTTGCCGCGTGGGCATCAGTTGCGCCGGCGCCCGCCAAAAGTGCCACGGTCAGAGCGGCGGAAAGGGCAGCGGCTTTCGGTTTTCGTGAATCGATCCTCATGTAGCTGGAAACCTCCGTAGTGCGTTTTTGCTGCGTTTGAGCTGCGTGTGATTCGATCGCGCTGCATAGTACCTCGAGCAAATCGCGACCTGCGGTTTTACTCAAAAGGCGCACGTCAATTGCGTAAAACTCACATCCTCTCAACAGGAGTTTTCCACAACTCGAATGCATAAAGCATGCCAAAAACCCTGTAATAGCGCCCTTCCTATGCAGAAAAGACGCCTGCGCAACCATTGCTTGCGCAGGCGCCTTGAGCAGGCATTTATGCAGTTATACCTATCGAGTCGCAAGGGGTCCTTGCACAAGTCGCCTTACTCGTCCAGCGCGGCGAAGGCCTGCTTCAGATCCCAAATGATGTCCTCGGCGTTCTCGGTACCGATGGAAAGACGGATCGTGGAGGGCGCGATGTTCTGCTCGGCGAGCTCCTCGGCAGAGAGCTGGGAGTGCGTGGTGGTAGCCGGGTGCACGACGAGCGACTTGACGTCGGCCACGTTGGCGAGCAGCGAGAACACCTGCAGATGATCGATGAACTTCCAAGCTGCCTCCTGGCCACCCTTAATCTCAAAGGTGAAGATCGAAGCGCCGCCGTTGGGGAAGTACTTCTGATAGAGCTCGTGATCGGGGTGCTCAGGCAGGCTCGGGTGGTTCACCTTGGCGACATGGCTGTCACCAGCCAGGAACTCAACGACCTTCTTGGTGTTCTCGACATGGCGGTCGACGCGCAGCGACAGGGTCTCGGTGCCCTGGAGCAGGACCCAGGCGTTGAACGGGCTGATGCAGGCACCCTCGTCACGCAGCAGGATGGCGCGGACATAGGTTGCGAAGGCGGCGGGACCGGCAGCCTCGGCAAACGAAACACCATGGTAGGAGGGGTTGGGCTCAGCGATCTGGGCGTACTTTCCGCTCGCCTTCCAATCGAAGTTACCGCCGTCGACGATCACACCGCCCAGCGAGGTGCCGTGGCCGCCGATGAACTTGGTTGCGGAGTGGACAACGATGTTGGCGCCATGCTCCAGCGGACGGAACAGATACGGGGTGCCGAAAGTGTTGTCGACGACAACCGGCAGACCGTGCTTCTTGGCGATCTCGGAGATGGCGTCGATGTTGGGGATGTCAGAGTTGGGGTTGCCGAGCGTCTCGAGATAGATGACCGTGGTGTTGTCCTTGATGGCACCCTCAACCTCTTCCAGGTTATGAGCATCGACAAACGTGGTCCCGACGCCAAACTGGGAGAGCGTATGCTCGAGCAGGTTGTAGGAACCGCCGTAGATGGTCTTCTGAGCCACCACGTGGTCACCGGCCTGGGCAAGAGCCTGCAGGGTATAGGTGATGGCAGCGGCACCGGAGGCGACGGCAAGACCGGCCACGCCACCCTCGAGCGCGGCGATACGGTCCTCAAAGACGCCCTGGGTGGAGTTGGTCAGACGGCCGTAGATGTTACCGGCGTCGGCAAGACCAAAGCGATCGGCGGCGTGCTGGGAGTTGCGGAACACATAGCTCGTGGTCTGGTAGATAGGCACGGCGCGGGAGTCGGATGCGGGGTCGGCGCTCTCCTGGCCAACATGAAGCTGCAGGGTATCGAAACCAAAGGTGTGCTCGGGGTTGTTGATGAACTGGCTCATGATGATCTCCTTGATCGAACGAAAGTAAATAAATAAGAGAGAAGTAAGTCGCTGTCTCCTGATCACGCCGACGGGCGCAAACAGGAGCCCGGCATTCGTCTTGGTAAGCAGTTCATATGCGGTCCTCCTTTTGACATCCCGGTTCCGTGGTCGGCTTAATTACCTACCGCCTTTGTGTGTTTTGAATAGTACGAGCATTGTTTCGCTCGGTCAATCACTTAAAAGCGCTAACCTGTTATCGGTTTTTTAGATAGCTATCGAAAGGACGGGCACCGATGACCCTCCAGCAGCTTCGTTTTCTTATCGCCGTGGCAGAGTCCGGCTCAATCAACGCCGCAGCTCAGCGCCTCTATACCGCTCAGTCCAACATCTCAAACGCCGTCAAAAGCCTAGAACAAGAGCTCCATCTGGAGATCTTTACGCGCTCCAGCCGCGGCGTCACGCTCACCAACGACGGCACCGAGCTTTTGGGCTATGCGCGCCAGGTCGTAGAGCAGGCCGACATGCTCGAGGCACGCTACGAGGACGGTGGCACCCCGCAAGCCCGCCTCGCCATTTCCGCCCAGCACTACGCCTTTTCGGTCGAGGCCTTTGTCAACGTAGTCGAGCGCTGCCGCGACAGCAAGTTCGAGTTCATCATGCGCGAGACCACCACATCGCAGATCATCGATGACGTCCGTGCGTTTCGCAGCGATATCGGCATTCTGTATCTGGATGACTTTAACGCCCGCGTTCTGCAGAAGGCCTTCGCCGATGCCCGCGCAAGCTTCCATCCCCTCTTCGACGCGACGGTCCACGTCTTCGTTAGCGAGCGCCACCCGCTCGCACGCCGCCCGCAGCTGTCCCTTGCCGACCTCACGCCCTATACGCGCTACAGCTTTGAGCAGGGAACCTCAAATTCCTTCTATTACGCCGAGGAACCTTTTAGCTATATCCCTTGCGACCGCAACATACGAATCTCGGACCGCGGAACACTTACTAACTTACTTATCACGTCGAACGGTTACACCCTGTCGACCGGTGTCCTCTCCAATGAAATGCAATGGGGTATGGCATCGATCCCGTTAGCAGACGCCCCAACGATGCACGTAGGCTATATCATGCACGACGAGCGCAAGCCCTCTCCCCTCTTGCAGCAATACCTCGACGAGCTCAACCGCATCATCCGTGCCAACTAACTGTCGGAAGACGGGGTAGAAATCGTAGATTGCTAGCCCCCGGCGGGCATGGCGCTACAATGGTCACTCACACGAAACGTACCCAACGAAAGGAAGCCCGTGAAGGTCATCATCTATACCGACGGCTCGGCCCGATCAAATCCGGGACGCGGCGGCTACGGCGCCGTGCTCAAATACACCAACCCCGCCGGCAAGACCTTTACCTCCGAGCTTTCGCGCGGTTACGCCAAGACCACCAACAACCGCATGGAGCTCATGGCCGTTATCGTGGCGCTCGAGGCACTCAACCGCCCCTGCGAGGTCGAAGTCCATTCCGATTCGCAGTACGTCGTCAACGCCTTTAACAAGCACTGGATCGACGGCTGGAAAAAGCGCGGCTGGAAAACCGCCAACAAGCAGCCCGTCAAGAACCGCGACCTGTGGGAGCGCCTACTCGCCGCCAAAAGCAAGCACAAGGTTGAGTTCGTCTGGGTTAAGGGCCACGCCGGCCATGAGCTCAATGAGCGCTGCGACGAGCTTGCCACCACGGCGGCCGACGGCAGCAACCTCGATATCGACGCCGGCTTTAACGAGAGCGACCTGTAACGGCGTTTTTGCACGCTATTTCCTATCCCCTCGCGCTACACTCATCCTGTAAACCGAACGGCACGAGGGGGATACATGCTGCGTATAGCGACCATCGGCACATCCATGATTACCGACGACTTTATCCAGGTCGTCAACGCCAACGACCAAGCCGCGTTTGTGGGCACGCTTTCGCGCGATGCAGATCGCGGCGCCGCCTTCACCACTAAGCACGGCGGCGAGCGTAACTTCACCGCACTTGACGAGCTTGCGTCCGCTGCCGACGTCGACGCCGTCTACATCGGCAGCCCCAATGCGCTCCACTACGAGCAGGCGCTCGCCTGTATCGCCGGCGGCAAGCACGTTATCGTCGAAAAGCCCTTTTGTGCCACCGAGGCGCAGGCGCTCGAGGTCTTTCGCGCAGCCGAGGCGGCGGGCGTCGTAGCCCTCGAGGCCATGCGCCCGCTCCATGACCCCGCCTTCCACGCCATCGAGGACGCCCTGGGCGAAATTGCGCCCATTCGTCGTGCATCGTTGCGCTTTGGCAAGTATTCTTCGCGCTACAACGAGGTTCTCGCGGGGCGCGCCACCAATATCTTCGACTGCCACATGGCCTCGGGCTCCCTCATGGACATTGGCGTCTACGCCGTCGAGCCCATGGTCGAGATTTTCGGCATGCCCTCCGGCCTTACGAGCATGACTACTCTACTCGACCCCACCACGCGGCAGCTCACGCACGGCCCCATCGACGGCTGCGGTTCCATCCTCGCCAGCTACGGCGGTGGCCGGATCTCCGTCGAGCTCGCGCACTCCAAAATTACGAATGACCTGCTGCCCTCGCAGATCGAAGGCGAGCGTGGCACTATCCAGATCGACCATCTGTCCACGCCCCGCAACGTCCGCATCGACTATCGCGGCGACGTCGTACGCGGCTCGGCGACCGAGGCACCGCGCGAGCAGGATGACAGCGGCATTGTGCTCGACCTGCCCAAATCGAGCAACACTATGGAATACGAGCTCGCCGACTTTATCACCGCCATCGGCGGCATCGATAACGTTAAGGAAGAGATTTGGGAGACCCCGGCGGGACGCCACGAGCTTGGCCACTACCGCGATGTCACGCTCGTCTCGCTGCGCATCATGGATGCCGTGCGCCAGCAGGCCGGCATTACCTTCCCGGCCGACGCAGGCAAGCAGGCATAGCGATGGGCCTTTTCGATACGTTCTTCTCCAGCGTCACCGGCGGCAGTCGAGAACCTCAAAAACCATCAAACGTCGAGCTCGAGCTGCGCCGCAGGCTTACTGTGCTCGCAAGCGACGAGGCCACTCAAGACACTCCCCTGCGCTACTTCCTGCGCTGGACGGGACAAGTCCAAGGCGTTGGTTTTCGCTTTACCAACACCAACCTCGCGCAGGCACGCGCACTCACCGGCTGGGTGCGTAACATGGAAGACGGCTCGGTCGAGATGGAGATACAGGGGGCTCCGGAAAACATCCTATCTCATCTCGAGGCGCTTCATGCCTCCTACGAGCGCATGGGGACGCGTTTTCGCCTCGTAGACGCCCAGGCCCGAGCCCCACTTGCCAATGAAGACGGTTTCACGCCTCATTATTAGTATTGTGTGCTAAATACGGTATCATTTACTTATGACCGTTGATAGAAAAGAGGCGAGGCGCATGGCGGTGCAAAGAAGGAATACCAAACAGCGAAAGCTGGTTCTTGACGCCGTGCGCCAAAGCCATAACCATCCCACCGCCGACGAAATCTACAACGTCGTTCGCGCGCAGGATGACAAAATCAGCCGCGGCACGGTCTACCGCAATCTCAATCTCTTGGCCGACGCCGGCGAAATCCTCTCCATCAAGACGCCGGGCGGCAGCCGCTTCGATCGCACGATCGAGCCGCATGCGCATATCATCTGCACCTCGTGCAGCCGCGTCATCGACGTACCGCTCCCCTTCGATGCCCAGCTCGACGCCAAGGCGTCCGAGCAAATCGGCTGGCACGTCACGTCGCACTACACCATCTTCGAGGGCCTCTGCCCGACTGCCGATAGATGTTTGGGACATGCCTTAAAATCCACCTTTCTGCACTCTGCAGCAAAAAGTAGATTTCTAGGCATGCCACATATATCTACTCAGCAAGCAGGCGACGCAGTTCTTCTTCGACCGTGCGCACGTAGCGGACGCGGTCATTGATGCCGCGCATGCTGGGATTGCAGCTCTCCATTAGATAAGGATGGCCCACCGCGTTGAGCATGTCGCGATCGTTTTCGTTATCGCCAAACGCCATCATCTCATCGGGCGAAATACCCAGGGCACGACCGTAATCGGCAAGCGCGGAGCCCTTGCCCGAACCGAAACCGATAAAGTCCGTCCATTCGGTTCCCGACGTCATCACGTCAACACGGTCGCTAAAGAGGCGCTCGAAATACTCCAGGGCCGCCAGCTGATCCACCTCGGGCGTCTGGAAGGCAATCTTAATGACGTCCTCGTCGATGTCCTCGGGGCGGTCGACCACCGCCACATCGCAGTGGACCTCATAGCGCAAATGATCGACGAACGCATCGTTGCCGCTCATGGTGTAGAGGCGCCCCTCACACGAAAGGGTTACGTCGGCATGGGGATAGGCGACCACGGCATTCGCGATATCCATAGCAAGGCTACGCTCCATGGAACGCTTGACAACGGCATGCCCCTCGCTCATCACCAGGGCTCCGTTTTCGCATACATAGGCGAGCTCATCGGCCACCGGGGCAAACAGATAGCGCAAGCTCGCATATTGACGGCCGCTCGCCGGCATAAACACAATACCGCGACGATGCAGCTCATCAATGAGCTCAAATGCCTCAGGGCGTGGCTCGCGCTCCCCCGGATGCAGCAACGTGCCATCCAAATCGCAGGCGATCAGCTTGATTCCCTCAAGACCCATATGCTTCCCCCAAAGCCTCTCATCAACAGCAAGACGGACTTTGAATGGCAATCCCTCAAAGCCCGTCTTGCGCATACGCGCGCTTAGCCGCGCGTATTTTTTACGATCGTAAAGTCTGAAGCCATGCTCACAAC
>DXZN01000032.1:12839-22037 GCA_019419645.1 Collinsella sp. | reverse complement strand
TCATGCGGACTCCAAACCGGACCTTGACGGTCCAACTTTTTGTCCGCAGTCCCGTCTTTGGGACCACTCATTGGGGACAGACTTAAATGAGCGATTTCACTCATTTAAGTCTGTCCCCAATGAGTAGGTTGGAAAAAATTGCGCCTGTCGCTTAAAAATAGTTCGCCCGGGTTTACTATTAGCCTAGAAAAGTAGCAGAAGGCTAACAACGGGGGATAGCATGGCGACAAAGCGTGCCTACGTCCAGGTCAACGGACTCAAGAAACACTACGGCGACGGCGATGCGCGCCTGACGGTACTCGACGGCATCGACACGTCCATCAACCGCGGCGAGATCTGCGTCATGCTGGGGCCCTCGGGCTCGGGCAAGTCGACCTTTCTCAACCTCATTGGCGGCCTGGAGGATGCCGACGGCGGCTCCATCATGGTGGACGGCTGCGACCTCACCGTGCTCAAGCCTGCCGATCTGGGCGAGTACCGCCGCCGCGAGCTGGGCTTTGTCTTCCAGTTCTACAACTTGGTGCCCGATCTCACCATCAAGGAGAACATCGAGGTCACGGCGCACCTGTCCAAAAACCCGCTCAATGTCGACGACCTGCTGCGTTCGCTGGGTCTCTACGAGCACCGCAACAAGTTCCCGCGCCAGGTCTCGGGCGGCCAGCAGCAGCGCTGTGCCATCGGCCGCGCACTCGTCAAAAACCCGGGCCTGCTGCTGTGCGACGAGCCCACGGGCGCGCTTGACTACAAGACGTCCAAGGAAATCTTGCAGCTCATGGAGGATGTCAACCGCACCTACGGCTGCACCATCATCATTGTCACCCACAATGCCGCCATCGCGCGCATGGCCAATCGCGTGCTGCGCCTGCGCGACGGGCGCATCGTCGAGGATGAGCTCAACGAGTCGCCCGTCGCGGCCGCCGAGCTCGATTGGTAGGCGGCGCCATGACACCTCTCACAAAACGTCTCCCGCGCGAGCTGCGCCGCAATATCGGCAAGTACCTGGGCATCTTTTTGCTTATGTGCGGAAGCATCGCCCTTACCTCGGGCTTTTTGCTCGCAGCGCATTCCATCGGTTGCCTTATCGACGACATGCGCGATGCGTACACGATTGAGGACGGCCGCGTGACCACCTCTTTCGAGGCCACCAAAGACCAGCTCAAGGCAGCCGAGGGTGCAGCCGGCGACGTCGGCGGCGTCACGCTCTACAAGAACTTCTCCATCGACGCCATCATCAAAAAGGCGTCCGGCGACGACGGCACCAAGCGCACGCTGCGCACCTATGCGCACCGCACCAAGGTCGATATCGCGTCCTACTGTGAGGGCAAGGAGCCCAAGACGGACGATGAGGTGGCAATCGACCGTGTCTTTGCCACCAATAACAACCTGTCCGTGGGCGATAAGGTCGAGCTCGAGGGTCGCACCTACACCATCTGCGGCATCATGACTCAACCCGATAGCCAGGCGCTGTTCCTCAACAACTCCGACTTTACGGTGAACACCATCACCTATGGCGTGGCCGAGGTCACCGACGCTGGCTTTGCCGCGCTCGAGGACGTCGGCGGCGCGCCCGCCTACACCTACTCCTTTACCTTTACCGATCGCGACCTCTCCACTGCGGACCGCATCGATGCGGAGCAGGATATGGTCGAGGCGCTGACCGATGCCGATACGCGCGTGGACGATCTGATCGACGCCGATTCCAACCAGGGTATTGGCTACGCGCGCGACGACGTGGACGGCGACTCTATGATGTGGATGACGCTGCTCGACATCATCATCGTGATCATGGCGTTCGTCTTTGTGGTCCTTACCGACGCCACCATCGAGGAGGAGAGCGCCATCATTGGCACACTGCTCGCCAGCGGCTATCGCCGTCGCGAGATCGTGCTGCACTACCTTGCGCTTCCCGCCATCGTGGGCGTGCTCGCAGCGCTTTTGGGCACTGCGCTCGGCGTTGTGTTCTTTACCGAGCCCATGCGCAGCCTCTATTACGGTTCGTATAGCCTGCCGCCCTTCCAGGTGTACTGGAGCTGGGAGATCTTTGTGAAGTGCGCCGTGGTTCCCGCCGCCGCGCTCATCCTCATCACGCTGGTGGGCCTGCTTCGCAAAATGGGCAAGACGCCGTTGCAATTCCTTCGTCACGAGGCGAGCGGCAAATCGGGTACCAAGTGCGGCCTGCAGCTGCCGGAGCGCATGGGTTTTGTCTCGCGCTTCCGCCTGCGTATCTTCCTGCGCAACCTGGGCAACTTCGCCACGCTCTTCGTGGGCATTGCATTTGCGTCGCTGCTGATGCTTTTTGGCCTGGCGATTCTGCCCACGATGACGCACTACGCGGACAACCTGAAGACGAGCCTGGTCGCCGAGCACCAGTACACGCTCAAGGCGCCGCTGGAGCTCGAGGGCACCGCCGAGGAGCGCGAGCAGTGGTCGGCACTCGAGCGCTTGCAGTCGGTTGACGGCGCGCTGCTAACCGCTGCCCAGGATGCCGATGACGAGCTTGACGACGCGGCCGATGCGGCGCAGACGGCAGCCGATGCCGCGACCGCATCTCCGTCTGCCGAGAGCCTGACTGCGGCGCAGGATGCGCTTGCCAAGGTCCAGGACAAGAAGGATGCGCTTTATGCGCGCCTCGATGATCTTGCCGATGCCCTCGGCTGCAACCGTGATGAGGCTATCGACCTGATCGACAAAGCCTCCAAGATTGACACTGACAACGACGATATCCACCCGGTCAATACGACCGACAACGGCGCGGGCGCAATCGCACAGGCTGAGAAATACGCCGTTTACCAGCTGCAATACGACCGCGGCGATGGAAATGGCGAGGAGACGATTTCCGTCTACGGCATTTCAACCGATTCGCGCTATTGGAAAGACCTCAACGTCGGCGATGGGCGCATCGTCTTTGGCGGCGGTCTGCTCGATAAGTTTGGCTGGAGCGAGGGTCAGAAGGTCATGCTCGGCGACAAGTACGAGGGCGAGCATTATTCCCTTGAGTACGCGGGCAAGGATTGTACCTGGGGCTCCAAGTCGGACATGAATATCTATATGAGTATCGATGACTTTAACGAGCTGTTCGACAACGACGCCGCCTACTTTAACGGCTATGTGAGCGACGAGAAGCTCGATCTCGATGCTCGTTACTTTGCCGGCGACACCACGCCCGACGACATGCGCGCCGTGGGCGACCAGTTTATCGGCATGATGAGCAAAATGATCGGCATGATGGTTGGGCTCGCGGTGTTTATTTTCCTGCTGTTTATGTACCTGTTGACCAAGGCTGTGATCGACCACGGCGCCCGTTCGATCAGCTACATGAAAGTCTTTGGCTATCGCGATAGCGAGATCTCGCATCTGTACATCCGCTCGATCACGCTGTGCGTGGTGGCGTCGCTTGTGCTGAGCCTGCCGGTCATTATTGGCTCGCTTACGGCCATCTTCCGCTCGATGCTGCTCGCCTACAACGGCAATATCGAGATCTACGTGCCCGCTTGGTCCATGACGGCGTGCGTGGGCATTGGCTTTGCGACCTACCTGGTCGTGGCGCTGCTACACACGCGTTCTATCAAGCGCGTCAGCCTAGCCGAGGCCCTTAAAGTCCAAGAGTAGTCGTTTAAGAACCTCCCCAACGACTAGGTTTCGCGCTTGACTTTGACCCTACTTCAACGGGTACCATCCTCTATGTCTGTAACGCCATATAGACCGAGGGGATATAACTATGACCGCAACTGCACCCGCAGCACCCGCTAAGGTGTACTTCACCAACCTGCGCACGCATGCTCGCGAGAGCCAGCTCGACAAGCTCAAGCGCCTCATCCGTCACGCCGGTATTGAGCAGATCGACTTTGAGAACAAGTTCGTCGCCATCAAGATTCACTTTGGCGAGCTGGGCAACCTGAGCTTTTTGCGTCCCAACTACGCCCGCGCCGTCGCGGATGTCGTCAAGGAGCTGGGCGGCAAGCCCTTCCTCACCGACTGCAACACGCTCTACGTCGGTAGCCGCAAAAACGCGCTCGAGCACATCGATACCGCCTATCAGAACGGCTTTACCCCGTATGCCACGGGTTGCCAGATCATCATCGCCGACGGCCTCAAGGGTACCGACGAGGCGCTCGTCCCGGTCGAGGGCGGCGAGTACGTGCACGAGGCCAAGATCGGTCAGGCACTCATGGATGCCGATATCGTGATCAGCCTCACCCACTTTAAGGGCCATGAACAGGCCGGCTTTGGCGGCGCCATGAAGAACCTGGGCATGGGAGGCGGCAGCCGTGCCGGCAAGATGGAGCAGCATGCCGCCGGCAAGCCGAATGTCGCGACCGAGCACTGTGTTGGCTGCCGTGCCTGCGAAAAGATTTGCGCACACAACGCTGTCTCGTTCACCGACACCCGCGAGCGCGAGCTTGTTAACGGCAACACCCGCACGGTGCACGTGGCCGCCATCGACCACGATCGCTGCGTGGGCTGCGGCCGCTGCATTGCGGCATGCAACCAGGATTGCATCAAGCCCGGCTATGACGCCGCGGCCGATGTGCTCAACTGCAAGATCGCCGAGTACACCAAGGCCGTTGTCGACGGCCGCCCGAGCTTCCATATCTCGCTTGCCATGGATATTAGCCCCAACTGCGATTGCCATCCCGAAAACGACACGCCTATCGTCAACGATATCGGCATGTTCGCGAGCTTCGACCCGGTCGCCATCGACCAGGCCTGTGCCAATGCCGTCATGGCATCCGAGCCGCTGCCCAACACCGAGCTTACCGATAGCGCGGCCAAGATGGAGCACAACCACGAGCATCTGGAGGGCGATCAGGCCAAGGACCCCTTCTGCATCACGCATCCCGACACCGACTGGCGCACCTGCATCGCGCATGCCGAGAAGATCGGCCTGGGCACGAGCAAGTACGAGCTCATCGAGGTCAAGTAGCGCCTAGTTATTGGACAAATCAAGCGCTTTTCTGGCGCAAGTAGAGCAAAAGCCGCCCGTGGGCACAGCGCTCACGGGCGGCTTTTTGGAAGTATGCGGCAAATTTCGAGACCGCCGAGCACACGACGTTTTTTGGCAACAAAACCCCTGATAAATTGTTGGTAAAACTGTGGTCTGGTCGGCAGTTCCAGATTTTGCCGCATACTTCCGAAAATAGGGGGTCAGATAAAGCCTCAGACGTTGCTATTCGCCTAAAAATACTCGTCGAGGAAGTTGTTGACTGTGTTCCAGTAGAGCTCGGGGTCAACTTGCGCACTCTTGGCGTGGGTGGCGCCATGGATGGTGAGCTTTTGCTTGACCTTGCTGGCGCACGCGTCGTAGTTTTGGTCGAGCATGCTGTACGGCACAAAGGTGTCCTGGTCGCCGTGGATAAACAGCATGGGAACCGTCGCGTGTTTGAGTTGCTCCACACTGCTCGCCTTATGAAAGTCGTAGCCCGCGCGCACGTTGCACACCAAGTTTGCTACATCGAGCAAGGGAAAGCTGGGCAGGCCGAACACGTCCTTGAGTTGCAGGGAAAACTCGTCCCAAACACTCGTATAACCACAGTCCTCGATAATGCATTTTACGTTTGCGGGTAGAGATTCCCCCGCGACGTTCATGGCAGTTGCTGCACCCATCGACTCGCCAAAGACCAGGATGCGCGCCTCGGGGTCAGCCTGAACGATCCGCCCAATCCATGCAACGACATCGAGCCGCTCGGGCCAGCCCATGCCGATATAGTCGCCGCCGGAGCGCTCGTGGGCGCGGGCGGCAGGCGCGAGCACGTTCATGCCGCGATCGTGGAATCGCTTGACGTATCGGGCCATGCCGATGGGCTCGTTGGTATATCCATGCAGGCAGACGGCGTAATCGTGGGTGTTCTCCGAGGCGGCAAAAAACCAAGCGGCGAGCTCGGTTCCGTCATCTGCGGTGAGGCTGCTGCTCTTGCGGTTTTCTTTAAACCATGCCCGCGCCTCGGTGTCCTCGGCATCCGGCTGCTCGCCTTCTTTGTCGTTCTTGCTATCCTGCATCATCTTCATGGTGTACGGCGCTTGGGGATTCAGCGCGAAGTCAAACAGAAAGTTGCCGGCAAATCCGAGCAGCACAACGACAACCACCAGTGCAACGATGCCGGCCATCTTGAGCTTTCGATGGGAACGTGCGTTTTGAGCCATGCGGTATTCTCCTATAAGATGTTAATACGTCAACATTTAATGCAAGCGCATTATGGACGTTCGCCGTTGATGCGTCAACAGGCAAAGAATGGGTAAACAAAGGGTCACGTATGGTGCAAATTTCGCACGTACCTAGACGCTTTGATATAGTGTTGAGAACTCTTTACGTTGGAGGATGTAACCGGCATGTCCGATTCGAGCGACAGTTCTAAGCCGCGACCCAAGACCGCGGCCGTTCCACACTACACGGTGGGCGAGGAGATCATGAACTCCGTCACCCATGGTGTCGGCTGCCTGCTGGGTATCGCGGGTCTGGTGCTCCTGATCGTATTCGCCGCCCTGCGCGGCGGAGGCCCGGCCCACATGGCCGCGGCGATTGTCTACGGTGTCAGCATTATCCTCGAATACCTTGCCTCCACGCTCTACCATGCGATTCAGCCCGCGGGCGCCAAGCGCGTGTTCCGCATTATCGACCACAGCTGCATCTACCTGCTCATAGCCGGCAGCTATACGCCGTTTTGCCTCATCACGCTCGCAAACGACGGCGGCCCTGCGCTGTTCTTTGCCGTATGGGCCATCGCCATTATCGGCATCGCCCTCGAGTGCTTTATGCGTGAGCGTCAACCGCACTGGGTAAGCGGTCTGGTCTACCTGCTGATGGGCTGGCTCGTTGTCTTTAAGCTGCCCGAGCTCGTGTTGCTGCTCAACCCCGTGGCACTTGCCCTGCTCGCCGTCGGCGGCGTGTGCTACACCGCGGGCGTGCCGTTCTATATCGCCAAAAACGTGCGCTATCTGCACAGCGTGTTTCACCTGTGGGTGCTCGCCGGCAGCATCTTCCAGTTCATGGCGGTGATCCTTTTCGTAATCTAGCGACCATGCCTGCGCGCCCGCGTCCTCGTTTGGGCGCCGGCGCAATTGCCGTATCCGTAATCAACGTTTTACCCTAACGTCCCGAATCTTGGAGGTTCGAGAAACTCCCGATGGACATAACCATCTCCCTTATCACCACCCTCGTTTTAACCCTCATCAACGGCTACTTCTCTATGTCCGAGATGGCGCTCACCACGGCAAAGCGCGCTGTGCTGGAGCACGAGGCCGAGGAAGGCGACAAACGCGCCGAGCGCGCCATTAAGCTGGCCGCCGATTCCGACCAGCTGCTCGCCACCATCCAGGTCGCCATCACGCTCGTGGGCTTTGCCTCATCCGCCGTCGCCTCGACGAGCCTGTCCGATCCGCTTGCCACGTGGCTCATGAGCTTTGGCATCGCGCCACTCTCTGCCATCGCGCGCGGCCTGGCGCCGGTCATCATCACCGTCGCCGTCGCCTTTGTGTCCATCGTGATTGGCGAGCTCGTGCCCAAGCGCATCGGCCTTGCCAACGCCGAGGGCGTATCCAAGCAGGTCGTGGGGCCGCTTTCGGTGTTTCAAAAGATCGCCCGTCCGCTCGTGTGGCTGACCGGTGCCTGCTCCGACGGCCTGGCCCGCATCCTGCGCATCAAGAGCGCCGATGACCGCCAGAACGTCTCGGAGGAAGAGATCAAGTACATGGTCTCGGAGCAGGACGACCTGCTCGACGAGGAAAAGCGCATGATCCACGAGATCTTCGACCTGGGCGACACCGTTGCCCGTGAGGTCATGGTGCCGCGCGTGGACACCACCATGTGCGAGGACGACGAGACGGTCGCCGACGTGCTGTCCGCCATGCGCCAGACCGGCTTTAGCCGCATCCCCGTCTATCACGAGGATCCCGACAACGTCGTGGGCATCGCGCACATCAAGGACCTGATCCAGCCTTCGCTCGACGGCAAGGGCGGCCAGCCCATCGCCGACTTTTTGCGCGACGCCACCTTTGTGCCCGACACCAAGGACATCCTGCCGCTGCTGTCCGAGATGCAGACCTCGCACGACCAGATCGTAGTGGTCGTGGACGAGTACGGTGGCACGGCCGGCATCATCACCATCGAGGACATCGTCGAGGAGATCGTGGGCGAGATCGAGGACGAGTTCGACCCCGACAACAAGTACCTCACGCGCCTTTCGCGCCGCGAGTGGCTCGTCGATGGGCGTTTTTCGTGCGATGACGCGATTGAGCTTGGTTGGCCGCTCGAGGAAAGCGATGATTATGAGACCATCGCCGGCTGGATTTTGGAGCTTTGCGACTCGGTGCCCGACATCGGAGAGGTGTTTGAGGTTGCGGGGTACAAGTTTAAGGTGCAGTCGATGCGTGGCCAGCGCATCTCGCTCATTCGCGTGATCGCTCCGGCCGAAACCGATAAGAAGGATTCCGAGCCCTCGGCAGACGAGCCGACGGCGTCTGGTGCGGGCTCTGCGGACCCGCACGACGGCGACGAGTAGGGTAAGGAAGAGTAGGGGAGAGTTATGGCAGGCCTGTTCAACATCCTTAAGGTCACCGTCAGCGAGGACAAGATCTGCGCGCACGTGCTGGTGAACCCCGGCATGCCGCTCATGACCTCGGAGGACATCGAGGCCACGGCGCGCGTGTACTACCTGGTACCCGCAATTGCCAAGCACCTGTGCCTGGGCGATTCCGGTCGAGAGTTCCAGGACTGCATGGGCCAGACCGAGCTTTGCCATCTGCTGGAGCACGTGACGGTCGAGCTCATGAACGAGACCGGTCTCGCTGGCAGCATTTCGTGCGGCCGCACCCGCGTGAGTGAGCACGATGAGCGTGTCTTTGAGGTCGAGCTTTCGTGTCCCGACGACGCGCTGGCCATCGGTGCGCTGTCTTCGGCGACCTTTATGATGGACTGGGCGTACCCGCACGCCGACCAGCCGGCCCCCGATGTGGAAGGTACGGTCGCGGGCCTGCGCAACCTGGTGCTGGGCATGCGTGCCGAGGCCGAGGGCAAGGACCCGCACGAGGCCGTTGCCGCTGCGAACGGCGAGGGCGAGACCGGGGACGCGAACGAGGGCGAGGCGCCTGCTGAGGAGGCCGTCGATCCTGTCGACGAGGCCCCTGCCGAGGCTGCCGTCGAGCTCGAGTCCGCGGAGCCCCAGGGCGTCCCGAGCTTTGACGACGAGCCGCAGGAGGCAATCG
>DXZN01000032.1:0-12829 GCA_019419645.1 Collinsella sp. | reverse complement strand
GGCCCCCGCTGCCGTCTACGGTGGCGCGGCGACGGCTCCGGTTGCCCCCGCGCACGAGGGCAACCTACCGCTCGTTGACGGCGCTGGCGAGGACCCGGCCGCCACGGTGGCCATGCCTGCCATGCCGCAGGAGTAGGCTCACCCGCTTATTACCATCATGTACCTGCGCCTTTACCGTACGCAGATGAGTAAGACGGCAAGCGCTGTGCTGCGGGTATAATGGACAGCATTCAAACGGTGGGCGCCGAGGTGCCCGCAGGAGAGGAATGAACATGGGTAAGACTTTCAACTTTATCTCGGGTGCGCTCTTCGGTGCCGCCGCCGGCGCCATCATCGGCGTTGCCCTGGCTCCGCGCTCGGGCGCCGAGACCCGCGCCATGGCTGCCGATATCGCCAACGACGCCTGGGATAACATGCGCGACACCTACGAGCACGGTGCCGAGGAGGCCCGCGCTGCGGTCAACGATTTTGGCCCGATGGTCGACGCCAAGGCCGATGACCTGCGTGCCAAGGTTGACCTTGCCCGCGAGCGCATGGACCAGCTGCGTGAGCAGCTCAACGACGCCATCTCGGGCGGTAACGTGACGCCCGCCGCCGATGTCGTGGTCGAAAACGCCGTCGAGGCCGACGCCGAGGCCGCGGAGCCTTCGACCGAGGCATAATGCGCGCCGGGGATTTTGTCGGCGCCAAGATCTATCGCAAGCCTACCGAGGATAAGCGCACCAAAAAGGACGGCACGCCGCGCAGCCCTAAAAAGCTCGGCAAGATTCACTTTCCGGTCTTTACCCCGGGCGGTACGCGTGTGGTGGGCTTTATGGTTCGCCAGTCCGATATCGCGGGCATGATCGAGCGCCCCGACCGGTTTGTGGCGCTCGATGCCATTGGTGTCTACGAGGGCGCCATCGCGGTTGACGACGTCAAGGGCACCTACGATGCCGCTGCGGCCAAGCGCCTCGACATCAACCTGGACGATTGCATTATCTGGGTTGGCATGGACGTGCGCACGGAGTCGGGCGATGTCGTGGGCTATTGCTCGGATGTGGAGTTCAAGCCGCGTTCGGGCATCGTGCAGACGTTCTACGTGACCGCCGGCACTGCCTCGAGTGTGCTGGTGGGCGACACGCAGATGCCGCCGACGATGCTGCGCGGCTATGCGGACGGCGCGATGATCGTTTCGGACGAGGTCAAGTCGCTCGGGTATTCGGGCGGCGCCGCCGCAAAGGCTGCCGAGGCAAGCGTCGTGGTGGGCGATAAGGTCAAGAAGGGCGCCAAGGTGCTCGATGACAAGGGCTCGGTCGCCGTGGACAAGGGCAGTCGCGCGCTGGGCAAGCAGCTCGGCAAGACGCGCGGTATGTTCAAGGCCTTTAAGGACGAATATCAAAAGGCGAGCGGTGGCTCGTCGAAAGCTAGCAAATAGCGACGTACCAAATGATGGGAGGCAAGCCGGAGACCTGTTGCTCCGGCTTGCTGCGTTTATGGGGGAGGGCACATGCGCCAAAACGGATCATATTCACACGGACGCTCGGGCTCGCGTCCGACGGCGCGCCGCGATCTGGGGCAGCTGCCCAGCGGTCAGCGCAAGCGTCACCGTAAGCCCGGCGCGATGTATCTCAACCATAGCCGCGGCTTTAGCGACCGCAGCGCTCGCATCGGCAACGGCCGCACGCCCCGCCGTCCGTCTCGCCTGCCCTATGCGCTCATCGCCGTGGGTTGCGCGCTCGTGCTGTTCATCGCTGCTGTCGTGGGCTACGTCAACCGCAGCGTGGACGTGGAGCTCAACGGCCAGAAGACCGCGGTGCGTGTGGGCTCTACGCTGCAGAATCTCATCGACGACCAGGAGTTGACTGACACCTACGACGCAGGCGACCTGCTGGCCGTCGATGACAGCGTGCTCAAGCGCCATGGGGGCGAAAAGCTGTCGGTGAAGGTCGACGGCAAGCGCGTGAAGCAGGGCAAATGGGATAGCCGCGAACTCGAGGGCGGCGAGAAGGTGACGGTCAAGGATGGCCGTAACACTTACGAGAAGCACGAGGTTCAGGCTACGGTTATCGAGCCCAAGCTCAAGGTCGAGGGCACGGGCGCTATCGAGTATGTGCAGACATGGGGTGTCCAGGGCCGATCCGAGGTGTGGGTTGGTGAGCAGTCAGGCAAGACGCAAGACCGCGGCGAGGTTGTGCCCGCCACCGATTGCGTTGTTGCGTGCGCCAGCGTGGCGCCCAAGGGCAACAAAAAGTACGTGGCACTGACGTTTGACGAGGGTCCGAGCGGCGCCACCAAACAGATCTTGCAGGTGCTCAAGGAAAAGGGCGTCACCGCGACGTTCTTCCTTTCGGGCGATGCGGCCGAGGCCTCGCCTGCCACGGCCAAGGCGATTGTCGACGCCGGGTGCGAGATCGGATCCAACAGCTACAGCGACGATTCGCTCAAGGGTCAGGACCGTGAGGCGGTACGCGAACAGATCACGAAAGGCACCGATGCGATTAAGTCGGCGACCGGCGTGAAGACGATGCTGCTGCGTGCTCCCTACGCTGCCTTTGACGAACAAAACTGGATTGATGCGATGGACCTGGTCTCCGCCGTGGTCTCGTGGAATATTGACTCGGGCGACTGGCTGCTCAACGGTGCCGACGAGCAGGTCTCGACGGTGCTCGATTCGGTGACGCCGGGCAATATCGTGCTGCTCACCGATAGAGACGAATGCGCCGAGCAGACGCTCGAGGCGCTGCCGCAGATTATCGACGGCCTCATTGCCGACGGCTACAAGATCGTGACGCTCAGCGACCTGGTCAAGACGGACACGTCGCTGAGCAAAAATCTCACCTCGCTGACGAAGGTCACCATGCCCAAGGACGCCGTGTTCCCCCAACTTGCCGAGGACGACGACACCACAGAGTAGTCATTGGGTAGTCGTTTAAGAACGTCCCCAACGGCTATGTCACGGATGCGTCAGCGTTTGGTATGCCTGCAATGTGCAGCGCATAAATTCGATGCCGCAGGGCGATGCTGATGCTATAGTTACTGCGGTTAATGAGGGTCAAGAGAAAGGTTACAGGTGAAATCCAAACCTCGACCATACAGTCGATGACCCCGTGCAGGTGCTTTTTGCGCATGCACGGGGTGTAAGCGTCGAGCGGCGTGCCGCCCGCGCATGCGTATACATATCCAGAAGCCCCCGGACGCCGCACGCGCGGCCGCGTCCGGGGGAATAATGATGGGGAGCACCATTGAATTATCTGAGTGAGATGCTCAAATTGCCGGTCTTGGACGTCGACGGCGAAAAGCTCGGCGTTGTGAACGATTTTGGCATTGCTACCGGCGAAGTTTTTCCGCACGTAACGTCGCTCGCGTTCCGCGGACCCGGCAAGACGCCGTTTATGATCAGCTGGCGCAAATGGGTCGACCGTATCGACGAGACGGGCGTACACCTTAAGTCGCCGGCCACCGAAATCCGTTTTTCGTACCTGCAGCCGACCGAACTTTTGCTCGCGCGCGACGTGCTCAACAAGCAGATTGTCGACACGCAGGGCATGAAGGTCGTGCGCGTCAACGACATCAAGTTTTCCATGTCGGGCGAAAATCAGCTGCGTCTGCTGGGTGCCGAAGTTGGCGCCCGTGGTCTGCTGCGCGCGATCAGCCCCGCCCTCGAGCATGTCGTCGAGAGCTTTATGAAGCACCTGGGCAAACCGCTCGGCGAGGACATCATCGCCTGGTCCTACATGGACCTGCTCGACCGTTCGACTAAGAACATCCAGCTTTCGGTGTCGCACAAGACGCTCGGCGAGCTGCACCCTGCTGACATCGCCGACATTATCGAGCAGCTCGACCCGCGCCTGCGTGCGCAGGTGTTCGCGCAGCTCGACACCGCCCAGGCCGCCGAGGCCATCTCGGAGTTCGATGACGACGAACTTATGACCGAGATGCTCGAGGGCCTGTCCGACACCGATGCATCGTCGATGCTGGCCATGATGGATCCGGACGACGCCGCTGACCTGATCGACGAACTCGATTACGAGAAGGCCGAGAAGCTTCTGCGCCTGATGGGCGTTCAGGAGGAGAAGGCGATTCGTAACCTGTTGGGCTATGAGGACAACACTGCCGGTCGCATCATGACCTCGGAGTTTGTCTCCCTGCCCGCCACGGCGACGGTCGGTGACGCCATCGAGGCGATCCGCAAGCTCGACGAGGACTTCGAGAGCGTCTACTACGTCTATACCGAGGACCCGAGCGGTATGCTCACCGGCGTGCTCTCGCTGCGCACGCTCATCGTGGCCGACCGCGACGCCACGCTGGGCCAGCTGGCCTATCGCGACCTGGTTTATGTGTCGCCCGACGATGACCAGGAAGACGTAACGGACGAGATGACCAAGTACGACCTGGTCGCCATCCCCGTTTGCGACGAGAACCGTCACATCTTGGGTATCGTGACCTTTGACGACGCCATGGACGTTATCGCCGAGGAACACCAGGAGGACCTGCAGATCGCAGGTGTCGGCTCGGGCGACAGCGCGTCCGACGACTCGACGAATGTGCTCAGCTGGTTTGTGCATCGCCAGTACTGGGTTGTCGTGTGGGGCATTGCCTCGTGCATCATGGCAACAGCGCTGGGGACGGCGCTGGGCTCCGCGCATCTGGTGGTGTTCCCCATGTGCGCCATGCCGCTCGTGCTGCTGGCTGCCTCGCGTATGGTGTCGTTCGTCAAGAACTACTTCCTGGAGTACGACGGCCATGACGATGAGCCCAAGCCGTATCTGGGGTTCTTCTTCCAGAGCACGGGCATGGGCCTGATTCTGTCGCTCGTGACCTACCTGTGCGCCCAGCTGGTGCGCACCGCCGCATTCCCCGACGCGCCCATGTTTGAGGAGCAGCTCTTTACCGGCTGCTTTAACATTGCGGCCATCGTCTGCCTGATTGGCAACATGAGCGCCGTGATTTACCTGACGGTGCTGTTCTGGCGTGACGAGCACGACCTCAATACGTCGGGTACCGCCATGAACGTTATTGCCGTCATGATCTCATGCGTGGCGTACTGCATCGCCGCGGTGCTGCTCACCATGTCGGTCATGGGGTAGGTGGTCGCGTGCAAAACACGAAGCAAAAGGCGAGCACCAAGCAAAAGTTGACCATCGCGGCCATCTTTGGCGCCATGGGCCCTGGCCTTCTGGCGGCGCTTTCGGGCAATGACGCCGGCGGCATCGCCACGTATTCCAGCGCCGGTGCCAGCTATGGCTACAAGATGCTGTGGATGCTTCCCGTCATGACCGTGCTGCTTATCGTGACGCAGGAGACTGCGGCGCGTTGTGGCTGCGTCACAGGCAAGGGGCTGGCGTCGCTCATTCGCGAGCGCTTTGGCGTGCGCAGGAGCGTGCTGGCCATGGCGGCGCTGCTGATCGCCAACACGGCCGTGACCATCTCGGAGTTTGCGGGTATCGCGAGCGGCCTTGCCCTCTTTGGCGTGCCGGCGAGCATCTCGGTGCCGCTGGTGGCGCTGCTGGTTTGGATGCTTACCATGTCGGGCAGCTTCCAGCGCATCGAGAAGATTCTGCTGCTGGTGAGCTGCGTGTTTGTGACCTACATCGTCGCTGCATTTTTGGCTGGTCCCAGCTGGGGCGAGGTGGCGGTCGACCTGGTTGTGCCCAACATCCAAAACGACCCCAGTTACGTGTCGCTTGTGGTCGCAACGATCGGCACCACCATCGCGCCGTGGATGATCTTCTTGGCGCAGAACAACGTGGTCGATAAGAATGCGGGCGAGGACGATATCGTGCTGCAGCGTATCGACACCGTGAGCGGCTCGATTGCCGCCGATGTCATTGCCGGCTTTATTATCATAACGACCGGTACGGTGTTGTTCCCTGCGGGCATTCAGATCAGCGATGCTGCCGACGCCGCCCGCGCGTTGGAGCCCATCGCGGGCCAGTGGTCCACGGTGCTGTTTGCCTCGGGCCTGGTCGCGGCGAGCTTCTTGGCCGCCTGCGTGCTTCCGGGCGTTACGTCCAGCGCTATCTGCGAGGCATTTGGCTGGGAGCGCGGTGCCGATCGCAGCTGGGACGAGGCCCCGGTCTATCGCGGCATTATTACGGCTATCATTGGCATCTCTGCCGTGCTGGTGCTCATGCCCGGCGTCGACCTGTTCCAGATTATGATGACCTCGCAGGTCATCAACGGCGTGCTTTTGCCTGTGGTCCTGGTGTTCCAGGTGCTTATTGCCGCTGATCGACACATTATGGGCGCCAACCGCAACGGCCGCGTGTGGAATGTGCTCACGTGGGCGACTATCGGTGTGATTACGGTGCTGACGGTCGTCATGTTTGTCCTGCAAGCGATGGGCTACAGCGCGTAGCGCCTCTTTTGGACTCTAAACAGGTCGCCGCCATGGGCTGCGGCCTGTTTTTTGCCTGTAGTAGGGGGTTGGTTATATACGTGTGGGCAGAAAATGCCAAATATGAGTACTGCTGCTACTCATGTGACAATTAAGACGAAGAAATTAATGAACATAAACAAGGTATCTGTTTATTAATTTTAATCCTGTCAAGTTCCAAACCCGCTATTGCTGCCGGTCCAAAGGGGCGTGGTGGCCGAGAGGGAGCCATTTTGGGCATTTTGCCTGCTACTAAAATGGTATCAGTACTCATATTTGGCATTTTTGCCCATAGCCCTTTGGGGCCGGCTCGAAAAGAGCAATCTGGGGGTGTTTGCTGCGGGCGCGGGGCTTCCAAACAGCGCTCGGGGTGGCGGGGAACTCAGAATTCGACCGCGGGGAGGGCATTCATCAGCTGTGTCAGGAGTGTCCCTAAGTGCCGGCACATAAGGACCGTCCTTAACTGCCGGAGGGGGACGTCGGTTGTGGCCGACGCCCCCCTCCGTGTGCAAGCAGATTTGGCTGCGCGTTACTTGTCGGTGCCTAGCTTGTGCGGTTTGTAGGCGAGGGCGCTGACGAGTGCATCGGCAGCGGATTTGACAGCCGCCGGCTGCGGATCGTTAACGTGATCCTCGGGATGCACGGGCAGGTCCTTCTTGACGGCATCGTGGATGAGCTTAAGGTACTCGGTCACACCCGCGTTCGAGAGGTGCGTGCCATCGCCATCGAACAGATCATTGCGGTTGGCACTATATCCGTACCAGTCGATAACGCGTACATTCTTGTAGCGCGTGGCAGCGTTGGCGATGGCCTGGTTCGTGGACCCGACCCACGGCTGCGGGCTACGCGTGTTTACAAATACGACAATACGCTGCTCGCCGGCGTCGGCCATGATCGCGTCGACCTGGGCGTCCGTTACCAAACCGTTGGTGCCCAGGGCAAAGACCACGATCTTGCCGGCAAGGTTCTGCTGGATATAGCCCTCAAATGTCGCGCGGCCCGCATCAAACTGGCGGCCCTTTTCGGCATCGATATGACTGTGCGGGAACACACCGTCAAAGGAATCAACGGCGCGCAGCGACACGGAGTCACCGATCATCAGCAGGTCGTAGGAGCCATCGGGGAAGCCGTCGTTGTCCTTGTCGGTGTCGTCGGCCGCCTGCTGGTCGGTGGGCGCGGTGTTTTTGGCTTCCTTGTTCAGAACTTCTGCGCCCTCGCCGCTCAGTGCAGACGTTTCGGGCACAAAGATCAGGCCGCCCAGTGCAACGACCAACACGACAGTGCAGGCTGCGCAGACAGGGACGTGCGCGCGTGCCCAGTTGGCGGGCGTGGTGGTGCCATCGCGGAATTCGGCGACAGTGCGGCCGAAGGCGCCCTTCCTAAACGGCGTTTCGATAAAGCGATAGGAGCACTCGGCTACGGCGACCACCACAAGTACCTGTAAGATGTACTGCCACCAGAGCGTATCGCTGATGTTGGCGACCGGGTTCATAAGCAGCAGCAGCGGATAGTGCCACAGATAGATACTGTACGAGCGCTTGCCAACCCACACGAGCGGCTCGACGGACAGCGCGCGGGCAACCATTCCCTGGGGCTGCACGCAGGCCGCGATGACCATGAGCGTGAGGATGGAGCATAACAGCGTGCCGCCGCGATACTGAAACGCGGTGTAGCCGTTGGTGAGCGCGACCATGGCGGCAAGGCCAACCAGACCCACGACGCCCAACACATCGATGGATGCGGGCGAGGACCAAAAGCGCACGAGGGCGCTCGGCTGTGCCGGGGTGGTATCGGCTGATTCGTCGGCGTTCTTGCCAGGCTTGTCCTCGGCGTTCTTGCCATGCTTGGCGGCGCCAGCCAGGCGATTGAGTCCCAAACGATGAGCGAGACGCACCGGCGCCAGGTCGCGATCGGGGATAAAGGCCATCCAGGCACCCAGCAGCAGCGAGAACACGCGGGTGTCGGTGCCGTAGTACACGCGGCTGGGGTCGGCGGCAGGGTTGTAAAGCACCATCATTGCGAGGGCGGATGCCGCGGCAAGGCCCAGAACCACGCGGCGCGTGTTGGGCTTGCTCACATGCATGGATACCATGGCAAACAGCAGTGGCGGCCAAATCAGGTAGAACTGTTCCTCGATGGCAAGCGACCAAAAGTGCGTGAGCGGCGAGGGGTCGCCCAGAGCATTGAAGTACGAGACGTTTTGGGCAATCTGCCACCAGTTGTTGAAGAACAACAGCGACGGCAGGATGTCGGGGCGCATCTTGGTGAGCATCACGTGGTTAAAGATGGTGCACAGCGCGCAGGTCACGAACACTACCGTTACCACGGCGGGGACCAGGCGACGGATGCGGCGAATCCAGAAGCTCTTGAGGTCGATGCGGCCGGTCTTAGCGACTTCGTTGAGCAGCAAGCGCGTGATCAGATAGCCCGAAAGCACAAAGAAGATCGTGACGCCGAGCAGGCCGCCCTGAGCCCACGTGAGGTTGAGGTGATAGAGCACCACTGCGACGACGGCAAGCGTGCGCAGGCCGTCGAGGGCGGGGATATAGCGAGATTTGGGGCGCGTGGGCGCCTGTTCTTTTGCGGCGCTGTTGGTGCGGTCACCCTTGTTGGCGGGCACGCGATGAGAGTCTGCGGCGCGGCGCGGCTCGGTGGCTTGTCGGTTAGCGCGCGAACGTTCGTGCGGCGCTCGTTGATCGCTCGCGTGGCGTGAGCTCGATCGCGGGAATTGTTCCATAAAACTTCATCCAATGACGAGAATAATCAGCACGCCTTCATTGTAGCCGCCTGCTCCTGTGAATGCTTGCTGCCGGTGCAAGCTCAAGCGCGCGTTCACATCAAAGTGAACTAAAGTTATAGAGGCGCGAGAGCGCACGATTGACGGCCAACAGCGGGCGCAGAGCCCGCGGACGAGGAGGTTTCCATGGCAGATTGCGGCATCGTTGCGGTGTTCGGCAGCATGAACATGGACCTTTCGGTGGCGTGCGAGCGCATGCCGCGTGCGGGCGAGACCGTCGGCGGCAGCGGATTTATCGGCAATGCCGGCGGCAAGGGCGCCAACCAGGCCGTGACAGCTGCGCACATGGGCGCGCGCACGTGCATGATCGGCGCGGTCGGGCGCGATGCGTTTGGCACGTCGCTCGTGGCGGGGCTCCAAGATGCTGGCGTGGACTGTGACTTTGTGGCGCGTCGCGATGATGTGGAGACGGGAACGGCGACCATCATTCGCTGTGAGGGCGACAACCGCATCGTGCTGTCGCCGGGCGCCAATCATGCGCTTGCGGGCGAGGACGTTGCCCGCGCGCTGAGACGTCTGGTGGCCGATGAGCTCGACGGCGACGCCAGCGAGATTGCCCCGGCTGCCGGAAGCGTCTTTATCGCCCAGGGCGAATGTGACCTTGCGGCGACTGCCGAGGCGCTTGTTTGCGCTCACGAGCTGGGGTTCTATACGGTCTTTAATCCAGCGCCTGCCTGTGAGTTGCCTGCGGATGTCTGGTCTGCAGTCGACCTGGTCTGCCCCAACGAGACTGAGTGCCAGGTGCTGACGGGCATCTTGCCCGCGGATGATGCGAGCTGCGTCGCGGCGCTCAATGCCCTGCTCGCCAAGGGTGCCGGAGCTGCGGTCATCACGTTGGGCGGCGCCGGGTCGGTTACGCTTGGCGATGACGGTGAGCTGCTGCGCATGCCGGCGCTTTCGAGTGCGGTGGTCGATACGACGGCCGCGGGCGATACATTTATCGGTGCGCTTGCTGCAGCTCGTCTGGAGGGCCTGCCGCTCTTTGAGTGCATGGCGGCGGGCGCACGCGCCTCGGCGGTGACGGTGTCGCGCCTGGGCGCACAGCAGTCGATTCCCACGCGTGCCGAAGTTGAGCGCGTGTTTGATTTAGACGATTTGGTACAAGACGGAGAAGCGGAGTAGAACAATGGCAATTAAGAAGCTGATCCTTGATCTGGATATGGGCGTGGACGATGCGATGGCGCTTGCCTATGCCATCGCGAGCCCCGAGGTCGAGCTCGTGGGCATTACCACGTGCTTTGGCAACGTGCGCGTCGACCAGTCGGCGCATAACTGCTTGGCGGTGCTCGACCTGTTGGGTCGGCCCGAGGTGCCGGTGTACCTGGGTGCCGACCGTCCTCTGCAGGCGACTGAGCCCTATACGCCGCCGGCGTCCACCGCGCTCATTCACGGCAAGAACGGCATCGGCGGCGCGAGCGTGCCGGCGTCGCCCTACGAGCCGGTGGGGGCGACGTCTGCCGACGGTAACGCTGCGGTCGATTATCTGATCGATGCCGCGCGCACCTATGGTCCCGATCTGGTCTACGTAGCGACCGGCCCGCTCTCCAACCTGGCGCTTGCCCTGGAGCGCGATGCGGCAGCGGTGATGTCTATCGGCCGCGTGGTGGTTATGGGCGGCGCCCTGACCGTGCCCGGCAACGTGAGCGCGGGCGCCGAGGCCAACATGGCAAGTGATCCCGAGGCGGCCGACGCCGTGCTGCGTTCGGGCCGCAAGCTCACCATGGTGGGCCTGGACGTGACGCATCGCGTGGTGCTTACGCGCCGCGACATTGCCGGCTGGACGGGCTCGGGCACCATGGCGGGCTGCGCATTTGCGAGCATGGTGGAGCACTATATTGGCTCGTACGAGATGAACGCCCCCTACCTTGGTGGCTGCGCGCTGCACGATCCGCTTGCCGTCGCCGTGGCGATTGACCCCACGCTCGTGGGCGCGCTCGGCTGTAACCTGCGCGTCGACCTGCTCGGCGAGTATCGCGGCCGCACCATCTGCGATGAGCGCCGTGTGGCCGACCCCGACAAGAGCGCACTCGTGGCGCTGACTGTTGACGCCCCGCGCTTCCTGTCCGAGTTCAAGACGCGCATGGCCCGTGTCCTTGGCTAAGTTGTCTTTTTGGATGGGGCTTTTTTGACTGGTATGATTGGTGCGACCATTCGAACCAGCTAAAAGAGCCCTGTTCCAATTTGACTATCGAGAGGATCTGCCATGGAGCGCATCGCCAGCTTTTCCGTTGATCATCTGCTGCTTGAGCCCGGCGTTTATGTGAGCCGCACCGACCGCGATCCGGCGACCGGTGCTGCCGTCACCACCTTTGATCTGCGCCTGACCACGCCCAACAAGGAGCCGGTCATGAACACGGCCGAGTGCCACACCATCGAGCACCTGGGTGCGACGTTCCTTCGCAACCATGCCGAGTGGTCGAGCCGCATTGTCTACTTTGGCCCCATGGGCTGCCGCACGGGCTTTTACCTCGTCGTTTTTGGTGAGCTGACGAGCGAGGAGATCTTGCCGCTCGTGCGCGAGCTGTTTGAGTTTGTCGCCGACTTCGAGGGCGATGTCCCCGGTGCCGCTCCCGAGGAGTGCGGCAACTACCTGGACCAGAACCTTCCCATGGCTAACTGGCTCGCGCGCCGCTACCTCGACCGCGATCTGGCCGATATCGACGAGAAACACCTGCATTATCAGCAGGCGTAAGGGCTTTATCGCCTAAAACGTGCGCATTGGGCGCCTTCGCTTATGCGGGGGCGCCTTTTTGTTGAGTGGTCGGGACGAGCGTTCAAAATCGCTCATGTTTGTTCTAGAATGTTCATACTGTCACATAAACGAACAGGAGCGAACATGCATATCTATTCTGTCGAGGATTCCGAGTTCAAGTCCTATGGCAACGTTTGGGATAACGTTCCGTCCGAGCTCACGTCGCCCGTGCTCGAGGCGCTTTCTGCCACGCCCATTCCCGAGGGCAGCAAGTACGTAGCAAGTGCGCCGGAGCTCGAGGGCGTCAAGGATGCCGATAAGCTGGGCTTTCTCATGTTTGGCGGCCGTCCCTTCCAGCTGGGTTGGTGCAACGGCCACAATACACGACTCAACTGTCTGGAGTATCACCGCGCGAGTGAGTTCAACCTGGGCGCGCGCGACTTTATCCTGCTCGTGGCGCATCGCTGGGAGATTGAGGACGGCGGGCTCGACACCGCGTGCGTCAAGGCGTTCCGCGTGCCGGCGGGCAAGGTCGTTGAGGTTTTCAACACCACGCTTCACTACACGCCGTGCATGGTCGACGACGGCGGCTTCCAGGTGATGGTGGCGCTGCCCGCCGGCACCAACGGTCCGCGTCCCGAGGCCGCAACCGACATGCCTGCTGCCGGTGACAGCTACTGCTATTGGAAGGCCGACAAGTGGGTTCTCTGCCATGCTGACAGCCCCAAAGCTGCCGAGGGCGGCTACGTAGGCCTCACCGGCAAGAACCTCGACATCACCTGCGACTAGAATCTTCTGTCTCGATCTGTAACATCTAGCGGGCTAAATTGTCTCTACCTGTTACAGATTTAGACAAACTGCAGGGGGCCGCCCGAAAATCTCGATCTGTAACACCAGGCCCGGTTTTGGTTGCCTAACTGTTACAGATGGGGGTGCGGACAGAAAGTTGGACCGCGGGGCGGTCCGGACTGGAGGTTCGCAT
>DXZN01000031.1 GCA_019419645.1 Collinsella sp. | reverse complement strand
CCGCCGTGCTCGCCGCACACGCCAAAGTGCATGTCGGGGTTGGTGGCCCGACCCTTCTCGACGGCCATGCGCACCAGCTCCAGTACCGCCGAGTCGATGGTCTCGAAGGGGTTGTCCTTCAGAATCTTCTTGTGCATGTACAGCGGGATGAACTTGGCCTCGGCATCGTCTCGAGAGAAGCCGAAGGTCGTCTGCGTGAGGTCGTTGGTGCCAAAGCAGAAGAAGTCGGCGTGCTGCGCGATCTCGTCGGCAACCATGCAGGCACGCGGCAGCTCGAGCATCGTGCCCACGGGAATATTGAGCTCGACGCCCTCCTCGGCGGAAACCTCGGCGATCACGCGCTCGATGACTTCGCGAGTCTGAACGTACTCGGCCGTAATGGAAACGAGCGGAACCATGATCTCGGGGCGCGGGTCGACGCCCTCCTTGATAAGTCGAGCAGCAGCCGTGGCCACGGCGCGAACCTGCATGAGCGGCAGATCGCTAAAGACGACGGACAGGCGCACACCGCGCAGGCCGAGCATGGGGTTCGACTCGACTATGCCGTCGATACGGCGCAGGCGGGCACGCAGGGCGGCAAGCTCTTCCTCGCTGGCGCCAGCGGCTTCCTTCTTGGTGATGGCGACCTCGAGCTCACGCGGATTATCCAGGAACTCGTGCAGCGGCGGATCGAGCAGGCGAACGACCACATCGCGACCGGACATGGTCTTGAACATCGCCAGGAAGTCCTCGGTCTGAACCTTGAGCAGGTCGGCGAGGGCCTGCTGCTTCACGGCCTCATCGTCGGACAGGATGAAGCTCTGGATGATGTTCTTGCGATCGCCCAGAAACATGTGCTCGGTGCGGCACAGGCCGATGGCCTCGGCGCCAAACTCGAGCGCGAGCTCTGCGTCCTCGGGATTGTCGGCGTTGACGCGCACATGGTTGGCGTGGCCACAGGTCTCGTCCAGACGGATCTCGTCGGCCCAGGACAGGATGGTGTCCAGGTCGCCGGTGAGCTCGGCGGAGACCAAATCGACAGCGCCATCGACGACGATGCCCTGGGTGCCGTCGATGGAGATGACATCGCCTTCGTGCAGCACACGATCGCTACCCTCGATGCGCACGACCTTTTCGGCGGCGTCGATGTGGAAGCGCTCAACGCCGCAGACGCAGGGCGTACCCATACCGCGAGCGATAACGGCGGCATGGCTCGTCTTGCCACCGTGGCTGGTCAGGATACCCTCGGCGGCGACCATGCCCTTCAGGTCATCGGGGTTGGTCTCCCAGCGAACCAAAATGACCTTGTGACCCTCGTTGGCGCGCGCGACGGCATCGTCGCTCGAGAACACGACCTCGCCCACGGCGGCACCAGGGCTGGCGTTGAGGCCGCATGCGAGCGCCTCGTACTTCTTGGAGGAGTCGAACTGCGGGTGCAGGAGCTGGTCGAGCTGCGCGGGGTCGATGCGGCTCACGGCCTCCTCACGGGTGATAAGGCCTTCCTCGACCATCTCGATAGCGATGCGCAGAGCGGCGGTTGCGGTACGCTTGCCCACGCGGGTCTGGAGCATCCAGAGCTTGCCCTGCTCGATGGTGAACTCGATGTCGCACATGTCGCGGTAGTGATCCTCAAGCGTCAGGAAGACACGCTCAAGCTCCTCACCTGCGGACTCGAGGCCCGGGGTGGTCTTGAGGTCGGCGATGGGCTCGGTGTTGCGGATGCCGGCGACGACGTCCTCGCCCTGGGCGTTGACCAGAAAGTCGCCGTAGAACTCCTTGGTGCCGTCGGCCGGGTTGCGCGTAAAAGCGACGCCGGTCGCAGAGGTCTCCCCCTTGTTGCCAAAGGCCATAGCCTGCACGTTGACGGCGGTGCCGAGCTCGTCAGAAATGCCATGCTGCTTGCGGTAGATGCAGGCGCGCTCGTTCATCCAACTACCAAAGACGGCCTGGATGGCAAGGCGCAGCTGAAGCTCCGGATCGTGCGGGAAGACGGGCTTGCCGTCCGCGACCTCGAGCTCGGGGTACACGGCGGCCTCGACGTTGTCGGAGAAAATGCCCTTGAAAGTCTCGACGAGCTCCTGCAGGTCCTCAGCCGAAAGCTCGGAATCAACGCGAACGCCGGCGACCAGGCGGGCCTGGGTCAGGGCATTCTCGAACAGGTCGGCGTCGACGCCCATGACGACGTTGGAGAACATCTGGATAAAGCGACGATAGCTGTCCCAGGCAAAGCGCGGGTTCTGCGTCTGGGCGATAAGGCCCTGGACGGAATCGTCGTTGAGGCCCAGGTTGAGGACCGTGTCCATCATGCCGGGCATGGAGAACGGAGCACCCGAGCGCACCGAGACGAGCAGCGGATCACGGGCGTCGCCGAGCTTCTTGCCGCAGCGGGCCTCGAGGTCGGCCTCGGCGGCAACGATCTCGTCGAGCGCGCCCACGGGCCACACGTTGCCGGCGCCAGAGTACTCGACGCAGGTCTGGCAGGTAATGGTAAAGCCACCGGGAACCGGCAGGCCGATGCGGCTCATCTCGGCAAGGTTTGCGCCTTTGCCGCCAAGCACGAAGTTCATGGACTTGTCGCCCTCGGTGACACAAGTGCCCTGGGCATCGGTTCCAAAACGGTAAACCCTCTTGCAATCGCTCGCGATACTTCCCCTTCCATGCGCTCTCGCGCGCGACCGTGGTGACGAATCGACCCACCGGATGCGGGCCGTGAGGGAACTATACGGCGGGATTTGAACGGGCTTGAGCAGAGAATACGAGGTTTGGTAAACGTGCTAAAACTAGCGGTAAACGGTAGGTAAAGGTGGTTACCTTATGGAGATACCACTACAAGAAACTCGCAGGTCAAATGCAAGTTATTTGCTAAATCGCTTTATCAGTATCAGGTTTTTTAAGCTAATCCAATAAGCTAGCTTTGTTGGGTGCGGCGGGCGGCACGGCGGGCTCTTGCCTCTTGAATTTCTTCGAGGTGGGCAATGATCTCGGAGGCACTCTCCTCGATCGCCTTGCCGTCGGTGCGCACCACAAAGCAACCCAGACGTTTTATGAGGGCACGAGCCTCCTCGAGCTCGCCGCGCACGCTCTCGGGCTCGGCATAGGAGCCGGCGACGGCGCGGGCATAGTCGTCGCCCAGGCGGCTATCGCGAATCTCGGCAATCACATCGACGGTCGAAATCAGACCGAACAACCGCATCGGATCGACCTCGTAAATCGACTTGGGCGGCTCTATGCCCTGGGCCAACGGAACGTTGGCGACCTTGTAGCCCTGATAGGCCAAATACATCGACAGCGGCGTCTTGGACGTGCGGGATACACCCAGCAGCACGATATCTGCCCCCGAAAGGTCGTCGCAGCCGCGCCCATCATCGTGCTCAACGAAATACTCCATGGCCTCGATGCGATGGAAATAGCGGTCATCGGTCTTGTGAATCACACCCGCAACGCCCTTGGGAGGCACGCCAATAAGCGACGACAGCACGGCAAGCGTCGGGCCGATCAGGTCGACCGAGCGAATGTGCAGCATGCCCAGATAATCGAGCACGCGGGCGCGAAGCGCTGGGTCGACGATAGTGTGGAACACGGCAATATCGCGATGATCCGCATCGACGCGCGGACCCACAAACGACTTTACCTGCTCCACCGAGTTCACCTTGGGCAGGCGCAAGAGATGAAAAGCCCCTTCATCAAATTGCCCGGACGCCGCAAGCACCACCTCACAAGCGGTATCTCCAAGCGAGTCGGAGATAACGATAACGGTGGGACGAGCGGTGACCGGGCAATCCATGCGGGGCTCCTTTTGCGCTTATGCGCAGGCTAGCTTACTTTTTGCGGGCAAGCTCACCGATGTTGGCTATGCCGGAGAAAACGGCCTCGAAGCGGTTAAGCAGCTTAAGGCGATTATCGCGGAGCTGCTCGTCCTTGTCCATGACCATAACCTCGTCGAAGAAACGGTCGATGGGCGCGCGCAGGGCGGCGAGGGCGGCAAACGCGGAAGGATAATCCTCAGCGGCGAGAGCGGCATCGACGGCGGTCTGAGCGGCCTCGGAGGCGTCGGCAAGCGCAAGCTCGACCTCGCCCATCAGGGCGCGATCGTACTCCGCGCCCAGCTCGGGCTTGGAGATGTGCGCCGCGCGGGCGTAGGCGGTTGCAAGGTTGTCGAAGGTCTCGGCGTCGTTCTTGCGGGCCTCATCGAGGGCGGCGCAGCGGGCGAAGAAGACCGACGGGGCAATGATGTGCACCGCGGAAACGGCGGCAACGGTGTCGGCCGGGATCTTCTCGTCGCGGGCCATGCTCACCAAACGGCCGTGGAAGAAGTCGCGAACCTGCTGGGCGACCTCGGCGGCGTCGAACTCAATGCCCTGCTCGCTATAGAGCTCGAGCGCAAAGTCGATGAGCGACGTGGGGTCGATCGGCAGACGGTCGCGCAGGATATTGATGATGCCGATGGCGGCACGACGCAGCGCGTACGGGTCGGAAGAGCCGGTCGGGGGCTCGCCGATGGCAAAGATGCCGGCAATGGTATCGAGCTTGTCGGCGCAAGCCACGATGCAGCCAGCGGTGCCCTCGGGTAGCTCGTCGCCGGCAAAGCGGGGACGATAGTGATCGCGAATAGCGTGAGCGACCTCGTCGTTCTCCCCCATCGCGCTGGCGTAGTAACCGCCCATCACACCCTGCTGGCTCGTGAACTCGACAACAGCGTTGGACACCAGGTCGGCCTTGCACAGGTGAGCGGCGCGGCCGGCATCGGCGGCCAGGTGGGCACCCAGGTGAGCCTCACGGGCAATAGCGAGCGCAAGCTGCTCAATACGCTCGGACTTGGCGAGCACACTGCCGAGCTTCTCCTGGAAGGCGACCTTGGCCAGACGCTCGCGGAACTCGTCGAGGGAGATCTTCAGATCCTCCTCGTAGAAGAACTTGGCGTCGTCCAGGCGGGCGCGCACGACACGCTCGTTGCCGTCGATCACGCGCTCGGCATTCTCGGGCTTACTGTTGGAGACGACCACGAACTCACGCGTCAGCTTGCCCTCGCCGTCATAGATCGGGAAGTAGCGCTGGTTGGTGAGCATAGACTCGCAGATGATCTCGTGCGGCACCTTGAGGAACTCCTCATCGAAGGTACCGACGAGCACCGTCGGCCACTCGCAGAGGTTGATGACCTCCTCAAAGACCTTCTTGGGCGTATCGACGTGGCAGCCGGGGCGCGCAGCCTCGACCTCGGCGATACCGGCAAGGATGGCCTCACGACGGCGCTCGGCAGAAAGCACGCCGGCGTCCTCGAGCACCTGCTCGTAAACAGCGGGGCTGGCGACCACATGGTCACCGGGACCAAGCACGCGGTGGCCGCGCGTGGTGTTGCCACTCGTCACATCGGCAAAGGACACGGGCACGACATCCCCGCCCAAAAGGCAGCAGATCCAGCGGACCGGACGCACGAACGTGGCGTGCTCGTGGCCCCAGCGCTGAGAGCGGTAGTTGGGCCACTGCAGGCCGGCGATGGTCTTCTCGCACAGGGCCGTCAGAATCGGGGTGGCCGGGGCGGAAGGAATGTTCTTCTCGGCAAATACGTACTCACGGCCGTCGGTGTCCTCGCGACGGACCAGATCCTCGGCAGCCACACCGCACTTGCGGGCGAAGCCCTGGGCGGCCTTGGTGGCGTTACCGTCGGCATCGAAGGCGATGTTGGCCGCGGGACCGCGCTTGACCTCGTGAACCTCATCGGTCGCGGTGGCGACGTCGGCCACGAGCGCAGCCAGGCGACGCGGGCTCGAGATCACGCGGACCTCGCCGTGGGCCAGGCCGGCCTCGTCGAGACCCTTGGCGATCATGGTGCCAAGCTGCTTGACGGCATTGTTCAGCGGTGCAGAGGGCATTTCCTCCGTACCGATCTCAAACAGGAAATCCTTAGCGTCTGCCATGGCTTACGCCACCTCGCCTTCCTGGTCGGCATTCTCGTTGATTCCGGCGACCTCGGCCATATAGGCCTCGCAGCACGCCTTGGCGACGGCGCGGACGCGCAGGATGTAGTTAGCACGCTCGACCGCGGACAGCGCACCGCGGGCATCGAGCAGGTTGAAGGCATGGCTGCACTTCATGACGCAGTCATATGCCGGCAGCGGCAGCTTGCGCTCAAGGCAGGAGTGGCACTCGGCCTCGTAGTCGTCAAACTTCTGACGCATCATCTCGACGTTGGCGACCTCAAAGTTATAAGCGCTGAACTCGCGCTCGTTCTCCAGGAACACGTCGCCGTAGGTCATCGGCGTGCCGTCGGGCAGGTAGCTCCACACCAGGTCGTAGACGGAGTTGACGCCCTGGGCGTACATGGCGATGCGCTCCAGGCCATAGGTGATCTCGACGGGCACAGGGTCGACCTCGATGCCGCCCACCTGCTGGAAGTACGTAAACTGCGTGACCTCCATGCCGTTGAGCCAGACCTCCCAGCCAAGGCCCCAGGCGCCCAGCGTCGGGCTCTCCCAGTCGTCCTCGACAAAACGGACGTCATGGTCGTTGGGGTCCAGGCCGATAGCGGCAAGAGACCCCAGGTAGAGCTCCTGGGCGTTGACCGGCGACGGCTTGATGAGCACCTGGAACTGATAGTAGTGCTGCATGCGGTTGGGATTCTCGCCGTAGCGGCCGTCGGCGGGACGGCGGCAGGGCTGAGCGTAGCAGGTGCGCCACTCGGCAGGACCGAGCGAGCGCAACGTGGTCGCGGTGTGGAAGGTACCGGCACCGACCTCGGAGTCATAGGGCTGCATAATGACGCAGCCCTGCTCGCCCCAGTACTGCTGGAGGCGCAGGATGATGTCTTGGAAGGAAAGCGATGAAGCGTTCATGCCTCTAATATCCCCTCGTCGAAACGATTACACGGTTAGGTTCTGTACTATAGCGGTTTTTAGTCGATAGTGCCGATGCGGTTGAGCGGCCAGTAGCGCACAAGCGCCACGGCGATCAAGTCAGAGCGATCGACGGGACCAAAGTAGCGCGAGTCGGCAGAATTTTCGCGGTTGTCGCCCATCACCCACACGCACCCGTCGGGAACGGTGTAGGGATAGCTTACCTGAGCGCCGGGAGCTTGGACCGAAAGCGGCCAGCTCATGCCGGTCGTATAGCCCTCGTCGAGCGCTTGGCCGTCAACGACCACCTTGCCGTCCTGAAGGTCGACCGTCTGGCCGGCCGTGGCAATAACACGCTTGACGAGAACATCGTGCTCGGAGGTGCCATCGGGGTTATGGAACACCACGATATCGCCTTGGTTGACGGGCTGGCCGAGCTCGAGGCTCACCTTTTGCGCCAGGATCTGGTCGCCGATCTCGATCGTGGACTCCATGGAGCCGGTGGGCACCACAAAGGGCTCGACCACAAACGAGCGAATCAGGAAGGTGGCGACCAGTGCGATCGCGACGACCGCGATCCACTCAAACGCACCCTTTAGCACGGAATGCTGCGATGGAACCATTCTCACTCCTCGCTCTGCGAATACGATGCGTCCAGGATGTCCTGCGCGTATGCGCGCTCCTCGGGCGTAAGCCGCGCCGTCTCGATCAGGTCGGGACGCCAGCGGCAGGTGCGCTCGATGGCATTCTTGCGGCGCCAAGCGTCAACTTTGGCGTGATCGCCACTCACGAGTACCGGCGGCACGCCCTCGCCGTTGAACTCGGCGGGGCGGGTGTACTGCGCGTACTCGAGCAGGCCACCGTCCTCGGTAGTCGAGAACGACTCATCGACGTTGCTCATCTCGTCGCCAAGGGCGCCGGGAATCAAGCGCACGACGGCATCGGCAACGACCATAGCGGGAAGCTCGCCGCCCGTGAGCACGTAGTCGCCGATCGACAGGCGCTCGTCGGCATACGCATACGCGCGCTCGTCGACGCCCTCGTAGCGGCTGCAGACAAACAGCAGACGCTCGCTTTTGAGCAAGCGCTCGGCCACATGCTGCGTAAAGGGTTCGCCGCAGGGCGTAAAGAACACCAAGGTGGGCTTGGGACCCTCGGAGCTAATAGCCTCGATGGCCTCGGCGATGGGCTCGACCTTCATGAGCATGCCCTGCCCGCCGCCATACGGCTCGTCATCAACGGTACGATGGCGGTCGTGCGTCCAGTCACGCAGGTTATAGGCCTTAAAATCAAAAAGGCCGGCCTTGCGGGCGCGACCCAAGATCGATGTGGACATGACGGGCTCAAACATCTCGGGAAAGACCGAAAGGGTCTCGATCAGCATGTTATCCTCCCTACTTGTCCATATCGATCAAACCGTCCATAACGCGGACGGAAATTGTCCCCTGATCGGGAAGATCGAGCACAACCTGCTCGATCACGGGAATCAGCACCTCGCCGTACCGATCGCCCTCGACAACCCAAACATCGTTGGCGGGCGTCGACATGATCTCGACGATCGTGCCGAGCGAGCCAAAGCGCTCGTCGACCACCTCGCGACCCATCAGGTCGGTATAGGCGGCGTCGAGCGAATCGAGCTCAAAATCGTCACGGTCTGCCAGCACGTAGCATCCGGTGATGCCCTCGGCGGCCGTCAAGTCGTCAATGCCCTCAAACGAGACCAGATCGCCATCGCCCGTATCGTTGACGGATACGACAGTGCAAAAACGGTCGCGCTTGAGCGCCGGCGGCGTCAAGGCGACGCGCATACCCGGCGTCAATACAGAAGGAAGCCCCCGCAGCGGCTGCGCGAGGACCTCCCCCTTCCTTCCGTGCGGCTTGACCACACGGGCGATGTTTTTGTACTGGGACCTCAAGGTCCTAGCCCAGAACCTCTACCTCGACTGCAGTGTCGAGGCGAGCGGCCAGTGCACGGGCGAGCGTGCGAATGGCCTTGATGGTACGGCCACGACGGCCGATGACCTTAGCGACGTCATCCTCGGCAACCGAAACCTCAATCGTGGAGGCGTCGTCACCGTCGATGACCTCAAGGCTCACGGAATCCGGGTCGTCGACGATCTGAACAACGAGATATTCGACGAGATCGGCGATGCGATCTGAGAGCATTGCCTCACCCTCGAGCTGTGCAGCGTCAACCTCAGGCACGATTTACTCCTCGGCGCCCTCAGCGGCCTCAGCGGCAGCCTTAGCGGCCTCGGCCTCTTTGGCGAGCTGCTTCTTGGACTTCTTGACGACGGTCTCGGTCTTCTCGCCCTCGTTGGCGGCCTTGACCAGAGCAGCGACAGCGTCGGTGAGCTGAGCGCCCTTGGACTGCCAGTCGGCGATCTTCTCGAGATCGAGGTTGATGGTCTTGGGGGCGGTCATCGGGTTGTAGCGGCCGACCTCCTCGATGATACGACCGTCACGCGGGGCGCGGGAATCGGCGACGACGACACGGTAGTACGGACGCTTCTTAGCGCCGTGACGAGCAAGGCGAATCTTGACTGCCAAAGGAAACTCCTCCAACCAAGCAGCTTTAGGCTGCAACTACAAACAAACAGTTGAACATAATACGCCATCGACGCGGGCAGGTGAAGTCCGTGAGACCAACTTCTTCGGTATAGTCGAAGGCAAATCCATATCTTAGACAAGAATTCTCGATTTGCAAGCACATACACGCACCCCACATGAGCTGCGCGGTATACTCATGCCATGAAAAGACGCGAACATACATACGGTTATGAAGATGCTGCGGGCGTCACGCCGCCTCCCTGGACGGGTCCGGCGGTGGGCCTCATGGATCTCGATGCGTTTTTTGCGAGCGTGGAGATGCTCGATCATCCCGAGTGGCGCGGCAAGCCGCTCATCGTGGGCGGAGACGCCGATTCGCGCGGCGTCGTGTCCACGTGTTCGTATGAAGCACGTCGCTTTGGCGTGCACTCCGCCATGCCCTCGGCCGAGGCACGGCGCCTCTGTCCGCAGGCCATTTGGACGCATGGGCATTTCGATCGCTACCACGAGGTCAGCGCACAGGTCATGGCGATTCTCGCCGACGAGACCCCGCGCGTAGAGCGCGTATCCATCGACGAGGCCTTTATCGATATCACGCCAGGTCGCTTTGCACCCGAGGACCCGTTGCTGATTGCGCGGCGTATAAGCGACCGCGTGGCGGCGCTGGGGGTAACCTGCTCCATTGGCGTGGGCTGTAACAAGACGGTCGCAAAGATCGCAAGCGAGCGGGACAAGCCATTTGGGCTGACCATCGTGCGCCCTGGAACCGAGCAGCGCTTTTTGGCAGCGCTGCCGGTATCTGCCATGAGCGGCATCGGGCGCTCGGCAGAAGAGCGACTGCGCCGCATGCGCATCTACACGCTCGGCGAGCTATCCCGCGCACCGAAATCCACCTTGGCCTCTATTTTTGGCGTCAACGGCGAACGCATGCGCCAGCGTGCGCTGGGACTCGAACTCTCCGAAGTCACGAGCCTCGATGAAGAGCGCGAGGTCAAGTCGGTCAGCAATGAACGCACCTTTGCGAAAGATTTAACTGAGCGTGGGGACATCGAAGCGGCGATTGCGCTATTGGGAGAGTCAGTGGGACGCCGTCTGCGCCGTCAGGGACTAACGGGCGCCACGGTGACGCTCAAACTCAAGTATTCGTATGGAAGCGGTCGCTCGGCACAGCGCCGGCTGCCCCATCCGACCGACGATGAGAACATCTTCGTGGCGGTGGCGCTCGAACTGCTCGACAACATCTGGCAGGAAGGGATGCATGTGCGCCTGGCGGGCGTCGGCATGAGCGACTTCGACCATCAGGGCGGTATCCAGACCGACCTGTTCTGCGAAATCGACGACCGCGGAGCCCAATCCAGCGACCGTCGCGACCTCTCGGTCGCCATCGACGCCGTCCGAGACAAGTTCGGCGACACCGCTCTCTCCTTCGGCCGCCAATCCCGCTTCAACGATTAGTCCCTATGGCAAAAAGAAAACCGGGCAGCTGCAAGTAGTGCAACTGCCCGGCATACGGCAGAGGGTAGCTAAAAAAGCCCCGTCCCAAATGAGCTACTAGAGGAGGTCGAGGGGAAGCTGGGGGGCGTCGCCCCAGAGCTTTTCGAGGCGGTAGAACTCGCGCGCCTCGGGAGTGAAGACGTGGACGACAACCGAACCGTAGTCCATGAGCATCCAGGTCTTCTGCTCGCGGCCCTCGATGGAAAACGGGTGCTCGCCGCAAGCCTCGGCGACCTTCTCCTCAATCTCGTCGACAATCGAATCGACCTGGCGGTTGTTGGTGCCGGTAGCGAGGACAAAGTAGTCGCACACATCGGAAAGCTCAGTCAGGTCGAGCACCTGAACGTCCTCGCCTTTCTTGTCGTAGGCGGCCTGCGCGGCGGCGCGGGCGACATCCTCGGCGGCGACACCGCTCGCGGACAGCGAGGCGGCAGTGCGGTCGGACGTGGCAGCGAAACTCTTGTGCTCCACACCTTCAAGAATCTGCTCGTCGGTCATGGTCTCGTCGGCCATGGAATACCTCTTTCTAGACAGCCCGAGCTAGCGCAGCTGGGCGTAATGGTTGTAAATCGTAATAGCCGTGGGATAAAGATAACGCCCGGTCTGGATCACATAGACCAGACCCTGCGCAAAACAGGAGAAGAACAACTCGTCGAGCGAGGACTTCCCCACCATCTTGCGCAGCGCATGGGCATAATCGCCGTGGCGGTTGGGTTCGATGGCATCGGCCACAAAGACCACCATATCGAGCGGCGTCATGTCGCAAGCGCCCACGGTGTGACGGTCGACAGCCTGAAAGACCGCCGGCGACAGCTCGGGAAAAAGCTGCGGAAGCTCATAGGCGGCAACCGGGCCATGCAAAAGCGGCGTCGCGGCAGACGGAGAGCCGGCAATCTTAATGCCGTAATGCAGAGCGCGCGTGACCAGCTCGTCGTCGGAGAGCACCTTATCCCAGTCATGGATCAGGCCGGCGGCAGCGGCATCAAAGCGGTCGACACCGTACACCTCGGCTAGGTGCAGCGCAGTCTCGGCAACCCCGAGCGAATGCACGTAACGCTTACGCTTATCCTTCATGCGCACATCGAGCAACTCGTGGATACGCGTCAAGAGCGCGCGTTCGTCGCCCTCAAACTGATCTTCTACCGACAACGTTCTCCCCCATCAATCAAAATCGTCTTGCCCAAGATCGGCATACAGGCCGCGTTTACGGATATAGCCGAGCACGGACTCGCTCGTAAGATAGCGCACGCTCATGCCGCGAGCAACCCGCTTGCGAATGTTGGTCGAGCTAATCGCCAGCGCCGGAATCTGGATATACCGCACGTCAAACGGCAGGCCCGACTCTTTGATTCGCGCGCGAGCAGTATCGATATCAAAGCCCGGTCGCGTCGCCGCAATAAAGGTTGCCAGTTCGGCAATCTCATCTGCATTGTGCCAGGTCACAATATCGATAATCGCATCGGCACCCGTAATAAAGTAAAGCTTCACCTGTGTCGGGTAAAACTCGCGAAGGGCACGCAGCGTATCGGCTGTGTAGGTGACACCGGCACGATCGATCTCGAAGCGGCTTGCCAAAAAGGCCGGGTTCGCGGCGGTCGCGAGGACCGTCATGGCATAACGGTCCTCAGCAGGCGTCACCGGTTTGTCGAGCTTGAAGGCAGGAGAGCCGGCCGGCATAAAGAGCACGGCATCCAAGTCAAGGGACTCACGCGCCTGCTCGGCAGTAACCAAGTGCCCGTAATGAATCGGGTCAAAGGTGCCGCCCATAATGCCAAGCCGAAACTCGTGCCCATCCTTGATGGGAAGTTCAGGCAATCCGATTCCACCGCGCAGCGACATGACTTACTCGCCCTCCGGGGTCTCAACGTCTTCCGCAGCAGCAGCGTCATCGGTGCCGTCAATGGCATCCACCGCGTCGACAGCCTCCAAGCTATCATCGGCGACGTCAACGAGCTCGACGGCGACGTCCTCGCTACCGTCCTCGAGCTCGTCCTCGTAATCCGAGAAGTCCTCGGCGCCCTCAAAGTCAAAGGCGCGCTGGCAAATGCGAACCTCGTCGCCGGCACGGCAGCCGGCCTTTTCGAGCGCATCGTCAACACCCATGCGGGAAAACTTATGCTGCAGGTAGATGACGGCTTCCTCGTTTTCCCAGTCGGTCTGGATAACCATGCGCTCGATGGCGCGGCCGACCACGCGGAAGGCGCCGGGCTCTTCCTGGACGATACGGAACCGCTTCTCGCGCTGGAGGCGGCGACGCTCCCACTCATCATCGCGAAGATCGACCGGCTCGTCAGAGACCGCCAGCTCGGCGCGAAGCTTAGCCACCTGCTCGCCCACGGCAAGCATCAGCGTGTTGAGACCGGCACCCGTCACAGCGGACACGGCAAAGAACATATGGCCATCGTCGAGCGCCGCACGCTTAAGGTCGGCAATCTTGTCGGCCGTGCCCGGCGCATCGCACTTATTAGCGACAACGATCTGCGGGCGCTCCGAGAGCTCTGCGCCATACTGCTCGAGCTCACGGTTAATAATGCGATAGTCCTCGACCGGATCACGATCCTCAAACCCGCCCGTCATGTCAACGACATGCATAATCAAAGCAGTGCGCTCGATATGACGCAGGAACTGATGGCCCAGGCCACGCCCCTCGCTCGCGCCCTCGATAAGACCGGGGACATCGGCAACGACGTAAGAATATTCGCCGGCACGCACCATGCCCAAGTTGGGCACAAGCGTGGTAAACGGATAGTCGGCAATCTTGGGACGGGCGGCACTCATACGCGCGATGAGCGAAGACTTACCCACCGAGGGAAAGCCCACGAGCGCGGCATCGGCCATAAGCTTCATCTCGAGCTCGATCCAGTGTTCCTCAGCAGGCTCGCCGAGCTGGGCAAAGGCCGGAGCGCGACGCACTGACGTCACAAAGTGGGTGTTGCCCAGACCGCCGGCACCACCGGGCGCCACGACAACGCGCTCACCGTCGTGCACCAGGTCGGCAATCTCGAACATCGGGGTCTGCGTCTCGGGGTCGAGCTCGCGAACTACGGTGCCCATGGGGACCTTGAGAATCAGGTCCTCGCCGCTCTTACCATTGCGACGAGCGCCCTGGCCATGCGTTCCGCGCTCAGCACGGAAGTGATGCTTAAAGCGGTAATCGATCAGCGAGGAAAGCTGAGCGTCGGCCTGAATGACGACGTTGCCGCCACGACCGCCGTCGCCGCCATCGGGGCCGCCCTTGGGAACAAATGCCTCGCGCCTAAACGACATGCATCCGGCTCCGCCGTCGCCGCCGCAAACGTTAATGCGGCTGATATCGGTGAACTGTGACAACAGAATCGCCTCCTACAAAAAAGAGGGAGACCCTTGAATCCTAAAACTCAAGTGCCTCCCACATATGTGCTCTATGAAGGGTGAATTACGCGTTCGCGAGCGGGCGTACGCTGACCCTGTGCTTGATACCCTTGTGGAACTCAACGGTACCGTCGACCAGCGCGAACAGCGTGTCGTCCTTGCCACGGCCAACGTTCTCACCCGGGTGGATGTGCGTGCCGTGCTGACGGACGAGAATCGTGCCCGTGGTTACCGTCTGGCCGGCATAGCGCTTCGTGCCAAGGCGCTGACCGCGGGAGTCACGGCCATTACGGGAGGAACCGAGTCCTTTTTTGTGTGCCATTGTGTATACCTACTCTTTCGTTACGAGTGTAATCTACTCGGCGACGGGAGCCTCGGCAACAGCCTCAGCCTCTGCCTTGACAGCCTTCTTGGCGCGGGAGGTAGCCTGAACCTTCACGATCTTCAGCTTGGTGAGCTGCTGACGGTGACCCTTCAGACGACGATAGCGCTTACGCTTGTGGAACTTGAAGACCAGCTGCTTCTCGCCCTTGAACTGCTCAACGATCTGAGCGGTAACCTTGGCCTTGGCCAGCTTGTCGGGATCGGTGACGATCTTCTTACCATCGTTGAGGAAGATAACCGGCAGGGTGATCTTATCGCCCTCATTGCCCTCGATCTTCTCGACGGTGATGACATCGTCGGTGGCGACCTTGTACTGCTTGCCGCCCGTGTTAACGATTGCGTACATGTTTACTTGCCCTTCATGCATCAGTTAGTGCAACAGCCGAATATAGTAGCAGGCGATAATACCCCCGTCAACGAGTATGTGGAGCAAATCCACAAGTTCGCACAGGTATGGGGCTGACGAGTCGGCCCTCGTCGTCCTCGCATGCTTGATTCTGACGCTCGACATCGTAGGAGCAGATGGTCACGAGGTCTTGCATACCGGTGGAAACGATAGGTGCATCGACGCCCGGGGTCAAGCCCTGCAACAAAACATCAGCGGCAGAAAGCAAAATTTCCGGACGCATGGACCCCTCGTTGTCGGCATGGGTGTCGAGCATGAGCACCAGATGGTCCGGGCGCTCCCCTGCCGTGAGCTCATAGCCCACCAGTGTGTGGTCAAGGTCTAGGCGCTTGCCCTTCTTACCGCGTGCGTAGTCGATGCCATGGCCCGCGCGCAGCGTATCGATAGCGCGACGCACCTCGTCGGCATCCACCGGTGCCTCAGGATCGAGATGCAGATCGATACGATAGGACAGACGCGTGAGTTGCGCCGTCAGCGCCGGCGTGCGCACGTCGATGTAGGCGGCCTCGATGGGGGCCAGATCGGCCGGAGAGGCAGCAGCCAGGCGCCCAAACGCCTCGTCGAGTGCAACGAACTCGGTCATAAACAGGTCATACCACTCGCAGGTCGACGACGTTCCCACCGGCAGCGCCGACGAAAAGCCCACGCGCATGTGCGGGGAGAAACCCTGCGTCACGGCGTAGGGCAGCCCCGCGCGACGCACGATGCGCTCAATGGTATGAATCACTTCGAGATGGCCCAGGTACTTAAGACGGTCGCGCTTGCCATAGCGAACGCGAAGCCTAAAGAGCGTGGAGTTGTCGGTCAGGCGCTCACTCATACGCGATCACCCACCAATACGTTCTTGGCATGGAGCGTGGGGCAGATTCCACAGCCGGTGCACGACGTGCGGGTGCAGTCGGGCGTCGTGACACCCTCCAGCGAGCGGCGGTACTCGCGCTCGAGAAAGCCGCGCGAGCAGCCGGGGCTCACGTGCTCCCAGGGCAGGCGCCAGTCCAGTTCGTAGGGCAGGTGCACGAGCTCGTTGAGGTCGATGGCGTTTTTGGCCGCCGCCTCTTTCCAGTTATCGAGCGAAAAATGCTCCACCCAGGCGTCAAAACGCGAGCCCGCACGCCAGGCGTCGATGATGACCGGCGTCATGTCACGGCCGGCGCGAGACAGCGCGGCCTCAACGAGCGAGGTCTCGGCATCGTGGTAGTGCACGCGTACGGCGCGGTTGCGCACGCTCGTGATGAGCAGCTTTTGGCGACGCTTGACGTCATCGTAATCGAGCTGCGGGCACCATTGGAACGGCGTGGCGGCCTTGGGGATAAACACCGACACCGAGATGGACACCGAGATGGAGCCGCGACGCGCCTTGGGAACCACGGAGCGGCCGAGCTCGAGCACATGGTCGGCCAGGTTGGCGATGGCCACGATATCCTCGTCGCGCTCGCCGGGAAGGCCCATCATAAAGTAGAGCTTCATGCGGTTCCAACCAGCCTCGAAGGCCGCCTTGGCCGCACGGTCCAAGTCCTCCTCGGTCACGTTCTTGTTGATGATGTCGCGCATGCGCTGACTGCCGGCTTCGGGGGCAAACGTCAGGCCGCCCTTCTTTTCGCCGGCGACCGACTCGGCCATATCCACGCCAAACGAATCCAGGCGCTGCGAGGGAATGGACACGCGAATGCCCGTATCTTCCAGACGGCGGTTAAGGCGACCGAGCACATCGCGGATGCAGGAGTGATCGGTGGTCGAAAGCGAGGTAAGCGACACCTCGTCATAGCCGGTCTTTTCCAGGCCCTGGATCACCGAGGACACAATCTGGTCGGCCGAGCGCTCGCGCACCGGGCGATAGGTCATGCCGGCCTGGCAAAAACGGCAGCCGCGGGCACAACCGCGCAGAATCTCGATCGACAGGCGGTCGTGAACGAGCTGCGCGTAGGGCACGCACGACTGCAACAACGGATTGGTAGCGCCAAAGTCCTCAACGACGCGCTTGTAGACCACCGGTGGGACGTCCTTGCCTTCGCGCGGCACGGTGTAGCCATGCGGCGAGCAGGGCTCGTCATGGCGCACCTCGTAGAGCGACGGCACATAGGTGCCACCGACCGTCGCGAGCTGCTCGACAATCTGAGCGCGCGAGACGCCCTCGTCGCGCAAGCGGCGATGCAGCTGGCAAACCTCGAGCAGCGACTCCTCGCCCTCGCCAATGAGGATGGCATCGAAGAAGGCTGCATACGGCTCGGGGTTATAGACCGAGGGACCACCGGCAATGATGATGGGGTCGTCCTCGGTGCGGTCGGCCGCCAGCAGCGGAATGCCGGCTAGATCGAGGGCCTCGAGAAAGTTTGTCACGGCCATCTCATGCGGCACGTGCATGCCGACGATATCGAACGAGGCCACGGGTGCTGCGGCCTCGAGCGACAGCAGCGGGATACCAGCCTCGCGCATGGCATCGCCCATATCGGGCCACGGCACATAGCCGCGCTCGCAGGAAATGCCCTCGGCCTGATTGAGGATGTTGTACAGGATGGCAATACCCTGGTTGGGCAGGCCAACCTCGTACACATCCGGGTAAATCATGCAGCAACGATAGTCGGCATCGGCCTTGGAGAGCGTGCCCCACTCATGGTCGATATAGCGACTCGGCTTCTCGACCTTTGCGAGCAGGGGCTCAATCAAATGAAAACAGTCTTGGTACACAGCGCGCAAAAGAAACCCCTAAGCAGCGAGATCGGATGCGTCCTCAAAGGGACCCATGGGACGAGTAGCGCCGGCAACCGTGGTCACCAGGTCGCGAACGCGCGAGAACGTGGCGGCAGCCACCTCGTTGGCACGGCTGTAATCGATGTCGCGCTCATACAGCGAAACGAGCGCACGGCCCATACCATAGGTGCCCGCGGCGGCGGTCAGCGCCTTGACGACAAACCCGATATGCGGCGTCTGCTTTACCAGGGCGCGGGTGACGGCGCGGAGCACCAAGCCGCCGGCAAGCACGCCCGCGACCTCGTAGCCGCGCTCGGGCTTAATACCGCGTCCAAAGATGGCCGCGAGCTCAAAGAGCATGCCCACCTGCGCCAGCGCCATAACGGGATAATCGGCCCCCGGCAAAAACACCAGCGCACCCGTCGCCATATTGGTAAGCGCGCACGAGGTGATGATGCGGTTGGCGGCGGCGATACGCATAAAGGCAAAGTTCGCCGCAAAGGCTGTCTCCTTGTCCGTGCGGTCGAGAATCCAGCGAGCGAGCGTCTCGAGCAGATACGTCTTATCGGTAGCCGCCACCGCGCCGAGCATGGGCGTGGACTCCTGGATAAAAGGCACCTCGACAGCGGACTCGGCCAGCACGCACACGGGGGCGCCGGCAATCACAAGCTCCTGTACAGCGCTCTCCAGACGGTCGGATCCGCACGAAAGGACCAGCACCACGTCGGTATCGGTCTTGGGGACGATACGGTCCTCACCCAGGCGCTCAACGCGCACAACGCCAGACGTCGTCTGCGGCACGAAGGCATCGCGCACCGTCTCGACCAAAAAACGCGAGGCAGACGAATCGAGGTAGACGGACACGCGAACCGGCGTGTCGGAATCCTTCTTGGTGGTCGCGCCCATCTTAAAGACGCGGGTCAGCTTGTCCACGGGAATCTTCATAGCAAACCCCTCCAGCGGTTACGCGGCGCCCGAACGATGCCGCCATATGGATTGTACGATACCCACCGTCAGCAACTGGATCATCATCGAGGACGAACCGAAGCTAATGAACGGCAGCGGAATACCGGTAATCGGCATCATGCCGATGCACATGCCGATGTTCTCGAAGGTCTGGAATGCCCACATGCCGACGATACCCACGCATGACAAGCGTAGGAACAGAGACTCACACTTAAAGGCGACGCGAATCGTCGAGAACATGAGCAGCACGTACAGGCACAGCAGCAAAAAGGAGCCGCAGAAGCCAAAGGTCTCGGACAAAAAGGCAAAGACGAAGTCGGTGTGGAACTCGGGCAGAAAGCCACCGGCAGACTGCGTCGCATGGCCCAGACCTTTACCGAAAAAGCCACCCGATCCAACCGCGATGAGCGATTGCTGCAAGTTGTAGGCATCGTCCGAATCGGCATTATCGGGGTCGATAAAGACGGTCAGTCGGTTCATCTGGTACTGCTTGATCAAAACGTCATGGCCCAAAAGAGAATCGAGCACCGAATCGAGCGCCAGGATGAGCGCCACCAAACCCACGAGCAGAGCCAAGGTCGACAGCACCCATTCGCGGCGCGCACCGCTCATGCAGATCACAACGGCACCCGACACCAACACGACCAAGCCCGAACCCAGGTCGCCCATAGCGACGACGGCCAAAAACGGAACGGAAAGCATGCCGCAGAGCTTAATGTAGTCGCGGGCGGTATCGATGCGGCCGTTGTACTGCGAACCAAGCGTGGCGATAAAGAAGATCGTGATGAGCTTGGCGAGCTCGACCGGCTGGAAGGTAAGACCGATACCGGGAATCTTGATCCAGCCCGTCATGCCCAGACCGCCCGTATAGGACAGCCCCGGAATCTTGGGCGAGAAAATCACAATGAGGTCGATGACGAGCAGCGCCGTCGAGAAGTTAGAGATGCCGCGCAGATCGGTACGCCAGACGAGCACCGCAAGCACCGCACCGATGCCGATGCCCAACAGGTGGCGCGAAAATGAGGCGTCGGCCTTAAACTGCGATGCCGACCAAATGATGATGGCACCATAGGCAACGAGTGCCAAGGTTGCCAGCAGCACGCCGATGTGCACCTTCTGGCGAAACGTGCCGCGCGAGGCCGAAAGCTGCTTGTTGACACGGTCCAGGCTGCTGCGGGAACCGGTTTTAGTTGAGCGGAACAGGTCCGCCGGCGAAAAATCCATCGCAACCTCCTATCGAACCGAAGAATCGCCCGTGGCAGAAGATGTGTCGGGCTCGTCATAAATGGCACCGAGGACATCGCGCACGACGTGCAGCGCGGTATCGGAGCCACCACCGCCCTGTTCCAAGACAGTGACAATCACGTACTTGGGCTCATCGGCCGGCGCGTAGGCGCAAAACCACGCGTAATCGTCCTCGCCGCTCTTCTCGCCCGTGCCGGACTTGCCGTAGACCGTGGGGGTCAAGGAGTTAAAGTGTGCGGCGGTCGAAGTCGACGCCGAGTAAATCACATCGTGCATGCCGTTGCGGACCAGCGCAAGATCAGCATCGTTGTTAATTTGAGCCTCAAGGCGCTTCTTTTTGCCCTTGCCGTTGTACTTGTAGGCATCGCCGTCGCCATCACGCGAGACAGCAGACAAGAACACATGCGGCACATACTGTTTGCCGCCGTTGGCAAGGCCCATGTAGGCACACGCCATCTGCAGCGGCGTCACCAAAATGTCGCCCTGGCCGATAGCGATGTTAGTCATATCGCCGGCATTCCACTTGCGGTCCTCGGCCGAGGCGTCGGTAAAGTAGGACTCTTTCCACTTGGCGTCAGGAATGCGACCGGTGCCCTCACTTGGCAGATCGATGCCGCAGGTCTTGCCCAGGCCCCAACGGCGAAAGACCTCTTGCAGACCCTCGGGGTGCTGGTCGTTGTAGAAAAACGCCTTACCCATATCGTAAAACACGGGGTCGCACGAGTTGGCGATACCGGATTGCAGCGTCATAGTGCCGTGACCGGAATGCAGCCAGCAGTACTTACCCCATGACTTGCCCAGGCCCGTCCAATAGCCCGTGCAGTTCGTGGTCTGGCCTGAGGTATAGGTTCCAAACTCAAGACCGGCCAGAGCCGAGAGCGGCTTGATGGTCGAAGCCGACATATACTGGCCGCTAATGGCGCGGTTGAGCAGCGGATGCGAACCCTTGTCGTCGTTGAGCTCGGTCCACACGTCGTTGGAAACGCCGCCGATGAACACCGACGGATCAAACTTGGGCTCGCTCGCCATACCCAGAATCTCACCATTGTTGGGATCGAGGCACACCACGGCGCCGTTGCCGGCATCGCTATGACCCGTGGTCTTGGCAAGCTCAATGGCATTCGCCAGAGCCGTCTCGCAGGCCTGTTGAATCTTAAGATCGAGCGTAAGCTTAATGTCAGAACCGGCCTTGGCGGGAACGGCGCCGGCTTGACCGGTCACGTTACCCGAGGCGTCAACTTTCACGGTCTGCTCACCACGAATGCCCTGCAGCAGATTTTCGTAGTAAATCTCTACGCCCGCCTGGCCCACAATATCGCCCGATTGATACGAGATCTGGCCAGCCGCGCTATCGCTGCCGTCCGACGACTTCCTGTTCTGCGCCTCGAGCTGCTCGGAGGTAATGGTGCCGGTATAGCCCAAGATATGGCAGGCGGTCTCGCCATACGGGTATTGGCGCTCGGTGCGCTCGGCGATCTTCACGCCGGGAAACTCACCGGCGTGCTCCTGAATGTAGGCGACAGTGGAGCGGCGCACGTCAGTCGCGATCGTATGCAGGCTCTGCGCGCCTTCGGAATTGTCCTGGATGTTGCGCAGCACCGCGATATACGGCATGCCGAGCACGTTGGCAAGATGACGCACCAGTACCTTGTCGTCGGCAAGGTCGCGATAGGCGACGACGGCGAGCGAGGGGCGGTTTTGCACCAGCGCGACGCCGTTGCGGTCCAAGATGCGGCCACGAACGGCAGGCGTGGTAACGGTACGGGTCTGATTGCTCTTGGCCTGCTTGTCGTAGTAGTCCGACGAGACCATCTGCATGCCCCACAGCTTAACGGCAAGCGCGGCAAACATCGCACCCACGCCCGCGGTGAGGATGGAAAAGCGGCCCTTGAAGGCCGTAGCGGCCGTATTGCCCTCGCCCTCGGTGGCGCGCGGGGCCGTTCCGTGCTGCGTGTCGTAGGTAAAGCGGGAGTCGCCGCGGCGCATGATGACCAGCGCGACCACAATGGCCACGACCAGCACGATACCGGCGACAACAACCGTCAACTGGGAAGACATCTACAGACCTCCCCTATTTGAGCTTACGGGTCTTGGGCTTAAAGCGCATACCCGTCTGACGCCCACCGCGCGCGGAGAACCCATAGCCAGACTGTGGCGCGACGCCGGACATCAAAAACGGAACGGCGACCAGACCGGTCAGAATCGAGGACGGCAGGGCGTGTCCAAAGATCGCCACGACAAAACTCGATTCCAGTCCCATAAATAGCAAGATAATGCTGTAGATCACGTTAATGGCAAGCGCAAAGGCGCCCACCGTGATGCCGCGAGCGCTCGGGGTGCCGCCCGTCTGACCGGCGGCACTGTGTGTCAGGGCAAAGCTGCCCACTGTCAGCAACAGCGACATCACGCCCACCGGCACGGCTGCCGACAGGTCGTAGAACAGGCCCT
>DXZN01000030.1 GCA_019419645.1 Collinsella sp. | reverse complement strand
GCGGAAACGAACTCGACCTGGGTCTTCAGGCCACCACCGACGTTGGACTTAGCGAAGTCCATGCCCTTCTCGCGAGCCTCGCCAAAGATGGCATTCTTAACGGCAACGGAGAGGTAGAAGTTGATGAAACCGGGGCCTGCGATCTCAACCTTCTCGATCGCGGGATCCTCGGGCATATGGGCAACGATGGCCTCGGCGATCTTGCGCGGGGCGCAGTGGGCCAGCTTGGCGGACTTCAGGGCCATGGTAGAGGTCCACTCGCCATGAGAAGTGTCAGCCGGTCGCTCGATAGCGCAATCGTCAAGTTCAAATGCGGAAAGGTCGCCGGCCTCCTGGGCCGCAGCAAGCGCAGCGCGTACCAGCTCTTCAATCTTCTCGGGCATAGATCCTCCTTGTGTTAAAGCCCCCGAGCTCTTGGTCACTCGTAGGGCAAAAGCCAGAGTTTGTAGCACTCTATCACAAGCGAGGGGCACTGTCGCAGGGTAAAGCCAATCGAAATTGCATATGCACAAAATTGACTACAGCTTGTATGGAGTCACTCAAAGATGCCGGTCTGCCTGCAGATTATGCACGCGTTGAAAATGCATAAAGGTGTGAATGAGCTGTGTCTTTTATCGAATACTCTTACCTATCAGAGTTGTGTGCTTTTCCTGCATAAAGCGAGGATTTGCGCACGTCAGCGTGTTATTCTAGACATACGTAAATTCGTATAAGTTGGAGGTAGCATGTTCTCAATCGGTCAACACGTCATTCATCCGGGTCAGGGAGTCTGCACCGTCGTCGGTTTTAGGGACGACACGCCGCAGCCCATGTTGTTGCTCGAGGCCAAGCAGGGGCATGCGCAGACGATCCTTATGTACCCCGTGGCGCAGGCCGACCGTCTGCATGCCGCCATCTCTCAGCAAGATGCCGAGCATCTGCTGAGCCACTATGACGAGCTGGAGTGCGACACCTTTACCGAGCGCAACAGCTCGCTTGAAGAGACACACTTTAAGCAGCAGCTCAAGCTGGGCGCGCCCGAGACGGTCCGCGTGGCAAAGACCATGATGCACCGCATTCGCCAGGCCGAGGAAGCCGATAAAAAGCCCAGCTCTTACTATATGCGTGTACTCAAGGAAGCCAAGCGCCGCTCCATCGAGGAGTTCGCCGTGGCATTGGGCGTCACCGAGGAGGCCGCCGAAGCCCGCCTAGCCCAAGCCGCCCTCAACTAACCCATCCGCGCCAAAAACCACCACAAAGGGGACAGGCACCTTTGTGGTGGTTTTTTCGTTCTAGTCGTTCTAGTAGTATTCATTCTTAGCGATACCTGCGAGCACAAGGAGTCTTTTATGGCAGAGCCACTTTCCGCCGGAATCACCCGCGACCGTGCGTTCGAATTGCTCAACGAGCACAATAAGGACCCGTTCCACATCACCCACGGCGAAACGGTCGAGGGCACCATGCGCTACTTTGCGCGCGAGTTCGACCCCGAGAACGAGGAGTTTTGGGGCATCGTCGGTCTGCTGCACGACCTAGATTGGGAGGAGCATGAGGACGACCCCATGAACCACACCATCTATGCGGCCGAGATCCTTGAAGGCGAGGGCGCCTCTCCCGATCTCATTCGCGCCATTCAGACGCACACGTCGGACTTCAACACCTCGCTGCCCAAGCCCGAGCTGCAGATGGAAAAGATCCTGTTTGCCTGCGACGAGCTCACCGGCTTGATCGGTGCTGCCGTCATCATGCGTCCGAGTAAGAGCGTCATGGACTTTACGACCAAGTCGCTCAAGAAAAAGTTCAAGGACAAGCGCTTTGCCGCCGGCTGCTCGCGCGACGTGATTACGCAGGGTGCCGAGATGCTGGGCTGGGAGCTCCCCGAGCTCTTCGACCGTACCATCGCGGCCATGCAGTCCTTCGCCCCCGACCGCGACACCTTTCAGGCTTAATTCCAAAACCATCACAAAGGGGACAGGCACCTTTGTGGTGGTTTTTGTTTGCGCGGGCGTTAGGGGCGGACCTGGCCGGTGCCTCGGAGCTTGTATTTGTAGGTGGTGAGGGCCTCGGCGGCAAAGGGGCCGCGGGCGTGGAGCTTTTGGGTCGAGATGCCAATCTCGGCGCCCAGGCCAAACTCGCCGCCGTCGGTAAAGCGCGTGCTGGCGTTGGCATACACGGCCGAGGCATCGACCTCGTCCAGGAAGCGCTCGCAAGCATCCGTGTCCTCTGCAACGATGGCCTCGGAGTGCATCGTGCCGTAGCGGTTGATGTGCGCGATGGCCTCGTCCTCGTTCGCCACGACCTTCACGCTCATCTCGAGCGCCAGATACTCGCGACCCCAGTCCTCCTCAGTCGCGGCAACGTAGTCATCGCCCTCGGCAAGCCCGGCGTCGGCGCATGCGGCGCACGTGGCCTCGTCGCCGTGAATGAGCACGCCGTGGTCGTGCAGCACGGCAACGACCGCAGGCAAAAACACATTGGCCACAGCATGGTCGACCAGCAGCGACTCGGCGGCATTGCACACGCCTACACGCTGGGTCTTGGCATTAACGATAATGTTGAGCGCCTTATCAAAGTCGGCGGACTCATGCACGTAGATATGACAGTTGCCCGTGCCCGTCTCGATCACCGGCACAAGCGACTCGCGCACGCAGCGCTGGATCAGGCCTGCACCGCCGCGCGGAATGAGTACGTCGACAATACCGCGGAGCTTCATGAGCTCGCCAGTGGCCTCGCGGTCGGTGGACTCGATCATCGAGATAGCCTCGCGCGGGAAGCCCTTGGTCTCGAGCGCATCGGCCAGCAGCTCAGAAATCATGGCACACGAGTGATAGGCCAGCGAGCCGCCGCGCAGAATGCAGGCGTTGCCGGTGCGGATGCAGATGCCCGCGGCGTCGGCCGTCACGTTGGGGCGCGCCTCGTACACCATGGCGACCAGGCCCAACGGCACGCTCACGCGGGTGAGGTCCACGCCGCTTGCGAGCACGCGGTGGTCGAGCACGCGGCCGACAGGATCGGGCAGCTCGGCGAGCTTCTCCAGGCCGGCGGCCATACCCTCAACGCGCTCGGGCGTCAGCAGCAGACGGTCGAGGAGCCCCGCCGAGGTCCCCGCATCGCGCGCGGCGGACATATCGAGCTCGTTGGCGGCAACGATGGAGTCGACACCGTTGCGCAGTGCTGCGGCCATGGCGCGCACGGCCTCCTGGCGCTGCTCGTCGCTCGCCGTGGCAAGCGAGGCCGACGCTGCCTTAGCGGCAACGGCAAGATCGTGGACATACGTGGCTATATCGACCGACATGGGCGGCCCTTTCTCCTAGAAGTTTGCAACCATGGTAGCCGATTTGCGCATGGCCTCGCCCGCGGCGGTAGAATTGGTCAACCCGAAACACCGCAACGAACGGAAGACTCACATGGCCCTCATCACTTCGTACCACGTCCCCGGCCTGTATGTCGAGGACCACAGCATCGACGTCCCCCTCGACTGGCGCGGCCTGGAGCCGATGCTCCTGGCCGTCGGCAGCACCATGCGCCGCGGCGCCATGCCGGCGCCCATCGCAGGTGCGCCCGAGAGCATCAAGCTCTTCTACCGTGTGGTTTGCGCGCCCGACCGCATCAACGACGATCTGCCACTGCTCCTGTTTTTGCAGGGCGGCCCCGGCGGCGAGAGCCCGCGTCCGCTGTCACCCACAAGCGACGGCTGGATCGAGGAGGCCGTCAAGCACTTCCGCGTCGTCCTGCCCGACCAGCGCGGCACCGGACGCAGCAGCTGTGTAGACGGACGCACGATTGCCGCACTGGGCGAGCGTGCCGAGGCAGCCGGCGCCGATGCGGACCGCTCGCAGGCGGACTTCCTCAAGCGCCACCTCGCCAGCTCCATCGTGCGCGATTTTGAGTACCTGCGCCTGGTGGGCTTTGGCGGCAGGCCCTGGGTCACGCTCGGGCAGAGCTACGGCGGCTTTTTGACGCTGAGCTACCTGTCGCTCTTCCCCGAGGGCGTGGCGGCAAGCTTTACCTGCGGCGGCATCCCCCACGTACCGGCGAGCGCAAGCGAGGTCTACGCGCACACCTTCCCGCGCATGGCTGCCAAGACGCAGCAGTATTACAACCGCTACCCCGCCGACGTCGAGCGCGTGGCGGCCCTGGCAGATGCCCTCGAGGAGCAAAAGCCCGTGCTACCCGACGGCTCGCCGATGACGGTCGAACGCCTGCAGCTCATGGGCAGCGACTTTGGCATGAAGCCGAGCTTTGAGCGCATGCATTGGATTATCGATCATGCTTTTGTTGACGGCGACGGCACGCTGGCCTGCGGCGCCTCGGTATCCGACAGCTTTTTGATGCGCGCCTTCGAGCGCACCAACACGCGCACGAATCCGCTGTACTGGACGCTTCAGGAGTTCATCTACGCCGACGGCGACACCATGCCCATTCGCTGGGCCGCGGCAGAAGAGAAGGCCCATCGTGCCGAGTTCGACACGCTCACGCGACCGCTCATGTTTACCGGCGAGGCCATGTTCCCGTGGATGTTTGAGCAGATGCCCGAACTTAAGCCCTTCAAGCCGGCGATGGATCTGCTTATGGAAGACACAAGCTGGGACAAGATCTACGACCCGCAGCGCCTGGCGTGCAACGAGGTGCCCCTGCAGGCCGCGGTGTACTTCGATGACATGTACGTGGACTCGGGCATGCAGCTCGATACGCTCAGCCGCGTGGGCAACTCGCATGCCTGGGTGACCAACGAGTTCGAGCACGACGGCTTGCACGGCAGCGTGGTGTTCAAGCACCTCTTCGACGAAGCCCTCAACCGCGGAGACCTGCGCCAGATCTTCTAGCAAAGGAGTGTCCCCGTCTGCCGGCACAATAGGAACGTCCCCAAGTGCCGGCAACGACAATGCCGCTGGTAGAGGACAGAAAGCGAAAACGCCCCTAAGCGAGCAAGGTGACGTGAAAGAGGAGGGCATTGACCTTTTGGTCATGCCCGACGATTGAACGTCAGATTGCCGCTTAGGGGCGTTTGCAGCGTCAATTGGTTAGGCGAACACTATCAAGTTGTCCCTATGGATCGCGGGCTTCTCGGCCAGGTCTGCGAGCAGGCGGTTGCTGGCAATCTGGTCCTGGCGGCGGCCGGCTGCAAGCTCCAGCACGTCCGAATCGGCCTCGGCGATACCACGGGCGACAACCATGCCGCTCGGGTCGCACACGTCGAGCACATCGCCCTCGGCAAACTGGCCATCGACCTCGCGAATACCCACCGCGAGCAGCGACGATCCGCGGCTGACCAGCGCCTTCGCGGCGCCATCATCGACCGTCACCGAGCCATGCGCCTTGTCACCCAGTGCGATCCACAACTTGCGCGGCGCAATGTCCAGGCGCTCCGCCGGCGGATCGAACAGCGTACCCACGCTCTCGCCGCGGGCCAGACGCACGAGCGCATCGGGCTCCTCGCCCGAGCAAATCACGCTTTGAATGCCCGCCGTCATGAGAATGCGGCTCGCGCGAATCTTGGTGATCATGCCGCCCGTACCCACCGATGTGGAAGAATCGCCCGCCGAGGCGATAATCTTGGCATCGATCTTATGCACGACCGGGATAAACTCGGCCGTCGGATCCTCATGCGGATTGGCGGTGTAGAGGCCATCGATGTCCGAGAGCGTCACGCACAGATCGGCAGAAACCAGGCAGCTCACAAGCGCCGCCAGCGTGTCGTTGTCGCCGAACTTGATCTCATCGACGGTAACGGTGTCGTTCTCGTTGACGACCGGCACCACGCCCAGCTCCACCAGGCGCAGCAGGGCGTCGCGCGCGTGCAGGTAGGACGTGCGGCGCGCCGTGTCGTGACGCGTGAGCAGCACGAGCGAGGTGAGCAGGTCGCGCGCATGGAACTCCTCGTCGTAGGCCGACGAGATGATGCACTGACCGGCCGAGGCGCAGGCCTGCAGGCTCGGCAGGTCACCGACCGGCTTGCGGTCGAAGCCCAGCACGGGATAGCCGCAGGCAATGGCACCCGAGCTCACCACGACCAGGCGCCAGCCAAGCTCGCGCAGCGCTGCGGCCTGGTCGGCAAGCCCGCCGATAAAGGCGCGGTTGACCTTGCCGTCGGCGCCCACCACCGTGGACGAACCGATCTTTACCACCATCGTTTTATAAGAAGTCGTCATACGTCAAACCAATCGAATGTCGAGCGTTCGGGCGAGCTGGGGCAGTCGGGGCGCCTGGTGCGGAACGGACGAAAATGATCCGTTTTCCTCCGTCCCCTTCGGATCATTTTGCCCAGGGGAAGGCCGAAGCCGCAGCCATGTTCTTGCGCACGAGCTCGTCGCGCACCTGAGCCAGGCCCTGCTCCATGCCCACCACATAGGTCTGCGGGTACAGGAAGCGCTTGAAAGCTGCGTCCAGATGGTCAAGTGCCCAGGCGCAACGCTCGCGCGCGTCCTGGATGCTCTCACGCGTAGCCACCGCACTGCCATCGCGCACGATCGGCACCAGCAGCTCGCGATACTCAAGTTCGGACACGTCGGTCACCAGAGCGGCATCATTCACGGCCACGAGGGTATTGCCGCGCGCGGCGCCCTCCCCCGCCAGATGGTCCTCGTCGTAGATCATGTCGCAGACTGGGCCGCCAAAGCCGTCGTAATAACGGCGCACGCGTTGCACACCCGGGATCGTGCGCTTGTAGGGCTGCTCGGAGAGCTTGACCACCGGCGTCCACGGGTCCGTCTCACTCGCACGGCGGGCGGCGAGCTTGTACACGCCGCCCAGCGCCGGCTGGTCGTAGCAGGTCGCGAGCTTGGTGCCCACGCCAAAGCTATCGATAGGCGCGCCCTGGTCGAGCAGCGACTGAATCGTGTACTCATCCAAATCGTTAGAAACCGAGATCCCCACATAGGGCAGGCCCTCGGCATCAAAACGGCCGCGCACATACTTGGAGAGCTTGGCGAGGTCGCCGGAGTCGATGCGAATGGCCGACAGGCGCTCGCCCACCGCTTCCATCTCCTTGGCAACCGTAATGGCATGCTCGCAACCCTCGCGTACGTCGTAGGTGTCGATGAGCAGCGTGCAATTCTTGGGGCTCGACTTGGCAAAGGCGCGGAAGGCCTCGAGCTCAGAGTCGAAGCTCATGACCCAGCTGTGCGCATGCGTGCCAAAGACGGGAATACCGTAGCGGCGGCCGGCGAGCACATTGGACGTAGAGGAGCAGCCGGCAACGTAGCTCGCGCGCGCGACGGCCAGCCCGCCATCGGGACCCTGGGCGCGGCGCAGGCCAAACTCGGCAACGGGACGGCCGTCCGCCGCCAGCACCACGCGCGCCGTCTTGGTGGCGACAAGCGTCTGGAAGCCGACGATGTTGAGCAGCGCCGTTTCGAGCAGCTGGCACTCCAGCGCGGGACCGGTGACGCGAACCATGGGTTCGCGCGGAAAGACGAGCTCGCCCTCGGGGACGGCGTCGATGTTTACATGTGCATGAAAATCGCGCAGGTAGTCGAGGAATGCAGGCTTGAACATCGCACCGCCGGCCGGGGCCTGGAGTGAGGCGAGGTAGTCGATATCCTCGGGCGTAAAGCGCAGGTTCTCGACCAGCTCGGGCAGCTCGGCGGTGCCGCACATGACGGCATAGGCGCTGCCAAAGGGATGGTCGCGGTAAAACGCGGTAAAACAACCCTGCTCATTGGCCTTGCCGCTCTCCCACAGGCCCTGGGCCATAGTGAGCTCGTACAGATCGGTGAGCATTGCAATGTCGGTGGGATGCGAGATGTCGGTCAAAGCCATGGGGCGACCTTTCGGATGCGTTGTGCAGAGGTTGAGGGTTGGAAAAGGGCAGAGTGTTCGGGCATGGCACCCAGCGCGAATGGGCTAGAGCAGGCCCATGCTGGTCAGGATCGTGTAGCCCATAAAGATGACAAACGCGATGAGGGCAAGGACAATGATGATTTTTTGAGCCGGCGCCATGCCAGGGATCTCGTTCTCGCCCGTAGGCTCCTTGGAGGTAACCATGCGCTGGGCAAAGGTCATCTCGTCACGGCTCGGCTTGGGCTCGACGGACTTGGAACGAGCGACCTTTTTAGGCTGAGGTTTAGGTGCGGTGGGCGCGGGCTTCGCGGCGGCGGGCTTGGGCGCGGGGGCGACGTTCGCGGCGGCCTCCTCGGCCTTCTCGCGCTCGGCACGCAGGGCGGCCAGCTCCTCACGCTCGCGGCGTGCCTCTTCCTGGGCCTCGCGACGAGCTTTCTCGGCGCGGAGCTCTTCCAACTCGGCGCGTTCCTCGGCAGACAGTGGTTGGGACTCAAGCTTGGCCATGGTACAGCCCTTTCTTTTAAAAAAAGCCGCCGACACAATGTCAGCGGCTTATCAAATCCAAGGGTGGAGACGAAGGGAGTCGAACCCTCGGCCTCTGCCATGCGACGGCAGCGCTCTCCCAACTGAGCTACGTCCCCAGGACAAGTTGATATTTTACCTACGGCTCGCCAACTGTCAACGCCCAATACCCAGTCTTTTTGGGACGCGGCTGTTTTAGCTACCCCGACAGACAACGCGAACGGTTTGGTCGAACAGCGGCAGGGGTAGCTAAAACAGCCCCGTCCCAAAAAGACTACTCAAAGAGCCTCGTCCCAGATTAGCTGGTTTGAGCACTAGTAAGAACACCGGTGGTATCGAACGCCGGGGTAAAGCTCTCGTCTACCGCGCCGCCTTCTTGCCAAAACATCGTCGTAAAGCCCAGGTCGTCGGCATGGTCGAGCACCTGCTCGTACTCCTCGCGCGTCACGGCGCGCGCCAGGTCGCCGCCTTGTTCGCGCATGAGGGCATTGGGCGTGTACTGGTTCATGACCGAGATCGGCACGTCGCCCACCGTCTGCCACACCAGGTCCAACACGCGGCACGAATCGTCCGCATGCCCCGGCAGCACCAGATGACGCACGATTATGCCGCGCCTCATGAGCCCGTCCTCGTCTACCAGCTCTCCCCCGCGGCGCTCAATCTCGCGCGCCATCTGGGCCAGACCCGACACGGCCACGCGCGGGTAGTCCTTAATATGAGAAAGCGACTGAGCAAGCCCGGCATCGGCATATTTAAAGTCCGTAAGCCACACGTCGACAAGGTCGCCCAGCGCCGCCACGGCACTCGCGCGCTCGTAACCACTCGTGTTGTAGACAATTGGGATGACCAACCCGCGCGTCCGTGCCGCGGCAATCGCGGCAGGCAACAGGTGCGCATAGTGCGTCGCCGTCACCAGGTTGATGTTATTGGCGCCCTGGTCCTGCAGCTCCAGCATAATCTCGACCAAACGCTCGGGCAAAATCTCAAGACCGAAATTGCCCGTCGAGATCTCGTGGTTTTGGCAGTAGATACATTTGAGCGAACAGCCGCTAAAGAAAATCGTACCCGAGCCGGCCTCGCCCGAAATGGGCGGCTCCTCCCACATATGGAGCGCCGCGCGGGCGACCTTAAGCGTGTTGTCGGCGCCGCACACGCCACGCGCGCCCTCGTCGCGCGCCGCACCGCAACGGCGCGGACACAAATGGCAGGCGGGCGAAAAAAGTTCGGTCAACGACGTCGGCATAAAAACATGCTCCAAAACAATGATTCAGCAGCTCAAACGTAAAGGGACCAACCGCACAGACGGCTCGAGCCCAAGGCGCCGTAATCGTCCGACACGATTTTTGTAATGTCAAGACTGGAATCGATAAAGTGCCGCTTTATGATGTAGGTATTCCGCCCCCCGCGGAGCAACTGGGTGAACCGTCGCGTTTATTTAGGGAGCCCACACAGTCGTACCTAGTACAGGTATCCTTCGTTGTTAAGGACGCTGGAACAGTCGATGAGGGCACCCACCTGTTTTAGGTGGGTTCATTTTCGTAACGTGGGGGGTGGTTTTCATTTGCCGAAAACCACCATTACAGCCCATATGGATCCCCGCCGGTATCCCGACAAGCCATCGACAACATCCCAATATCTGGTAAGCGCGTGATTATCGCTGCATGCAATTCCATGCACCCCCCGTGGTCGAGTATCATGGTTCGGCTATGCCCTTTGCGCATGGCGTTCTTCTGACCTTTTCCTTCGACGCTTGGCGGTTTTTAGATTCATGGCTTCATCCCCGAGCTACATACCGTACCTATGCGTGGCAGCGGCGGCCTTTATCACGACCTTCCTCATTGTGCCCCTGGTCAAGCGCTTGGCAATTAAGCTCGACGCCGTCGACTATCCTTCCAAGCGCCGCATCAACACCAAGCCCATCCCGCGTTTGGGCGGAACGGCGGTGTTTTTGGGCCTGGTCGTTGCCTGCATTGTGCAAATCCTAGGCACCTGGCACCTAGGCTGGCCGCCCGTCCTGGTGCCGCACCCGCGCCTTCACATTAGCTATCCCATGCTGGCGCTCTCCTTTACCGTCATCTTTGCGACCGGCGCTATCGACGACGTCTTCCAGCTCAAGCCCAAGCAAAAACTGGCCGGTCAGGTCCTCGCCGCGCTCATCGCCTGCGTGGGCGGCCTGCGCATCGGCGTCATCGTCAACCCGTTTGCCCCCGGCGAGATCATGCTCGGATGGCTCGCCTACCCCATCACCGTGATCTATCTGGTGGCATTCACCAACATCATTAACCTCATCGACGGCCTCGACGGCTTGGCCACGGGCATCTGCGGCATCGCGTCGTTCACCATGTTTTCGATGGCCGTTCTCTCGGGCCGCATCGACGCCGCCGCGCTCTCCATTGCGCTCTTTGGCGCCTGCCTGGCCTTTTTGCGCTACAACTTCAACCCCGCAAGCATCTTCTTGGGCGACTCGGGGTCGCTGCTTCTGGGCTTTGCGCTGGGCTCCATCTCGTTGCTCAACGTGAGCCGCACCGCCGCGCTCACCTCGCTTATCATCCCACTCATCGTTGCCGGCGTGCCCATCATCGACACGTTTAGCGCCATCGTGCGCCGCAAGCGCGCCCACATTAGCATCGGGCAGGCCGACAAGGGCCACATCCACCACCGCCTGATCCAAGAGGGCTACAACCAAAAACAGGCAGTGCTCCTCATCTACGCCTGGTGCATTATGCTTTCGGCCGGCGCCGCCGCGATTAACCAGGTCGAGGTGCCCATGCGCGTGCTCATCTTTACCGTGCTCGCCATTGGCTCGGCGGCCTTTGCCAAGCATCTACATCTGTTTGAGCCCGTGCTGCGCCACCATTACAACAAGCGCACACACGAGGATGAGCTCGTCACCCCCGACGACCCCGCCTTTAAGCAGGAGGAGCAGGCAGCCGAAGAACGTAAGGAAGAGCGCCACCACAAGCTCTAGGGTAAGCTGCCGAGAATGTGCCAAGGCATCGCTGACCAAGTGCAACTACATCGCATCAATCGCGTAAGCCACCCCTTGCCAGCCCCTCGCCTACTTACGCCCCGCCCCTCCAATAAACGCGTTATCATCTTGACCCATGAACATACGTTAGGAGCAATTATGCCAAACGAGAACAGCTACGAAGTCGCTCTGCAGAAGAGCAACGCCATTCGCGAGGGCCTGGCCAAGACGCCCGACAAGTTCACCATGCTCACCGGCGACCGCCCCACCGGCCGTCTGCATCTGGGTCACTACTTCGGCACCCTCAAGGGCCGTGTGGAGCTGCAGAACATGGGTGCCAAGACCAACGTACTCATCGCCGACTACCAGGTCATCACCGACCGCGACACGACCGAGCACATCCAGGACAACGTGTACAACATGGTCATGGACTACCTTGCCTGCGGCATCGACCCCGACAAGACCATGATCTACGCGCACTCCGCCGTGCCCGCCGCCAACCAGCTCATGCTGCCGTTCCTGTCGCTGGTGTCCGAGGCCGAGCTGGCGCGCAACCCCACGGTCAAGGCCGAGATGGAGGCCTCGGGCCACGAGCTCACCGGCCTTCTGCTCACCTACCCGGTGCACCAGGCCTGCGACATCCTGTTCTGCAAGGGCAATGTGGTGCCCGTCGGTCGCGACCAGCTGCCGCACATCGAGCTCACCCGCACCATCGCCCGCCGCTTTAACAACCGCTACGGCAAGGTGTTCCCCGAGGTCGACGCACTGCTGTCCGAGACCCCGCTGCTGCCGGGCCTGGACGGTCGCAAGATGAGCAAGAGCTACGGTAACGCCATCAACATCTCGATGACCGCCGAGGAGACGGCCAAGCGCATCAAGAAGAGCCAGACCGACTCCGAGCGCATGATCACGTTCGATCCCGAGAACCGCCCCGGCGTGTCCGGTCTGCTTTCGACGGCCGCCATCTGCACCGGCCGTTCCGAAGTCGAGATTGCCGAGGAGATTGGCATGGGCGGCTCCGGCCAGCTCAAGAAGTACGTGACCGAGGCCGTCAACGAGTACTTCGCGCCGATCCGTGAGCGTCGCCAGCGCTACGAGAACGACCTGGATTACGTAAAGGACGTCCTGCACGAGGGCAACCGTCGCGCCAATGAGATCGCCGAGCAGACCCTGGGCGAGGTTCAGGACGCCATGGGCATGGTGTACTAGGCAAAGCGCCTTCGCACAACATAGACGGTGAGGCTGAATCCTCACCGAAACAGGAACAGGCCCGCTGGCAGATAGTTGCCAGCGGGCCTGTTCCCGAAGTACACCGTTGAATCGCACAGAGGGGAGGAATGCGAATCAAACTCAACAGGGCAGGCTTTTTCATCGCCTATTGCCTGCTCCGTTGCTGAAAACAATATAGTTCACCGTGGTTTACTTTGCTGCGACAAACCGCGCCGCCATACCTTCTCCATAAGTTAACCTCGGTAAACCTGCCAAAACCACCACAAAGGGGATAGGCACCTTTGTGGTGGTTTAAGCCACGGCAGAGCCGCTAGAGCCCTGCAGGCCAGCGACAGGCGGCCAAGTCGACGTGCATGTCGTCCTTAAACGCCACACCCTCCCCTAGCAAAAGCTCACGTTGAGCATCGGGACCGCCAAAAGCAAAACCATCGCATATGCGGCCATCGGCAAACACCACGCGGTGACAGGGAATCTCGCCGGGGCGCGGATTGCCATGCAGGGCATACCCCACGTACCGCGCACTTCGTGGACGTCCAGCAAGCAGCGCCACCTGACCATACGTGGCGACCATCCCCTCGGGAATCTGCTCGACCACCTCGTACACCCGCTCAAAAAAGCCCTCAGACGCCATTGCTCGCTCCCTTCCACCCGGAATAGCATAAACCACCACAAAGGTGCCTGTCCCCTTTGTGGTGGTTTTGGCAGGTGGGCTAGTTAACGGGCTGGAAGAAGGCTACGGCTACGGCGCCGGGGCCTACATGGGTGCCGATGGTGGCGCCGATGGTGTGAACGGGCAGTTCGCCCTCGGTGTGGCCAGCCCACAGTGCCGCGCTGTCCTCGATATACTTCTTGAGCACCGCATCCGAAAGGCCCGTATAGCCGAGCGCCAGCGGCATGGAAAAGTCGATGCCGCCTGCCTTTTCGACCTTCTGGTTGAGCAGGTTACGGCCGTTCTTGGAACCGCGCGCCTTGCCCAGCTGCACGATCAGACCGTCCTCGGCAGCCACAACGGGCTTTACGTTGAGCAGCGTGCCCACGGCGCCGGCAGCAGCAGACAGGCGACCGCCGCGCACCAGGTACTCCAACGTCTCGAGCAGGCCGATGACGACCACGCGGTCGCGCACGGCCTCGACAGCCGCCGCAACCTGAGCCGCGCCCTGGCCCTCGTCCACCAAGCGCAGGGCATACTCGACCAGCACGCGCTCGCCCAGGGTAACGTTATTGCTATCCACCACGTACACATCGCCGCCCGGGGCCTCGGCAAGTGCGGTGCGGGCACTCTGATTGGTGCCCGAGAGCTTGGCGCCCACGGTAATAATCACGGCCTCATCGCCGGCCTCACGCGCTTCGGCAATCGCCTGCGAAAAGGCGTACGGGTTGACCTGACCGGTCTTGGGCAGCTCATCGCGCTCCACAAGCATCTCGTAAAAGCGCTGGTGATCGATGTCGACGCCATCCATATACACATCGGTGCCAAAGGTGACGGACAGCGGCAGAACACGCAGAGCGGGGTGCTCCGCCGGCGACATATCGCTTGCGGAATCGGTAATAATGCGGACGGACATAACGAATCCTTTCTTGCGCAGGTCCCGCGCGGGGAATTTTGACAGCAATGCCCCGGCACGGCATACGCGCTCAAACGGGACTATGCAGTTTTTAATGGAAAGCAAATGCCTTGGCGGCCTTAGATCTCACGCAGGGTGTTGAGAATCGTACGCAGCGACGCATACATCTGCTCGCGCTGCTCCACACCCATAGCCTTACCGGTGGTGTCGAGCACCTCGCGAATGATGCGGTCCGCCTCGCTCATGCTCTCGCCGCCCAGAGCGGTCAGGCGCACCGGGGCACGATACTTAACGGCTGCATCACCCGAGTCGTCGACCTCGACGTAGCCGCCCTCCTCCAGATGCGCGAGCGTGCGCGAGACGGCGGCACGGGTCACGCCTGCCATGCGAGCCAGGTCAGCGCCAGTCAGGCCGTCCTTGCTGCGCTCAAGATAGTACAGGCACATAACGTCGGAGCCCTTGAGGCCCAGCCTTGCGCCCTCGGATGTCTTAATGCGCTGGATCTCCTTGTAGAGCCCGCTGATCAGTCCGACAAAGTCCTCGAAACGTGTCTCGTCGTTCTGCTGCATGGGAGACGACCGCCTTTCGCTTGCATGATGCTAACGGGTAAACATCTTAGCCGCACAAGGCAACACCCATACCCAAATATCCCATTTGTTAACCCATCAACATAAAAACCACCACAAAGGGGACAGGCACCTTTGTAGTGGTTTTGACCGGCGAACATGATCCGCAGGCGTCGTTACAGTTCCACGCAGGGATTGTCGCGGGTCACAAGCGTCTTAACGACAACCGTCGCTCCCAGATAGCGCTCGAGCAACTCGGCGAGACGATCAACGGCAGCCTGGCAATCCCCCATCCGCTCGGGCTCCACGCACTCAATCGCCAGGAATGCATCGGCCGAATCGTCGGACAGCGCCGTGCGAACGCCATCGCGCCAGTTCCAGCAGCGGCATACGGCGCCCGCATCATCGATGTAGGCGAGCTCGCCGGGCAGCGTCGGGTCATCCGTTTCCTCGCCAAGTGGCAGGAACGCATCGCCGCCGTCAGTCACCTTCAAGCGAAGATCCCCCTCAATCGCATGCAGGTCCTCGCCGCCAACGGGCAGCGCGTAGGTCAGTGACACCGTGTTGCAGATGTCCACCGCGGGCGTAATGTGGCCCACCGGTTTGCCCTTGAGCACGCGCTTGAGCAGGTTCTCAATTGAGCAACGCGCGCCCTTTTTGGTCTTGAACAGCCGATAAGCCTCGCGCCATGCCTTAACCGGCGCATTCTCGCTGATGGTATCACTCGTCAGGTGACGCTCCGCATCGATATTGGCGCGGTCGAGCAACGCGGCAATCGCATCAACGTCCTCTTGAGGAATCTGAGCCGCGGGCTTCATGCCCTTTACGACCACAACACCGACAGCCGCCTGCGGAAATAGCTCCCAAAACGAATCCTCGGCAATAAAGCTCTTCATGCGCTCTCCCTTCATAGCATGCGCCCGAGCCCGGGTGCCTAAACAAAAAGCGCCCTTACGACGGCCACCTTCAAAGTCCTACGGTGCCGCCACAAGAGCGCTTACGCTGCCCCCATCCGGAGAAGGGGGCAATATGTCAGGCGTATTGTAACCCGAGTCATCCGCGCGAGTAAAACCACCACAAAGGTGCCTGTCCCCTTTATGGTGGTTTTGGGTCTGAGGCGACGCTAGTGGCGAAGTCCCAGCAGGCCGTGGCCGCGATGACGGGCGTCGGCGTGCACCTGAGCATGCGGACCGGCGGCCTTCACGGACTCGGGCAGGTGCGAGTACTTCTTCTCGAAGTTCTCCTCGAACATCACGGCCAAGTTGTGCGCCGCCTCGTCGTAGCGCGCGGTGCTCTGCCAGTACTGGCGCGGCACCAGGATGCCGTCGGGCACGCCGTGGCACGTGGTGGGAATGTCGACGTTAAAGATATCGTCGTGGACGAACTCGCTGTCCTCGATGGTGCCGTCGAGGGCGCGCGCGACCAGGGCGCGCGTGTAGGCCAGCTCAATGCGATGGCCAACGCCGTAGCCGCCGCCGATCCAGCCGGTGTTGACCAGATAGACGCGGGTGCGGCCGTCGGCGATGCGCTCACCGAGCATCTTGGCATAGACCATGGGGTCGAGCGGCATAAACGGCTCGCCAAACAGCGAAGAGAACGTGGGCGTGGGCTCGGTGACGCCGACCTCGGTGCCGGGGATCTTGGCCGTAAAGCCCGTCACGAAGTGGTACATGGCGGCATCGGCCGTCAGGCGTGAGATGGGCGGCAACACGCCAAAGGCGTCGCAGGTCAGGAACAGCACGACGCTTGGAGTGGTGCCCATGCCCTTGGTCCACGCGTTGGGAATGTGTTCCACAGGGTATGCCACGCGTGTGTTGTGCGTGATCGAGATGTCGTCGTAGCTGGGCTTGCGGTTCTCGTCGAGCACCACGTTTTCGCAGATCGCGCCAAAGCGGACAGCGTTGAAGATTTCGGGCTCGTGGAACGCGTCCAGGCCCTCGCATTTGGCGTAGCAGCCACCCTCGATGTTGAAGATGCCCATGTCGGACCAACCGTGCTCGTCGTCGCCGATCAGCAGGCGCGTGGGGTTGGCCGAAAGCGTGGTCTTGCCGGTGCCGGAGAGGCCAAAGAACACGGCGGTCTCATGCGTGACGGGGTCCATACTGGCCGAGCAATGCATGGGCAGCACGTCGTCCTCGACGGGCAGCAGGTAATTCATGACGCTGAAAATGGACTTTTTGATCTCGCCGGAGTAGCCGGTGCCGGCGACCAGAATCACGCGCTCCTGGAAGTTAATGACCACGGCGGCGCTGGAGTTGAGGCCCTTGATGGCGGGATCGCACTGGTAGCCCGGCGCGGCGAGCACGCAGAAGTCCGGCTCGCCGGTGCGTGCGATTTCACGGGCAAGCGGGCGGGCGAGCATCTGCTTAATAAAGAGCGCCTGGCTGGCACGCTCGCAGGCGACAAGCAGACGACGCGTATGGTTGCGGTCGGCACCGGCCATACCGCGAGTGACGAACACGTCGCGCTCGTTGAGATAGTCGACGATGCCGGCCTTGATGGCCTCGTAACTCTCGACAGACAGCGGGCGGTTGACGGCACCCCAGGCAATCTTGTCGTGAACATCGGGGGTGTCAACGATAAAGCGGTCATTAGGCGAGCGGCCAGTGCGCTCCCCCGTCTCGATCACCAGCGCGCCGTTGGAGGCCATACGACCTTCGTTGCGACGGATGGCGTGCTCGACGAGCTCGGCTGCCGGCAGGTCGACCAGCAGGCGGGGCTGGTTCTCGGCAGGATCTTCGACCAGCGTAATGCCAAAGTTGGACAGAACTTCTGCAGGGGTAACACCTGGCATGGGGCCTCCTTTAAAAGCGCGACACGTGGACGAGGCGCGCACTTTACTCACGTAAAGCCCGTTGTACCCGATATGCAAAAACGTTTTTGCGGCAACGGCGAAGCGCCCGCCCAACGGTCAAAAATCGCACGCAAGCGGCCTAGTCGTTAGGGACACTCTTGAACAGGCAACAACCAAGGAGCGACCCCGGATGCCGGCACTTAGGGACGTTCCCAAAGTGCCGGCACATAAGGAACGTCCCCAAATGCCGTCTACTGAATGGCGCCGCCGAAATTATCGAACAACCTGTTCAAAAACACGAACGAACACCGTCGCGTCTATACTAGAGCGCAGCAATAGAAAGGACTCCGCTTTGAGCATCACGCCCATCGATAGCATTCGCCGCGCCATCGCCCGCCGCAATGGCGTCACCGACCCCACCGTATCGGGCAGCGGCACCGCAAGGGCCCAGGGCGGACGCATCGAGAACGGCCTGTTCCCCGCCTCCCACACGGCCGAAGAGCTCGCGCGCATCCAGGAGCTGAGCCAGCGCAACGCCGGCGGCCCCGACAGCAGCCAGGCCACACGCCGTCGCCGGCGCGAACGCGATCGGGAGCCCGGCCCCGTCCGCCGCATGGTCAACGCTTGGTGGAACCGCCTGCTCGGAGCCGTCTACGGCGGCGGCTTCTCCACACAAGAAGCCGAGTACGAAGATCACGCCACCCGTCGCGACTACCTTTGGAATACCCTGGGCACCGCCGTGTGGGGCATGGTGTTTCCGTTGCTCACCATCGTGTCTACGCAGCTCGTGGGCGCCGAAGAGGCTGGCAAATTCTCCATCGCCTTTGTCACCGGCACGCTCATAATGATCGCGTGCAACTACGGCGTGCGCAATTTCCAGGTCTCGGACATCGACGAAAAGACGTCCTTTGCCTCTTACCAGCTCAACCGCTGGATCTGCGGAGCGCTCGCGCTGGCATGCGGCCTGGTATACAGCAGCGCCCGCGGCTACGATGCGCAGATGGCCACAATCGGCCTGGGCGTCTACCTGTATAAGGCGATCGACGGCATTGCCGACGTGTACGAGGGCCGCCTGCAGCAGGCCGACAAACTCTACCTGGCCGGCATGAGCCAAACGCTACGATCCGTCGGCGTCATCGCGGTCTTTAGCGTGGCACTGTTCCTCACGCGCAGCATGCCCATCGCCGCCATGGCCATGGGTGTCACCGCCATCGCCTCGCTCGTGCTGGTCACCGCGCCGCTCGCCCTGCTCGAAACCGAAAAATCGCGCCGCGTGAGCCTGCGCGAGGTCGGTCACCTGTTTATCCAGTGCGCCCCGCTTTTTGGCGCGCTGTTCCTGTTCAACCTTATCGAGAGCATGCCCAAGTTCGTGATGGAAGGCACGCTGGCCTACAAGTATCAGCTGTACTTTAATGCCCTGTTCTTTCCAGCGCAGGCCATTTTGCTGAGCATTGGATTTATCTATAAACCGCAGCTCCTGCGCTTGTCGAGCATTTGGGCTAATCCTCGCAAGCGTCGTCGCTTTGACCTGATTATTGTTGCCGTTATGGCGCTGATCGTGGTCATCACCGGCGTGTGCGCCGCATTTATGGCAGGTCCCGGTATTCCCCTCATGAGCTTTATGTACGGCCTCAGCTTTGAACGCTACCGTACGCTGGCGCTGCTGATGGTCGTCGCCGGCGGCGTCACCGCGGCCATCGACTTTATCTACGCCATCATCACGGTGCTGCGCCACGCTGGAGACGTCACCAAGATCTACCTGATCTGCTTCGCCGTAAGCGTGGTGCTGCCGGTGATCCTGATTAAGCTACTGGGTCTGATGGGCGCTGTGGTGAGCTACCTAGCCATCATGGCCCTACTCCTGGTGCTGCTGATTATCGAATACGCCCACATCCGCCAACGCATCGAGCGCGACCGCAACCCCTACGGCGCCTAATTCGAATCAATTTGAAGAAAAGAAACGTCGATGTTTTGGCACCGACAGCGAGCAGTCTCGAAGTGCCCCAGGTTGGCGCGAAGGAGGAGCGACGCGTACTTCTGTACGCGAGCGACGGTTTGAGCGACAAGGTGGGGTGCTTCGGGGCTGCGCAGCGTCAACGTGACCGCCGTTCGGTAGAACGGCGGAACAAGGTTATTCTCCAGGGTTGATGTTCGCATAGAACTCCGCCCCGTCGTCCAGACGCAGGATACCGACGCGACCGAACTCGGAGCCGGTGGCGGCAGCGCAGTCGATGTCGATGCGATCGGGCACACCGGCGGCATCCTCGCCGCCCAGGCGCACGATCTGCCCGCGGCCCGACTCCTCATCGAGCCCCGCAAGACCACCGACCTCGCAATAACGCCCGAGCGACACCGTTGGCGTGTGACCGCTCACCACGACCGGACCCTTGCCCTCGGCAGAAAGCAGCCCGGTCGGCGCATCCCAATAGCCGTGACGAATCCACAGCAGGTCATCGGACGACTGCACCGCGAGCATCTGCTGCAGCAGCTCGCGATCGGCACCCACCGCTCCGACGCCATCGGCACAATCGACGCCATGCTCAAGTAAAAACGCGCGCGCCGCCTTCATCTCGATTCCAGCATGTACCAGCAGATACGGGCGCTCCTCGGTCTCGGCCACCGCGTAGAGCGGCAGCGCGGCCATCCATCGCACGAGCTCCTCGTATGCCTCAAATTCCATGTCGTTGAGCTGCTCGCGCGTCGTCCAGCCACCGTTGATATCCCAGGTCTCGGCATCGAGCGGATCCTGGCCAATGATGGCATCGAGCATGATCTGCTCGTGATTGCCCTTGAGAACGCGGGCGTTAGGCAGCGAGCGCACGAGCTTAATAACGCCGACCGGATCGGGCCCGCGATCGATCATGTCGCCCAGCACGTACAGCGTGTCGTCGGACGTCAACGAGATCTTAGACAGGGCCTCGTCAAGCGCATGCACGTGTCCGTGAGCATCAGATGTCACATAGATCGCCATGGAACGCCTTTCCCTACCTTGCGACCGAAGCCCGGAACCGCAACTAAAACTTCAAGTTGAACTTAAACGTTACCCATTGTACTCCGTTGCAATAAAGCTGGAAAGGGTTTCCGAGCAGAGGCAAAGACGGCAGCCGTCTATGACGATATCGCGCACGCCCGCAATCTAACCCCATAAACCCACCATCTTTGGGTACAAATAACCGCAGGCAACTGACCGTGCCACGCCAACCACCCAGGAGCGGACACCATCCATGAACCAGATCCTTCTCTTTATCGGCCTCGTCATTATTCTGTGTCTGACCATCAAACCCGTCGGCAAAAAGCTCCCCTTCCCCACCCTGCTCATCTTTATCGCACTCGGCATGCTGCTGGGCGTCAACGGTCCGGCGCACATCGACTTTAGCGACTATGCGCTCACCGAAACCGTCTGCAGCACGGCGCTGCTGTTCATCATGTTCTACGGCGGCTTTAACACCAATATCGACCGTGCCAAACCCGTTGCCGTGCCCGCGGTACTGCTGAGCACGCTCGGCGTCGTCATCACTGCCGGCATTACGGGTGCGTTTGCGCACTTCGTGCTGGGTTTTGACTGGATTGGTGGCCTGCTGTTGGGATCGGTCGTGGCATCCACCGACGCGGCCAGCGTCTTTAGCGTGCTGCGCGAGCACAGCCTGTCGCTGAGGGGCGGCACCGACTCGCTGCTCGAGGTCGAATCGGGCTCCAACGACCCCGTCGCTTACATGCTCACCGCCGTGCTCGCCACACTCGCGGCGGGCGGCAATATCGACATTCCCGTGCTGCTGACCAAGCAGATCATCCTGGGCGTGGGGTTGGGCCTTGCCATCGGCTGGACATCCAGCCGTCTGATTGAGCGCGCACACGCAACGGCCGAAGGCGCGCAGACCATCTTCTTGTTCGCCGTGGCCATCGTCGCCTACGCGCTGCCGAGCTACCTGGGCGGCAACGGCTTTTTGGCCGTATACCTTGCAGGCATTGTGCTGGGCGCAAGCGACATCACCGGTAAGGTCGAGATGGCGCACTTCTTCGACACCCTCACCGAGATGGCAGAGATGACCATCTTCTTCTTGCTCGGCCTGCTCGTAACGCCCGCACGCCTGCCGCAGATGCTGCTGCCGGGCCTGGCGCTCATGGCGTTCATGCTCTTCGTGAGCCGCCCCATCGCCGTCGGCGTGATCCTAGCGCCCTTTAAGACGAATCCCAGCCAGGTCGCGCTCGTAAGCTGGGCGGGCCTGCGCGGAGCAGCTTCGGTCGTCTTTAGTCTCTTTGCCGTGGTGGCCGGCGTTCCCGGCGGACACGACCTATTTGACCTGGTGTTTGTGATTGCCGCGTCGAGCATCGTGGTGCAGGGCTCGCTGCTGCCGGCGGTGGCGAAGAAACTCGATATGATCGATGCGACCGGCGACGTGCGCCGCACCTTTAACGACTACCGCGACGAGGACGGCATGTCGTTTGTAAAGCTCAAGGTGGGCGCTGGCCATCCGTTTGCCGGACGCCCGCTCGCGGACATTGGCAGCGCGACGGACATGCTCGTGGTCCTGGTGCTGCGCGACGGGGCGCATCCGGTACTGCCCAATGGCGACACCGTGATCCAGGAAGGCGATCTGCTGGTGATGGCCGCCCCAACGTTCGAAGAGCGTGCCGAGGTTACGCTGCGCGAGGTCACCGTGACTCCCCACGGTCGCCTGGCCGGTCAGCGCCTGCGCGATGTGCCGCAAGGCAAGCATCCGTTTATTGTAGTGATGCTCAAGCGCGACGGCCAAACGATCATTCCCGATGGCAACACCCTAATATACGCCGGCGACGAAGCCGTCATCGCCACGCTGGCGTCGTAGCGGGCAGGGACAGCCGTCCCGAATTGGCTACATTTGAGCATCAATCGCCCCGACAGGGGTCTCGTTGAGGACAGTTAGTGTCTGGCAAAACTAAGTGAGTAGACTTTTGTCGAATCGCCGACCACGTCACCAAAGCACAAGTCTGTGACCTGCGGGTTTGTTGAAGCAAATTAGTCAGGTGCTCAGGATTTCCAAAAAAGCCTACTCACTTAGTCTGCGGGCAGTCAAAATAGAGCAATCGCGAGGTCGTTAGACTCCATTGCGACGGCTTATCGCGCATTTTCGCGCAGTCGCGGATACAGACGCGCCGTCCCATATTAGCCACCCCCGCCCCTTAGTCATCGTCGACGGCAAATTCGCGGAGGTCGAGGCCTTCGCGTTCGGCTCGGGCTAGGAGCTCTTGGGGCGGCTCGTCCTCGATATCCACTACGTCGAGCATGGCGGCCGGAAAGCCCACGCCGGCTGCACTCCCCGCACGGTCGAGCAAACCCTCGCGCAGCTGGTCAACATCAACATCGATC
>DXZN01000003.1:14534-72996 GCA_019419645.1 Collinsella sp. | reverse complement strand
GACAGCATCAAACGGTAGCCACGCTCCAGCAAAGAACGCATCGCGGACCGAGGTGATCACGCTCTGCACAGCGACTACGCCGCCGACCCAGACCCACACCTGCGGATGAGCGTCACAAAAGCCGTGCACCAGGCCCATAAGCACCAGCACAATGGCAACGGGGTACAAAGCGTTGAGCATGGGCACCGAGAACATAAGGATCACGTCGAGGCCCACGTTGGAGAGCACGCACGAAAACGCTGCGAACACAAAGGCGAGAACCGCAAAGGGACGGCGCATGGCCTCCTCAGAGGCCTCCGCTCCCCCTTCGACCACATACGTCTCGCAGAAGTAACGCGAGCAGCAGCTGATGAGGCCGATGCACACGTTCATGCAGGCGAGGAAAAAGATCGCAAAGACCACGACCGTGCCGGCAAGCCCAAAATGCATGGAGGCCGAACGGGCGAGGATGGCGGCGCCGTTGGTAGCGTCGGGCATCACGGTGCCGAGCTGCATACCGGCAAGGCCCAAGCCGCAGTAGATGATGGCCATGAGCACGCCGGCGATAACACCGGAACGCGAGATCTCGAAGGCCACGCGCTTGTCATCGGTAACACCCAGCTCGTGGATGGTCTCGGCGATGATGATGCCGAAGGCAAGTGACGCGAGCAGGTCCATGGTCTGATAGCCAGTCAGAAAGCCCTGCACAGCGGCGCCTGCATCGTAAGGGGCCTGCGGCGCGGCAGCCGGTCCCAGCGGCGAGATCACGGCAGCACCCACGACCAGCACGATGAGCGCAATGAGCGCAGGGCCCGTAATGCGGCCGAGCACGCGCGTGATGACGCCTGGACGTAGCGTGAGCGCAAACGCGACGACGAAGAACCCGATGGCAAACACCAGACGTGCCGTGCCGAGCGAAACGCCCTCGGGTAGCAGCGGCACCAGCATTTCGAACGCCGTAGAGCTTGTGCGCGGAATGGCCAGGCACGGACCGATGGCCAGGTAGACCGCCGCAACGAAGAATTCGCCAAACTTAGGATGCACACGCCCGGCCAGCTCTCGGGCCGTGCCAGCGAGCGCGACGGCGATAAATCCCATAACGGGCAGACCGATAGCGGCAATCAAAAAGCCGATCATGGCAACCGGCGTGGCAGAACCTGCCTGCAGCGCCAGCAGCGGCGGAATAATGAGGTTACCGGCGCCAAAGAGCATCGAGAACAGCGCAATGCCGACGGTAACGACATGGTCGGAACGCAGACCGCGCGGGGCGGATGAAGCCATAGGCACACCTTTCGGGTCGAAACAAAAACGGGACGGGCAAAATACCCGTCCCGCAAGTATAAACGGTCCAGCAGCTTTAGCAGGCTAAATTGCGCAGAGCATCGATAGCCGTGTCGACTTCTTCGGTCGTGTTGAAATACCCAAACGAGAAGCGGACGACACCCTGGCGCTCGGTATCTAACGCACGGTGCATGAGCGGAGCGCAATGGGCACCGGGGCGCGTCGCAATCCCCCACCCTTGCATGAGCGCGTCCGAGATCTCGGCCGAGTCGATATCACCCACGTTGAGTGAGACGATCGCCGAGCGCACGGGCTGGTCAAACGCACCGTAGAGCGCAATGCCGGGGATTTCGCGAGCACCGGCGAGGAAGCGCTCTGCAAGCGAGCGCTCATGCGCCGTAATCGCCTCGACCCCGCCTTGCGCCTCGATAAAGTCGAGACCGGCAGAAAGTCCCGCGATGCCGTGGCCGTTGAGCGTGCCCGCCTCAAGACGCGTGGGCCACTCAAGTGGCTGCAGTGGGTCAAAGCTGTGCACGCCCGTGCCGCCCATGGCCCACGGAGACACGTCAATGCCCTCCGCCACGGCCAGGCCGCCGGTGCCTTGGGGTCCCATGAGCCCCTTGTGGCCGGTAAAGCACACAATGTCGAGCCCCATGGCATGCATATCGATACGCGCCGTGCCGGCAGACTGAGAGGCATCGACGATCACCAGCGCACCGGCCGCATGGGCCATGGCCGCCACGCGCGCAATGTCGACCGCGTTGCCGGTCACATTTGAGGCGTGCGTCACCACCACGGCACGCGTACCGGGCGTGACTAGCCGCTCGAGCTCGTCGTAGTCGAGCGCGCCGTTCGCGTCGCAACCCGCATGCTCAACCGTCACACCCTGCTCTGCCGCCAAGCGATTGAGCGGACGTAGCACGGAGTTGTGCTCGAGCACCGTCGTGACCACGCGGTCGCCGGGGCGCACCACGCCACAGATGGCGGTGTTGAGCGCCGCCGTAGAGTTGGGCGTAAAGCACACATGGTCCGCCCTCGGGCAACCTAAAAGGCGCGCGAGCTTGGCACGGCAACCGTGAATCGTACGAGCGGCATCGAGGGCACCCGACGTGGCGCCGCGCCCGGCATTGCCGAGCGAGCACATCGCCTGCGTCACGGCATCGATGACCGTCTGCGGCTTGTGCATGGTCGTCGCCGCGTTATCCAGGTAGATCATCGCACGACCTCCCACATATCAATCACGGTATAGCCCTCGGTGGGAACGCCCGCCGCGGCGAGTTCGCCGCGCAGCAGCTCCTCATCGGCAGGCAACGCTTTCCACGCCAGACCACAGCCGGCAGCGACCTCCCCGGGCACGGGAACCGTTCGCCCGGGAAGGCCGCGCTCGATGCACAGGGACTCGCAGCCCATGGCGGCCGCCGTGGTGGGAAACGTGATGACAAGCGCCGGGCGCTTCTCCCTCATGGCAACTCCAACCAATACGCTACGGGCGCACGACGCGCACGGCCTGCTCCATCTTCTCCACGATCACGTACATGTTGGTGACCTCGCCCACCGCAAGCTGGTCTTTAATGCCATAGTGGTCGAGGCAGGTACCACAGGTGAGAATCTCGACGCCCTGCTCGGCCAGGCCCTTCAGGTCGTCGAGCACCGGCGAGCCCTCAACGGTGAGCTTGGCGCCGCCGTTGTAGAACAGCATGGTCGCGGGCAGCTCCTCCTGCTGCGTCACGGCAAAGATAAACGCCTTCATGAGCTTGTGGCCCAGCTCGTCGTCGCCACGGCCCATGCAGTCGGTGTAGACGGAAATGACGAGCCTGCCCTTGCCGGCGCTGGCATCACAGAAGGCAGCGCCATCCTGCTCGGGATCGGCCATGGCAACGGCGCCAGAGGTCGCCACGGTCACGTGCCACTCGGCGTCAGAAACCTTCTCGACCGAGGCCGTGCAGCCTTTCTCCTGCGCCATCTTGGAGATGTTCTTGACGGCGGTCTCGTTGTCGACCGAGGTCACGACGGCGCCCTCGCCATCGAGCTGCTTCAGAGCTTTGAGCGTCTTGACGACGGGCAGCGGGCAGGCATCGCCCATGGCATTGACTTCAATCTTGGTAGACATAGCAAATTCCTTTCGAAAGAGCCGTTCTAGAGAACGGCAAACAGTTACATAAACGTGCGGGCTAGCGAACAACGCGGACGGCAGGACCGCCCGGCTCCGCCTCACACACGCGCCCGACAACGGCCGCGATGCGCCCCTCGGCATGCAGGCGACGCGCAAGCCCATCCACATCGGCAGCAGGCGCCGCGATGAGCAAACCGCCCGAGGTCTGCGGATCGTACAGCGCATCCAACATGCCCGGCTCCAGGTCCTCGTCGGCAGCCACGCGCGGGCCAAAGAAGTCCTGGTTGCGGTAGGCACCGGCAGGAATAATGCCCAGACGCGCCATATCGAGCACCTGGTCAAAGAGCGGCACCGCCCCCGACGTAAGTTCAATCTGCACGCCCGAGCCCTCGGCCATCTCGCACGCATGCCCGATCAGGCCAAAGCCCGTGATGTCGGTGCAGCCGTGAAGCTCGAGTCCCTCGGCCAGGCGAATCGGGGCCTCGTTGAGGGTACGCATCGAGTCAAACATGGCTGCGGCCTCGTCCTGCTCGATGAGCTCGCCCTTAATGGCCGTGGTGATGATGCCCGAGCCGATCGCCTTGGTCAGCAGCAGAACATCGCCCACGCGTGCGCCGCTGTTGGCGAGCATATGGTCGAGTGGCACAAAACCGCTCACGGACAGACCGTACTTGGGCTCGTCGTCGTTGATGGTGTGGCCGCCCGCGATGGAGCAACCCGCCTCGACGCACTTATCGGCGCCGCCCGCCAGAATCTGACCGGCAACCTCAACGCCCAGGCAACTGGGTATGCATAGCAGGTTCATGGCATGGCTCGGCCGCCCGCCCATGGCGTAGATGTCCGACAGCGAGTTGGCCGCAGCGATCTGGCCAAACAGGAACGGGTCATCGACCATCGGTGGGAAGAAGTCGATGGACTGCACGAGCCCCAGGTTCTCCCCTACGCGGAAGACGCTCGCATCGTCGGAGGTATCGAACCCCACGAGCAAGTTGTCGTTATGCACATTGGGTAAGTCGCCCAGGACCTGGGCGAGGGCTCCGGGAGCCAACTTAGCGGCTCAACCGCTCGCGGCCGTCATGGACGTGAGCCTCATGGTGTCCTTAGCCATACGAACCCCCTTCCAACAAATCAACGACTTTAAGTATACGCGCCAGGCACGCTTCCCAAGAGACCGCCGACGGCTCGAACGTCGAAAGCGGCGCCGCAAGCGCCTGCGCGATAGCATCTGCCAGTGCGCGCTCAAACAACGGAAGGTCGGCCGCCACGGGCGTGTCGACATCCGTCATACGCGGCGACGCCACCCACGTCACGGGAGCACCGGGAAGCATCGCCTCCATCCAGGGACGAACGCCGGGCAAATCGGTCGCCACAACTTTGCAGCCGCACGCGAGGGCCTCGATCGTCACGAGCGGCAGACCCTCGTAAAACGAAGGCAGCACAAAGACGTCGGAACTGCGGTAGGCACGCACGAGCCCATCGCTATCCAGGCGCCCCGCCAGCGTCACCGGCACATCCGAGGCCGCGGTCAAGCGCTCGATACGCGCGTACTCGGCATCGTCCCCGCGGCCGCCCACAAGTACCAAGCCAGATGGGCGGACGCCATCGTCAATCGGCAATGACACAGCTCGAACCAGCGACTCGACGCCCTTTTTAAAGCAAATCTTGCCCACGTACACAAGCGATCCCGGCTGCCTCGCCACGCTTGCATCGCGGCAGAAGACGCGATGGTCGTAGCCCGTCCCAATCACGTGGATGCGATCGGCATCGACGCCGCACACCAGGTCAATCTGCTCAGCCTGCTCAGCATGGAGCGCAAAGACGGCATCGAGCCGACGAACCGCACTTACGATGCGATCGCGTTCGAGCGTATGCGAACGCAGCTGGCGCAGGTCGGTCGAATGACACACGGCAACAACCGGCACGCCTCGGACGCACTCGCGCGCCAATGCGGTCACCAGATACAGGTGATGGCAGAGCACCAGATCGGGCCGAAACTCAGTCACCGCTCGATCGATTGCAGCAGCAAATGCCCGCTCAAATGCCTTGAGCATCGAAGGCGTCAGATCACGATAGCGTGTGGAGGGATAGGGCATGACATCGGACATGCCACAGATGGGAAACGGCAGCTCGGGCGACTCGAACGGTACGGCAAACACGGCAGCACGCCGGTCCAGCTCGCCTTGGGTATCACCCGGTGCCGCGCCGCAAAGCACGGCGGCGCGATGCCCCGTCTCGATCTGCTCGCGTACGAGCGCGGCAAGGTAGGTGCCGCTGCCAGTGCTATCTGGTTTTTGTGCCGAGATATTGAGGATGCGCATGTCGCGGTACACCCCTAGGCCAAGGCGGCGGCGCGGACAGCCGCGCCGATCGCTCCGGCAAAGCGAGCCTGGGGCGAGGTGGTCACCGGCGACCCCAGTAGCTCGCCCAACCGCTCCACCACGAAGGCGTTCTCGCACAGGCCACCGGTCAGGTAGTACGGGGCGCCCGCGGCCTGCCCGGCCATGGTCGCCACGCGCGAGACCACGCTGTCGATCACGCCACGCGCAATGATCTCGCGCGGCTCACCGCGACCGATCAGGCTGATGACCTCGCTTTCGGCAAACACCGTGCACATGCTGCTGATCTTGGTGGGCTCGCCGGAACGCGCCAGGTCGACCATCTGCTGCTGGGAAATGCCCAGGCGGTCGGCCATGATCTCCAGAAAGCGCCCCGTGCCGGCGGCACACTTGTCGTTCATGGCGAACTTTGCCACGCGGCCGCCCTTGAGTTGGATGACCTTGGTATCCTGGCCGCCCACGTCGATCACCGTGCCCTGCTCGCCAAACAGGCGGACCGCACCGGCACCATGGCAGGTGATCTCGGTCACTACCTTGTTGGCATAGGGCACCGCGACACGGCCGTAGCCAGTCGCGACCACGCGAACATCGTCGCCCGTCACGTCATAGCCGGCTGCAGCGAGCTCACCGCGGAGGCGCTCGGCCGCATCGACCGAGGAGAACCCGGTTGGCTGCACGCACGTCCACGCCACCGAACCCTCCCCATCGACCACAGCAGCCTTAGCCGCCGTAGACCCGATATCGATCCCGATCCCTATCATGGCTCTCTCCCAATCTAAACATCAAAGGTAGCGGCGCGTTCAGGCGCCTTGGCATCCTCCCTCACATGTAACAAAGGGACAGTCCCTTTGTCACATACCGTCACCTACAGGGTTTCGATGAAGGCAGCAATGCGCGTCTCGATCTGGCCCATGTCGCCGTTGCTGTAGTCGGTCTCAATCTTCATGTACGGAATGCCCGCACCCTCGACAGCTTCCTGCATGCGTGCGCTCTCCACGTTAAAGGTATGGCACGCCTGGAGCACGTTCTCCACTACCCCATCGACGTGATACTTCTCGCGCATGGCCAGCGTGTTTTCCATACGACCGTCGTTGGGCGTCATGACCGAGCAGTTGATATCCAGGTAGCGGTCGGCGATGGCGCGCAGGATATCGGGAGCCTCCGGGTCGATCATCATGGCCGCCGTGCGCTCGCCCGAGCAGTCGTCCATGCACACGACCACACCGCCGTTGGACTCGATAGTACGGCCGATCTTGTTGATCACGCCGCCCACCGGGCAGCCAGTGATCAGAATGCGCTTGGCATCCGCCGCAACCGGGCGCTCGCCCGCGTCGTAGGTCTCGCGCAGCTTGGCAACCTTTTGCTCCAGCTGCTGCGTATAGGCCTCGATATCAAAGCTGAACGTACCGGCGAACATGGTGCTCATCAGGTCAACGCCGCTCATGGCAGCCGGCTGGTTGGCCTGCAGCGCAAACATCTCGAGCTGGGCCGCACGCAGACGGTTGCGACGACGGACGGCAGCGCGCAGGTCATCGTCGGTAATCGTGATGCCGTAGAAGCCCTCGAGCTCCTCCTTGAGCAGGCGGCACTCCTCGTACCAGCCTTTACGCTCGTAGGCGCGATCGCGACCCTGCGGAAGATGCAGAATGTGCGTGCGCTTGAGCTCGTTGAGCAGTTCGTACATCTTCTTCTTGCCGTCGCAGGTGGTCTCGCCGATGATCATGTCGCTAAAGTACGTAAACGGGCACTTTTGCGAGTAGGCAAAGCCGTACGTCGATTTGATGAGCGGACACAGATTTGCCGGCAGCACCTTCTCGGCCTCGGGAATCACCTCGTCGGATGTGCCGCACAAGGCCACACTTGCAGCGCCCGCGGCATCGATAATCTCGAGCGGCGTATAGCTGCACAAATAGCCGACCAGGCGATTGCCGGCCTGTTTGTAATCCTTGACGCGAATAAACGCCGCCTTGCGTTGCTCGTTGAACTCCTCAAACGTGGACGGCAACGGCTGCTCAATATTTTCCGACATATAACTCCTTAACAAACCTTTTAAACAACCAAGGAAACGGCTTTTCCAGGTGCCCGAGGTTGCCGTGAAAGAGGAGCGCCGCGTACTTCTGGTACGCAAGCGACGGTTTGAACAGCAAGATCGGGTGCCTGGGGAAGCCGCCGGGACGAATAGTCCTAAATGGTTTCCAAGAAAGCCTCAATCCTGGTTTGCAGTTGGCCTGCATCCTCGCCGACGTAGTCGGTCGTGATGTGCATAAATGGAATGCCGGCCTCCTCGGCGGCCTTCTCCACGGCAAACGACTCCATCTCGTAGAGCGTGCAGAACTGCAGGGCCACGTCGACAATGCCGTCGGCATGCAGGTTCTTGGCCATCTGGACAATGTCCTTCATACGCTGGTCGTTGGGCGTAAAGACGGCACAGTTGATCTTAAAGTAGCGCTCGGCGATGGCATCGAGCATCTCGTCAACCGTCTCACCGGACTCGTCGACCAGGTCCTTGTAATAGCGCGAACCCGTGCAGGACTCCTCGCCTACCACAACGCCGCCGGCCTTCTCGATGAGGTTGAACAGCTTCCAGTTGGGCACGGCCATGGGCGTGCCGGTGTACAGGATGCGCTTGGTCCCCTTGGGCGCCACGCCCTCGCCGGCCTCGACACGCTGCTCGCACTCAGCCGCCATATCGTTGATGGCTCCAGTCAGACGCGGCGTGTCGTCCATAAAGGCGGCCTGAACGGTCAGCAGGCTGTCGAGACCGCTAATGGGCGCTGGGTCGGCAGCGCGCGTGGCAGCGAGGCGCTGCAGGGCGCGACGCTTCTCATTGACGGCGCGGATGGCGGCCTTCAGACGCTCACGCGTAATCGTGACGCCACACTCGTCCTCAATCTTGGCGGCGAGCTTTTTAACCTCGGCCTTCCAGGTCACAAGCGTCGACTCGTCGTGTACGTTGGGAATATCCATGACGTACATGTTCTTTTGCGTGGCAAAAAACTCGTAGGCCTTCTTCTTGCCATCGCAGGTGTTCTCGCCTACCACCAAGTCGCTCGACTCAATGTAGGGGCAGACCTCACCCAGCTTAAAGCCGGCAAAGCTCTTGATAAGCGGACAAGTGTTGCGCGGCAAGTGCTCCTCGACCTTGTCGGTCGCCCAATCGGCACCCGAGCACAGACCAACGGGAATGCCGTCGCAGGCGAGCACAATCTCCTCGGGCACGTAGACGCAGAAGCTGCCCACGATCTTGGTGGCCTCGCCGGCCTCCTTCTTGTCGAGCATCTCCTTAATACGGCCGCTGTGGATGTTGGTGGCGACAAAATCCAGGTAGGACGTGGACTTGGGGCGATTGTTCTGCGTCAGGAACATATCGCCGTACATCTGGCCCACGGTGCCCAGCAGCATGTCGTGGTCGGCAAGATTCATGCCGAGGCTCTCCCACATCGGATGGAAATCAATTTCTTCAGCCATAACGGTCCCCCTCTCGAACCAAAAACGGATAACAGCGGTATCGATGCACGACGGACGGCGATTGCCCGACCGTGCTCAAACCCGGAATTTTAGGGAACCTGCTTTGCGGTCGATTATTTAGTTGTGCGTCGTCTCTCCCGGAGCCGTGAACATACCTGCTCATATGCGGCTCCGAGCCATATATAGGGCACGCGCGGTAACGCGGCGAATGTATGTCGTCTGCGGCATGTGCGCACCTTCCTTTACAAGTTGAGGTCAACTATACCAACGGTCATCGACCATGCGAACACCGTTGACATTCGTACGACAGCGTCGTGTGCCATCGTTTAATAAATAATTATCTTGATTGATAAGAGTTTGTCATTCCTCATTCGGCGAACGGCAAAAACAAAGCCGCCGAGGCTTATATTCCCCGACGGCATTACCCGGCGCTATCGACAAACCAAATGGATCCTGCTGGCATCAAAATGCATGCGCAGCGTCTCGCCTGCTTGCGGCAGCTCGTCGACAGGCATGCGCACTTTGTTGACCTTCCACTGCAGGCGCGTCGGCGCGTCGGCGCGCGGCACGTCCAGCAGCACCAGGCGCTCAAAACGTGAATCGCTCACGCGGGCCACATGCAGGTCGTAGCTGTTGCGACCCCGCTCAGCACGGTTGTCCACATGGAAGTAGCTCGCACGAATACCCAGGTACGCCACGTTATCGGGAACCTCACGGCCCACGTTGAAGGTCATGCCCCAGTCGAGGGCCTCAACTTCTTCGTCGCCGATCTTGCGCGCGCGGCTCGTATTCTTGCAGCCCGTCAAGCGCAGCGCGGCCAACGTCTGCGGATGACGGACCACGTCCTCGACGGAGCCGATCTCCTCAACATGCCCGTTGTGCATCACGCAGATGCGCTCGCACAGACGGCACGCTTCGTCGATGTCGTGGCTCACGTAGAGCACGGTTCGGTTGCATACATCGAACAGATCGAGCATGTTTTGCTCAAGCGCGCTCTTGAGATACGCGTCGAGCGCGCTCATGGGCTCATCGAACATAAAGATGCCCGGATGCGCCGCCACCATGCGCGCAAGCGCCACGCGTTGCTGCTGACCGCCCGAGAGGCGCACGGGGTAGCGGTCGACAAAATCGGCCAGACCGAAAATGCCCAGATAACGCTCGGCGAGCTTTTTGCGCGCGGCGGCGTCACCCGCATCCTTAACACCGGCGCATACGTTATCGGCCACCGTCATGTTGGGAAACAGCTGATAGTTTTGGAACAGCAGGGCGCATTTTCGCTCCTGGGGCGACAGGTTGATACCCGCCGCCGAGTCAAAAAAGGTCACGCCGTTGACGACGATCTTGCCCTCGTCGGGTGTCTCCACGCCGGCAATGCAGCGCAACGTACAGCTCTTGCCGCAACCCGAGGCGCCCAGCAGCGCCACACGCTCCTCGCCGGCATCGAGCTGAATGTCGAGGGTAAAGCCCGGATAGCGCTTTTTGATATCCAGAACGAGCGACATGGCTTATCGACCTCCCTTTGCGACCGCGCCATCGCGCATAAGCTCGGCCAGCGCCTCGCGATCGATACGCAAGGCATCACCGCCCACCGGGTCGAGCGAATCGCCCTGTCCGGCGAGATCTTTGGCCTGCTTGCGCTCCGCACGGGAAAGGCCCCGCTCGCGATACTTTTGCGAATGAGCGGTGTACATATTGATGAACAGAATGACCAGGAAACTGAACACGATTACGACGATGACCCAAAAGAGGGCTACCGACGTGTTGCCGCCCATCCACTCAAAGTAGATGGCTATGGGAATGGTCTGCGTAATACCGGCGTAGTTGCCCGCAAAGAACAGGGTGCAGCCAAACTCGCCCATCGCGCGAGCGAAGGCGAGCACCGTGCCCGCCGCGATTGAGGGCCAGCCGAGCGGCATCATGAGCTTGGCAAAGATGCGACGTTCGGACCACCCCAAGGTTCGCGCGGCGTCGAGCATCTGCGTGTCGAGGCTCTCGAAGGCTCCGAGCGCCGTGCGGTAGACCAGCGGAAACGACACAACGACAGCCGAAATGACCGCCGCGGGCCAGGTAAAGACGATCGAGATGCCGTGCGCGATGAGCCATTGGCCCAGCCCGGTCGAGCGGCCAAACAGCATGAGGAGCAGAAAGCCGCAGACCGTGGGCGGCAGCACCATAGGGATCGTAAAGACCGAATCGAGCAGGCCCTTGATGCGACTCGAGGTACCCATAGTCTTCCACGCGGCGAACAGGCCCAGTGCAAAGGCAATCACCAGGGCAAGGCCGCTCGTTTTGATAGACACCCAAAACGGGCGATAGTCGATGCCGCCTAAAAAGGAGGCCAGAGAGGTCAAGGGCCCCTGCTCATCCCGCAACACGACAGACGATGCCTCTACCATTTGAGCGCTATCAAGCCAACGCGCGCCGCCCTTGGCATCACCCGAGGCCGATGCAATCACCACATAGCGGTCCCCATCCGCACCGCGCTCGTCAAAGCCATAGGTATAACCGCCGGCATCAAACGTTGTTTCCGCCGTGACATACCAAGGAAGATCAACGTCCCCTAACTGCGCACCTCCCATGGAGTTTGCGCTGTCGAGCTCGCAGACGAGGGCCTTGAGACCCGATACGCACTCGTTGTCCTGCGGATCCAATCCAAACTTCTCGACCGCCTTGGGCGATATCCACACCACAACGCGATCGGCAGCAGGCACCACTACAAGGTCCACGTCCTCGTCAACGGGAAACCGGTAGCCCTCAGGCTGGCCCTCCATGGCACGAGCGGTTCCCTTGGCCAACCGCTCAAAACCCTCGATCCCATAGGAAAGCCCATGAGCGGTCGCAGCAACCTGGGCCCCGTCCTCAGCGTCCCCAGCAAACGCAAATCCCGGCACCCAGCAAAGCGCGAAGGTCAAAGCACAGGCGACAAGCATGCGGAATCTATTAAGCACGAAAAGCTCCAAGCGAATACAAGGACGGAGTGAAACACAAAACGATGGAATTATCGCGCCAAGCCGCACTACGCGGAAAGCTCAAAGCCGTACTTAGCCCAAATCTTCTGAGCCTTCTTGTTGGACAGGCAAAAGTCGATGAACGCCTTAGCCTCGTCGGCATGCTCGGAGCTCTCGGCAACGGCGCCCGGATACACGATGGGCTTGTGCGAATCCTCGGGGCACACGAAGGCCTCCTCGATGCCGTTGTAGCGGTAGATGTCAGAGCTGTAGACAAAACCGGCAACGCAGTCGCCTGTGGACACATAGGCGGCGGCGGTACCAACTTTGTCTGCCAGTGCGACCTTGTCGGCGATCTCGGGCGCATACTCGCCGTCGTCGCCCTCGGTGCCGGTATAGAGGCCCACAGAAGTCAGCGCCTGGTTGGCGTACTTGCCGGCGGGAACGGTCTTGGCGTCGCCAATGGCGATCTTGCCGTCAAGATTCGCGACGTCGGCGATGGCCTCGACCTTGGTGTCGGAGCCCTCGGCACGAATGATCACGAGGTCGTTGACGAACATATCCTCACGCGTGTCGGCATCGACGAGCTCGACGGCCTCGGCGTCGTCCATGGTGCCCTTGGAAGCGGTGATGAGCACGTCGACCGTGGCACCGGCACGCATCTGCTCAACGAGGTCGCCGGACGCCTTAAACTGCGTGTCGGCAAAGGTGGTACCGGTCTGCTCGGTGTAGAGCTTCTGAACCTCGGGCAAAGCCTTCTCGAGCGAGTTGGCGGCAAAGACCTGCAGCTCGACAGTTTCCTTCTTGGAAGATGCCTTAGCAGAACCGGCATCGGAGCCAGTCGGCTCAGACGTCTTGTTGCCAGAGCAGCCGGCAAGGCCAAGGCCGGCAGCGGCGACAGCAGAGAGCGAGACGAATCCGCGGCGAGAAACCATATCGAACATGTTCAACCCTTTCGGACCTTGTGCCCGGGTACCCGACCGCGGGCTTTATTCTGTAATTAGATTATACTTCGGTGCGAATAATGATTATGAGAAATTATTCTCTTCTGAGAATATAGTTTCAGGCATGCCTAAAGAATGCCGTCCCCTTGGGCGCAAATAAAAAGCGGAGCAGCCGTTCAGGTCGCTCCGCCGCAGGTAAATCGCTTAGTTGGCATGTCCGCCGCCCGCTGTCATCTGAGCCGCATGCTCCAGCTGGTCCGCTATGGCCTCCCAGCTTTCGCGAGCGGCCTTCGTAGAACCGGGAAAGTTTACGACAAGTGTATGACCTCGTTGCATACAAATAGCGCGCGAGAGCATGGCGCGGCGCGTCTTGGTCATCGAGTACGCACGGATCGCCTCGGCAATACCCGGCACCTCGCGATCGCAGACGGCACGCGTCGCCTCGGGCGTCACATCGCGCATCGAAAGCCCCGTGCCGCCGCAGGTGAGCACGACATTGGCGTGGCACTCATCGGCGGCTTCCACAATAGCATCACCGATCTCGCTGACGTCGTCGCGCACGACCACATGTGAGACGACCGTCCAGCCCTGCGCCTCGATAAGTTCCTCGAGTGCGGCTCCAGCCTCGTCCTGGGCAAGGTCCCGCGTATCCGAACACGTCACGATCGATATCTTCAGCTCCATAGCATTCCTCCTACAACACGGCGTCCTCAGGCAGGTCGACACGCACAACATCCACGACGTCGCCCGCCTTGAGCTCGCACGGACCTTCGTCAATACGCAGCAGGCAGTTGGCCCGCTGCATCGTGCCGAGCAACGCCGAATTCTGCGTCTTGGCCTCGGTCACCAACAGCTCACCGGTCTCGGGGTCGCGCAAAACCGTGGCGCGATCGAAGAAGCGGCGATGCTGTCGCTTTTTCACGCCGTGCGTGAGCATCGCCTGCTGCACGGGACGCGCCCCCTCGGCAAAACCGCGCATCTTGCGGATCGCCGGGCGGGCGAGCATCTCAAAGCCCACATACGCCGCCGCGGGATTGCCCGAAAGCCCCAGATACGGCTTGCCGCCGAGCAGCCCAAACGTGATGGCCTTGCCCGGACGCATCGAGATGCGGTCAAACAGCACCTCGCCCTCGCGCTGGACCAGCGCCGTCACGTAGTCGTAGTCGCCTGCCGAGGCGCCACCGCTCGTAATGACAAAATCGCACTCCTGCACGGCACGATGCACCAGCTCGGCAATCGCCCGCTCATCATCGGGCGCAATGCCGTAGAACACGGGCTCGGCGCCGGCATCGAGCGCCTCGGCCATCAACGCCGACGAGTTGGAGTCGCGAATCTGACCGCGCGCCGGTACCTTACTCGGCGTGACCAGTTCCGTCCCCAGCGAGATAATGCCCACGCGCGGAGCGGCATGCACCTTCACGCTCGCATACCCGGCGCTCGCCAGCAAGCCGGCGCCCGCCGGTGCCACAACCTCGCCGACACGCATCACGATATCGCCGGCATGCGCCTCCTCGGCGGCAGAGCGAACGTTCTCCCCTACCTTGGCAGGCGCCGAGAACCTCACACGCGAGCCCTCGTTGCCGTCGCCATCGAGCACGTCGACGATCTCGTATTTCACCACGGCATCGGCACCTTCGGGTACCGGCGCGCCCGTCATGATGCGGACCGTCTCACCCGCGCCGATTGCGCCCTCAAACACATGGCCCGCGGCCTCGTGTCCGATAACGTCGAGCGTCACCGGCGCCTCGCCAGATGCCTGCGCCAAGTCCGACGAGCGCACGGCATATCCGTCCATAGCGCTGTTGGCAAACGGCGAGATGTCGATATCGGCCACCGCGTCCTCGGCCAAGGGAAGACCGACGGCCTGCCACACGGGAATCTCGACAACTTCGGTGCGATTCACGTGCGACAAGACGATCGCCTGTGCGTCCTCCAACGGAATGAGTTTCTCAGCCATATGCACCTCTAGCATGCTGCGGCGCGCAACAAAAGCGCCGATTCTTTATGTTTATCTCAGTATAATCCCTCGCCGCCTGCTCAAGACCTCGCCCGCGGCCGCGAATACATCTGTCGGCCGCAAGCCGCGAAACAAAACCAAAACCAACCTGCCGGTTTGTCACGTATGGCACGTTCTATAATGCTCGTGTTGCAACCCAAAAGAGGAACGTATGGCTTATACCGACAAACCCGAAAGCGCAAACGAGGCGCAGGATCATTCCCAGTCGCTCGACGACGGCGGCTTTTTCTCCCTGAACGACGTCATCATGGCAGGCAGGCAACAGCTCACCCGCTCCGAGCATCTCTTGGCTGCCGACACGCGCCGCAACGCCCGCAACCTACTCGCGAGCGCCAAGTTGCTCGCGCTCGTCGTCATCGTCTCGCTCGCCATGGGCGTTGCCGCTTGGGCGTTTTTGGCCTCGCTGAATATCGCGACCGACTATCGCGAGCACCACGCGTGGGTCTACGCCTTGCTTCCTGTTGTGGGCGTTGCCACCGCATGGGTGTACAAAAACCACGGCCTTGCCGCCAAACGCGGTAACAACCTGGTCATCGACTCCGCTCTGAGCACACGTCTCATCCATATGCGCATGGCCGTCCTTACCTTCGTCTGCTCCACGCTCACGCACCTAACGGGCGGATCTGCCGGTCGCGAGGGGGCCGCGGTGCAGATTGGCGGCACCATCGCCAGCAACATCTCGAACCTCGCCCACCTCAAAAAACATGACCACCACGACCTCATGCTCGCCGGCATCTCGTCGGCCTTTGGCGCCGTATTCGGCTCGCCCCTTGCTGGAGCTTTCTTTGGCATGGAGATGTGCTTTATCGGCAAGATCGACTACACCGCGGGCATCTACTGCCTGGTCGCCTCGTTTACCGGCTACTTTACGTCGCTTGCCTTGGGAACCGAGTACGAGGCGAATGTCATCGCCAGCGTTCCCAACATGACACCACGGACGGTTGTCATCGTTGTTATCAGCGCCATTATCTTCGGCCTGACGGCACGCCTCTTTGCCTGGTCGGTTCGAACCGTCAAAAGCCTGTACGGTCGCTTTATCACCAATTACCTCGTCCGCGCACTCATAGGCGCACTCGTGGTTTTGACCGCCTATGCCCTCCTCGACGCCTGGGACTACGCCGGCCTTTCCACGTGGCTTTCCGGCGCAGGATTTGCAGGTAACACCACCCTGGCGGACGCAGCCATCAAGTTGGTCGTCACAGCGCTTACCCTGGGCGCGGGCTTCCAAGGCGGCGAGGTCACGCCCCTGTTTGGCATCGGTGCGGCACTCGGTGGCTGGATCGGTTGCCTTACCGGGCTTGAACCCAGTTTTCTGGCGGCTCTCGGCATGCTCGGCGTGTTCTGCGCCGGCCTCAACGTGCCCATCACCACCTGCATGATGGCCATCGACCTGTTCCACGGCACGGCCGCCGGGTTCTTTGTCATCGTGGCCTTTATCAGCTACCTAACCGGCGGACACCGCGGCGTGTACCCTGCCCAGCGCATCATCTCACCCAAGCGCCGTTCGCTTATTGTGGATGAGGGCGGTACGGTAGCGGATGCTATCGAGCGCCACAACGACCTGATAGAGTAGATGTAATAATCGCCGTGCAGCCACAATCGGGGGCAATTCGACCTGAGCGCGACCGCACCGTCATGCCACACGCCGGGAGTCGCCCCATGCACGCAACTGATTTTGGCCGCACGCTCATCATCGCCAACCCCGCCGCCCAGTCGGGCGCCGCGCGCGAGGTTGCCGAGCGCCTGCAGCGCTTTTTGGATATGACCGCGCGCGCATCCCAGTTTGACCTGGTGCTAACCGAGCACATGGGACACGCCAAGGAGCTTGCCGCACAGGCTCAGGGCTATCGCACCGTTATCGCACTCGGCGGCGACGGCGTGATCCACGAAGTCGTCAACGGGCTTATGACGCAAAAGGAGGACGCCCGCCCCGCTCTTGCCGTCCTGCCCGTGGGCTCCGGCAACGATTTTGCCCAGACGCTCGATATCGAAGATTTCTCCGGCAAGGATTTTGGCGCGCTACTCACCTGTGAGCTGCAGCGTCAGGACATCGGGCGGATTCGCTCATGGAACCCCGCAAGCGGCAGCGGCGAGGCGATCGTCGAGTATTACGACCAGACGCTCTCGGTCGGCATCGATGCCGCCATCGGCCTTGGCACCACCGAGCTGCGCAAAAAGACCGGCTTGACGGGTGCTCCGCTCTACACCCTTTCGGGACTTGAGCAGTTTGGCCTGCGCTATCGCAGCTACCCCATGACAGTCAGCTTTGACGGCGCGCCCGCCGAGCGCGTGAGGGCGATCATCATGGCGATTCAGCTTGGTCCTACCTATGGCTCGGGCTATCGCATCTGCCCCGATGCCGACCCCTGCGACGGCATGCTCGACGTCTGCTACGCCTGCGGCCCCGTCCCTCGCGCGGTAGCCCTGCCTATGTTCCTTTCGGCCAAGGACGGCCACCATACCAAGTTGCCACCGGTTCGCATGCGCCGCTGCCGCCATGCCGAGCTAACTTTTGAGGAGCCCGACTACCCCATCAAGGCCGACGGCGAGCCCATCGTCGCCTCGCGCATCGAAGTCGACATCCTACCCGGCGCCCTCCAAGTCTGGCACCCAACCCGCTAACCCCACCTAAGTTGCGGTGAAATAGGGACTGTTTATGCAGTTAAAGCCGCGAAACAGTCCCTATTTCACCGCAACTTATTGAGAAGATCATTCCTCCCCGCCCGGCTTGCGACGGTTAGCCTTTTTAATCGCATTGAAGTGCTTGTCGTTGAGCCTGCGCTGGCGCGATCGCTGGGGCACTTTGGTCTTGACGCGACGGCGCGGCGGACGGCCACGACGCTCAAGCTCTGCGCGCAGCTTACGCAGGCAGCTCGCGCGATTCTGAAACTGACTACGGCTCTCGCGCGCCGTCACAACAATCCCCGTGGGCCCATGCTTCATACGCACCGCCGAGTCCGTCGTGTTCACGCCCTGCCCGCCCGGACCCGTCGCACGAAACACCTGCACCTCGCAATCGCGCGCCAACTCCTCGGCCGACATCTCGGCATAGCGCGCATACTCGCGCCATTCCATCTTGTTCTCGTCCATATCAGCACCTCCCCTCATACAAAAAAATGTGACAAAGGGACAGTCCCTTTGTCACATCGCATACCAATCGCTTGTGTTGCGCGCTTAGGCGAAGGTGATCTCGCCGTTCTCGCAGTCCATATCGGCGATACGGGCCAGGCTCTCAACGCGGAAGCCGCGCTTACGGAGCTTATCGCCGCCGCCCTGGAAGCCCTTCTCAACGGCGATGCCAATGCCGGCAACTTCGGCGCCCGCAGCCTCGCAGATCTTGATAAGGCCCTCAAGCGCGCAGCCGTTGGCCAGGAAGTCGTCGATGATCAGGACCTTGTCGCCCTCGGACAGGAAGCGCTTGCCGACGATGACCGGGTACTCCTTCTGCTTGGTAAAGGAGTAGATGGTCGTGGCGTACTGCTCGCCGTCGAGGTTGATGGACTGTGCCTTCTTGGCAAAGACCACCGGCACGCCGCCAAAATGCTGAGCCGCGATGCAAGCCATACCAATGCCCGAAGCCTCAATCGTCAGGATCTTGTTGATCTCGACATCCTTGAACAGACGGGCCCACTCGGCGCCCATGTGGTCGAACAGCTCAACGTCGCATTGGTGGTTGAGGAAGGCATCAACCTTAAGGACGTTACCGGCCTTTACGATGCCGTCATGGCGAATACGATCCTCAAGCTCCTGCATGGCGCAACCCCTTCTCGCGGCAACGATACCGCGCGATTAATAAACGTTGTTCGATAGTCTACCACGGACCGACCCCCGCCCGTCCCACAAGCCGCATCGCACCACAAACCAGTTTTTTGAGACGGCGCGAATACGTGGCAGGCAGCCTCCCAACACGCTAATGGCGGGCGCGCATCCTCACCAAACGAACCATCGAGAGGACAAAGCCCACGGCTGCCACGGCCATCAACACATAGAACACCGAACGAAAACCAAACAGGAACACATCCGGACGGCCTGCAACAAAACTGGTCACGGCCTCGCCCATCGCCACGCTCATCTGCCCATACAGGATATTCGACGCCACCGTAATGCCCACTGCCATACCCGCATAGCGCGCCAGGCTACCCAGGCTGCCAGCAAAGCCGAGCGCTTCGCGCGGAGCCGAGCCCATGTACAGCGAGTTATTGGGGCTCTGAAAAATCGACGTTCCGCACGACATAAACGCGACACAGCACACGATCACAGGGATGGAAGAGTGCTCGTCGAGCGTACTTACCGCAAAGAGACCGCACACGTACACACCCAGGCCCACCGCCGTGGGGCCCTCGCAGCCAACGCGGTCCGAAACCGTACCCGAAAGCGGGCCGATAAAGGCATTCACCATCGGCAGCGCCAAAAAGAGTAGTCCAGAGATGTCGGAACCAAAGCCGTGAGCGTCCTGAAAATAGAACGGCAGGATAAACTCGGATGCGCCAATACCAACGAACACGATGAGCATGCAAGCAAGGTTGATGGTGAAGGCCGAATTTGCAAAGCAGCGACGAGCAGCCTCAACCAGGGACATGGGGCGCTCGCCGGCCTCCGGCTTAACATGCGGTAGTGTATAGAGTCCCACGATAAACGAGATGACGCCAATGGGCAGGTTGATGAGGAAGATGCTCTCCCAGGGAAAGCTTGCCACCAGCATGCCGCCGAGCACGGGGCCGCACATCATGCCGAGGGCCACGAAGGTCGCGAGAATACCCATGGCACGACCGCGCTCGCGCGCCGGAAACGACTCGGTGATGATACCCATGTTGTTAGCCATGGCCGCCGCGCAGCCGACGCCCTGCACAATGCGTGCCAGAATAAGAACTTCGAGCGAACTCGAAAGGCCGCAAAGCAGCGAGCCGGCCGTAAAAACGATTACGCCCAGCTGGAATACGCCCACCTTGCCGCGCACGTCGCCCAAGCGGCCAAACGGCAGCATAGCCACGCATGTCGCAAGCAGGTACACCGAGCTCACCAGCTGGATGCGGTCGAGGCCCACGCCCAGCTCCTTTTGCATCACGGGCAACGCCACGGTCACGACGGTCGAATCCAGACACGACATAAACGTCATGATGAGCACGGTAAACAGAATCGCCCATTTGTTCTTGCCATGGGTGTCGCCCTCAAGGGCAAGGTGCTCGCGGCGCAGCTGCTCTGCGGTTTTCTCCATATCCATCCTTTCGAGTGGCACAACGCAAAAAACGGGGCCCCAATCGCCTGCGAACAGTCGCGATTGGGGTCCCGCCTACGGAATCGGAACTATATGTCACCGGAACCCCAAGAGGCTCCGTCGCTTCATACGAGAAGCTAGCCTAGCACTGCTCGAGCGCCTGCTCAAGGTCGGCAATCAGATCGGCCGTGTCCTCGAGGCCGCACGACAGGCGCACCATGTCGGCGGAGATGCCGCAGGCGATGAGCTCCTCATCGTTCATCTGACGGTGCGTAGCGTTAGCGGGATGCAGGCAGCAGGTGCGAGCATCGGCCACATGCGTGGCGATCTGGGCGAGTTTAAGGCTCTTCATAAAGGTCTCGGCCGCCGCGCGACCACCGTTAAAGCCAAAGCTCACGACGCCGCAGGTACCGTTGGGCATGTACTTCTGAGCCAGGTCATAGTACTTATCGCCCTCCAGGCCCGGATAGCTCACAAAGCGCACCTTGGGATGGCTCTGCAGGAACTTAGCAACGGCCAGGCCGTTCTCACAATGACGCGGCATACGCACATGCAGGCTCTCGAGCGAGCTATTCAGGAAAAACGCCGCCTGCGGGTTCTGCATGGGGCCGAGGTCGCGCATGAGCTGAGCGGTTGCCTTGGTAATGAAGGCACCCTCGCGACCGAACTTCTCGGCATAGGTCACGCCGTGATAGCTCTCGTCGGGCGTGGTGAGACCCGGGAACTTGTCTGCATGGGCCATCCAGTCAAACTGGCCGTGGTCGACGATCACGCCACCCAGGTAGGCCGCATGCCCATCCATGTACTTGGTGGTAGAGTGCGTGACGATGTCGGCGCCCCACTCAAAGGGACGGCACATCACGGGCGTCGGGAAGGTGTTGTCGACCATCAGCGGCACGCCGTGGTCATGCGCGGCCTTGGCAAAGCGCTCAATATCGAGCACGGCAAGGGCGGGGTTGGCAATCGTCTCGCCAAAGACGAGCTTGGTATTGGGCTCAAAGGCTGCCTCCAGCTCCTCATCGGTGCAGTCGGGGGCGACAAACGTGCAAGTCACGCCCATGCGGCCCATGGTGTGGGCGAGCAGGTTATACGTACCGCCGTAGATAGCAGAGCTCGCGACCACGTGATCACCGGCACCGGCCACGTTAAAGATCGCGAGGAAGTTCGCGGCCATGCCCGAACTCGTGAGCATCGCAGCGGTGCCGCCCTCCATCTCGCAGATCTTGGCGGCGACCAGATCGCACGTGGGATTCTGCAGACGGCTGTAGAAGTAGCCCGACTCCTCCAGGTCAAACAGCTTGCCCATGTGCTCGGACGTGTCGTATTTCCACGTGGTGGACTGGTAGATGGGCACCTGGCGCGGCTCCGCATCGCCCGGATGATAGCCGCCCTGAACGCACGTGGTACCGATAGTCTGCTCGCACATATCCAACTCCCTTACTTGGGTTTTGTTTTATTCGGTTCACAATACCGCTACCCCGCACCCCTCTCAACCCATCCCGCCGATAGGTTATGGGACAAATTAATCAGGTTTATTTGTCCCAAATCTTAAGAAAGTGTTCGATGGCGAAAAACAATGAGATATGCACTGCGGTCTCGATAAGCGAATGCGCCAGCAAGGGTACCATAGGCGGGTACACCGCAATCAAGGAGACACCGATGAAGCAGATTGATACCACTCAGCTCAACACTGCCACCTGCCAGGCTCAGGCTGCCGAATACCACGCCCGCGGCTTTAACTGCGCGCAGGCCGTCGCCTGCACGCTCGCGCCCGCCGTCGGGCTCGACCCCCAGGTCGCCTTTACCCTCACCGAGGGCTTTGGCGCCGGCATGGGCGGCATGACCGAAACTTGCGGTGCCATCTCGGGCGCCGTGGCCATCATGGGCTTTGTAATGAGCGATGGCATGGAAAACCCCAAGACCAAGGGCCAGACCTACAAACTGTCGCGCGAGATTGCCAAGCGCTTTGGCGAGAAGAACACGACGACCGTCTGCGGCACGCTCAAGGGCATCGGATCGGACAAGGGTCCGCTCCGCAGCTGTCCCGGTTGCATCGACGATGCCGTCGAAATCGCCTGTGATGTACTAAAGCAGCTCGCCGAGTAAACGGCAGCGACATAAAACGACGGTCGGTGTGCTTGGGATCCGTCCAAAAGCACGCCGACCGTCGCCGTTAGAACTCGGCAAATTCGGGAGTGCTGACCTCAATCTCCTCGCGCCCCGCCATAAGCTCGCGCATCTTAGCGCAAAACGACCCCTGCTCCCCCGCCTTAAACACCAAATGAAGTGTCACGGCATCCGCGTACTCGGTATCCGAAACCTTGGCACCGGAATCCTGGGCCAAGCGAAGCACCTGCTCATACTGCGGATAGGCCACATGCACGTCAACAGGCACGACACTCGTCATCTCGACGATCTGCCCGGCCTCCTGAGCCGCGGCCACCGCCGCCTGCGTCGCCGCGGTATAGGCGCGTACCAAGCCACCGGGCCCCAACAACGTACCACCAAAATAGCGTGTCACTACGCAGCAAACATTTTTGAGCTCCGCACCGCGCAACACCTCGAGTGTCGGCATACCGCTCGTGCGGCTCGGCTCACCATCATCGCTCTGGCGCTCGCGTCCATCGACCAAAATCCACGCGGGAACATTGTGTCGAGCGTCGTAATGACGCTTGCGAACCATCTCGATAAAGGCATTCGCCTCGTCCTCGGACTCAATATGGACCAGCTGGGCAATAAACCGGCTCTTGCGGTCCACAAACTCGCCCGAAACCTCAATATTCGATTGCAGAGTAAAATAGCTGTCCAACAAAGCCCCTCAACAAAACTAAGCGCGGCAACAAACAGCCTCAATAATACGATAACCCTAGTAAAAAGAATGGCAACGCCGATGATTCCGTCAACGAAAGCGAGAACCCGTCAGCGCGAGCAAGGTGCCTTGAAAGCCGAGGGCATTGACCTTATGGTCATGCCCGAAGGTTTGAAAGGCAGATTGCCGCGCTGACGGGTTCGCAGCGTCAACAAAGTGCCGAGTGGGCCGATAAGCCGGGTTCTGTCGTGAACGGTCATTTATCTTGTCTGCACGTTACCGTGCAGCTCCACGCACGCTACCCGAACGCGGACCGGGCCGGCCCATAGCGTTCCTATTCGCGCTTGCTCCGGATGGGGCTTGCCAAGCCGCCGTGTTGCCACGACGCTGGTGGTCTCTTACACCACCGTTTCAGCTTTTCCCTTTACGCCTTGCGGCGCAGGTGGGAGTCTTCTTTTCTGCGGCGCTTTCCGTCGGATCACTCCGCCCGGCCGTTAGCCGGCATCCCGCCCTCTGGAGCCCGGACTTTCCTCACGCGTACTGCAAGCAGCACATCGCGCGACCGTCTGGCCCACTCAGCAGTGCAAAAGTGTAACACACCGTTGCCGCAGGCAATGGCACAACGCAAACGCTCGACACGATAAACCAAGAACCGCCATGCGCTACAATGGTCCTGTCGATGGGCAACGTCGTCAGTCGAGACGCGACCGCGCTCCGCACCCCTCCGTCTACTCGGTGTGTTCCCGCCTCCTCCCCGAGGCGGGATGTCGGCTTTTTTCATGCACCGACAATCCAATAGCCTGTGGACAGCCCGGCAGCATTGCGCATCTCGGCGCCAAATGCAAAAAGGGACCCGTCCATTACGGACGGATCCCTTAAAACAAGTGATCGTCAAACCGAATTACTCGGCGTCAGTCTCCTCGTCCTTCTTCTCGGAAGGCAGCGGGGTAACCTCGATCTCGACGCCCAGAGTCTCAGCAGCAGACTTCATGGACAGGGAGATACGACGACGGTCGAGATCGATCTCCATGACCTTGACCTGAACCTTGTCGCCCACGTGGGTGACCTGAGAAGGCTGATCGACGTGCTTGTTGGCCATCTCGGAGATGTGCACCAGGCCCTCGATGCCCTCGCCCAGGTCGACGAAAGCGCCGAACGGGACAAGCTTGGTCACAGTGCCCTCGACGATAGCGCCGACGGGGTACTTCTTGACCAGTGCGCGCCACGGATCCTCGGTGGTCTGCTTGAGACCCAGGGAGATGCGCTCGCGGTTGAGATCGACGTCGAGAACCTCGACCTCGACCTCCTGGCCGACCTTGACAACCTCGGAAGGATGGTTGACGTGGTTCCAGGAGAGCTCGGAGATGTGGATGAGGCCGTCGATACCGCCGAGGTCGACGAAGGCGCCGAAGTCGACGATGGAGGAAACGGTGCCCTGGAGACGCATGCCAGACTTGAGCTTGGACAGGATCTCGGAACGCTCGGCCTTACGGGACTCCTCGAGCACGACGCGACGGGAGAGGACGACGTTGTTGCGGTTGCGGTCCATCTCGATGACGCGAGCCTCGATGCGGGTGCCCATGTAGGAGGTGAGGTCCTTGACGCGACGGAGGTCGACGAGGGAAGCGGGCAGGAAGCCACGCAGGCCGATGTCGAGGATCAGGCCGCCCTTGACAACCTCGATAACCTCGCCCTCGACATTCTCGCCGGAGTTGAACTTCTCCTCGATGCGGTTCCAAGCACGCTCGTACTCGGCACGCTTCTTGGACAGGACCAGACGACCGTCCTTGTCCTCCTTCTGGAGAACCAGAGCCTCGATGGGATCACCGAGTGCAACGATGTCTGCAGGGTTAGCGTCCTTGCGGATGGACAGCTCGCGGACCGGGATAACGCCCTCGGACTTGAATCCGATGTCAACGAGCACCTCGTCATGCTCGATCTTAACGACAGTGCCGTTAACGAGATCGCCCTCATCAAAGTCGGTAATCGTACCGTCGATGAGGTTGTTCATCTCCTCCTCGTTGACATCGTCAAGAGAGAAAATGGACGAGTTCTGAATCTCACTCAAAGGTGGACCCCTTTCGAACTACGGGGCCCCGATTGCTAGGACCTACAGAAGGGTGCGACAAGCACACAACGTTTAGGAACACTCGGGAGCCGACAGATACTAATGTGACGCTTATGCAATCACGTTCGTATAGGTTACGGGGAAATGAGTTCGATTTCAAGCGTGAACTGCGATTTTTTACTCGTGTGGAGACTTTTTCGTAATCTTATGAACACACGTCTCCGCAACTTGACGATAACCAGCCAGGCATTCGGCTTTGGGGTAAAGTATCCGGAGCCAACGATTCTAGATCGATTTTTCGAGAAAGGTGCCCGCGTGCTCAAAGCAGTCGTTTTCGATATGGACGAAACGCTTCTTAGCATCAACCTCAACGCGTTCATCCTTCGCTATTTTAAGGATGTCTCTTCGATGCTCGCGGATATCGGGCGCCGCAGCCGCGGTGGCACGATGGCACGCCTCGGCACCATCCTGGTCGACCTCAACGCCAATCGCCGCAGCGGCACGGACAACCGCACCAATCTTGAGTTTTACCAAGAAGAGGTCGAGCGCCGATGCGGGATTTGCCTCTCGGACCCACTTATCTACGAGGCGTTTACCTACTACGACCGCGAAGTTCTTCCGTACAAGAATGACGAACTCATCAACGCCCATGCCATGCCGGGCGCACACGCCGCGCTCCAGGCCGTACAGGGCGCAGGGCTGCGCTGCGCGCTCTTTACCAACCCCAGCTTTCCGCAGGGGGCCATCGAGTGCCGCATGGGTTGGGGCGACCTGGCCGACGCCCCCTTTGAGCTCGTCACGCACATGGGAAACGCCACCCGCTGCAAGCCTGATGCCACCTACTATCTAGAGCAGCTTCAGGTGATGGGGCTCGAACCGCACGAGGTCCTTATGGTGGGCAACGATCCCAAACGCGACTTCCCTAGCCCCGCCTGCGGCATTCAGACTGCCTATGTAGGCCAGGGCAAGCCCAACCGAGTCACCTGGCGCGGAACCATGGAAGGCTTCGCCCGCGACTTTAACGCCGTAGTAGAGGCCTTCTACGAGCACCAAGTAGCCGACGAACTGTCCTAGCACACTTGGGTTTTGCCGATCATGATGTTGAGGATCTCGACGTCGGTATCTTTCATGCCCACACGGCCTACGTAGCCCATACTGGCGATTGTCTGCTCAACGGTATCTTGGATCAGGCCCTCGCCGGCGCGGAAGCCGCGACCCTGCATGGCCATATCATGGCCCAGGATCGCTGCATCGACGGCAGCCGAGATCTTGGCGGCACAGCTCGCCTTGGCGCCATCGCACACGATGCCGCCCACATTGCCGCGCGTATTGGAGACCGTCGCACCGATTTGCTCGCGCGTGCCACCGCACAGCCAGGTAATCGCGGCACCGGCACCGCACGCAGCGCAAATAGCGCCGCAAAACGCCGAGAGCGCACCAATGTAGCTCTTGATATGCACGGCAATGAGATCGGACAGCATCACGGCACGCACCAGGCGCTCGTGGTCGCAGCGCAGGTACTCGGCATACTCCATGACGGGCAGTGCGCAGGTAATGCCCTGATTGCCCGAGCCGCACACAATGGCGACCGGCAGCGCGCAACCGTTCATGCGGGCGTCGGACCCGGCGGCCGCACGGGCACGGGCACGGCAGGCGACGTCATCGGCACGAGCACCCAGCAGCGTACGACCCACCTCGGCGCCCCAAGCGTGCGCAAGGCCCTCGGCACTGATTGCGCCATTCAGCTCAATCTGACGCTCAACGGCAGCGCGGGCGCCCTCAATGTCACCGTCCTCGATAAAGTCGATGATGGAATCAATGGACATGGGCGTATCGGCGTTATCTGCCGCACGCTCGGCCACCACGCGCTCGGCGCAGGCGGCGCACTCCCCCGCCGACTTGCCGCATACCGGAATACCATCGAGCGTATGGCACGTGACATTAGTGTGGTGATCGGTAATCTCGACGACCGCGGTATGGCCCCCGGACGTCGCAGTCACCTTGATGTAGAGGTTGGGCACACCCTCGACAAGCGACACATCGCAGTAGCCGGCGTCGGCGAGGAGCTCGGCCACGCGAGCGCGGTCTTCATCGTTAACGCTCTCGAGCACCTCGAGCGCGCTCTTAGCGTCGCCGCCCACGGCACCCAGCACGGCCGCGGCTTCAATACCGTGCATACCGCCCGAGTTGGGCACGGTCACGCTCTTAACGTTCTTGATAATGTTGCCCGAGCAGGCAACATCCATATGATCGGGTTCGCAACCGAGCGTCTGGCTCGCCAGCGCCGCTGCATAGGCAACGGCAATGGGCTCGGTGCAGCCGAGTGCACAGACAAGCTCGCGGTTCAAAACATCGCAAAACGCGGCATCACGGATGGAATCGGTAGGCATAGGTATCTCCTGCTTGCATAACGGGCTGGACTCTCAAAATAGTTGGCTCCTTTATTTGATAACAATGCATCAAAAACCGCAACCACGGTTCCGGCGGACGGCGCTCAAGCACAAATTGGCGGCATTATTCATGAGAGGCCGGTCTTGTTGCCTGCTAAAGCGTTTGACCAAAAAACGCCCGAGCGTTTACGCAAAAGTCGCGCTATCATGCAGTCGAACGCGGTAAACACCTTTAGCATTTGCGCCGCACAGACCAGAGAGGAACCATCCATGAAGATCGGTATCGGTAACGACCACGCCGCCGTCGAGCTCAAGAACATCATTTCCGAGCACCTGAAGGAACGCGGCTGCGAGGTCGTGAACTTTGGCACCGACACCTCCGAGAGCTTCGACTACCCCATCGCCGGTTACAAAGTGGGCAAGGCCGTTGCCAACGGCGACGTTGACCTGGGTATCCTGATCTGCGGCACCGGCGTCGGGATCAGCCTGGCTGCCAACAAGGTCGAGGGCGTACGCGCCGTCGTGTGCTCCGAGCCCTTCAGCGCCAAGCTCTCGCGCATGCACAACAACACCAACGTGCTCGCCTTTGGCGCCCGCGTCGTTGGCTCCGAGCTCGCCAAGATGATCGTCGACGAGTGGCTCGACGCCGAGTTTGAGGGCGGCCGTCACGAGCGTCGCGTTAACCTCCTCAACGAGATCGACCACACGCGCGGCCTTAAGATCGTCGACGAGGCCTAAAGATTCACAAAGCCATACGACGCTAACGCCAGCCCCCGCCCGGAAGAAACATCCGGACGGGGGCTCTTTAGTAGATTTGTGGGGGTTTACCAAAAGTCTACTGGAATAAAAAGGGCGCCGCGGATGAAGTTCCGCGGCGCCCAAGCCACACGCTAACAGCTTTAAGGAGTCAAAGCTGGTTTAGCCAAAAAAGCGCTTGATCTCGATCTCGGCGTTCTCCAGGCAGTCGGAGCCGTGGATCACGTTGGCGTTGACATCGACAGCAAAGTCGCCGCGAATGGTGCCGGGGGCAGCATCAAGCGGGTTGGTGGCGCCCATAAGGGTGCGCATCTTGGAGACAGCGGAGAGGCCGGAAACGACCATCTTGACGACCGGACCGCTCGTCATAAAGTCGCAGAGACCGCCAAAGAAGGGCTTGTCGGCCAGATGGGCGTAGTGCTCCTCGACGGTAGCGCGCTCGAGCGTGGTCATCTCCATGCGCTCGATAACAAGGCCGCTGCGCTCAATGCGAGCAACGATCTCGCCGATCTTGCGATCGCGCACGGCGTCGGGCTTAATCATGATGAAGGTCTTCTCGATAGCCATAAGGTAGCCTTTCAAGTAGGTTCGCGCGTGCCCAAGTCCCATTCCGGCACCCGCCTGGACTGCATCGTAACAGAGTTCTAGCTGCAGTTAAACAAAAAGCCGTTTATTGAAGCGTTATTATTTATTAAAGCGCTCCATATGTGTCACTTCTGTTTCGAAGCCCGACTAGAGTACCATCCGTCCCACTTTCAACTGCAACGAACAGAACGGGCGGTCGATTGTCGCCCGTGAACGCACCCCCTTCACAACCTGCGCAAATGTCCTACAGAAGTTCTCGACAAGCTCCTTCCTTCTCTATAACAAAACGGGTGCCCACCGTAGCGGGCACCCGTAAAGGCAAAATATGATGAACACACCAGACAGACGCATCCAATAAGCTAATTAGCTCCGTGGCCCATCTCGACGACCTTGGATAACGAGCCAAACACACCCTCATCGGCCGCGAGCTGCGCCTCGGCTCTTCCCAACTGCACGGCAACGGCAGCAGGGGCGGTACCACCCTCGGTCGTGCGCGCGGCGACAATCGACGGGATGTCGAGTGCCTCGGTAATGTCGCGCTCAAAGAGCGGACTTGCTTCCTGAAACACCTCAAACGGCAGGTCCTCAAGATTGCAGCCGCGCTTCTCACACATTAGGACAAGATGACCCACCACGGCATGTGCCTCGCGGAACGGCAGGCCGCGCTTTGCCAGGTAATCGGCAGCATCAGTGGCTGCCAAGTGGCCCACACCACACTCGCGCGCCATGGCGTCCTCGTTGACAGTCCAGGTCGAGATCATGCCGGCCATAACCGACAGGCACTGCATGAGCGTATGGGCGGTATCGAGCGCACCCTCCTTGTCCTCCTGCAAGTCCTTGTTATAAGCAAGCGGCAGGCCCTTCATGGTCACGAGCAGCTGCACCAGGTTGCCGTACACGCGACCGCTCTTGCCGCGGATAAGCTCAGCAAAGTCGGGGTTCTTCTTCTGCGGCATGATAGACGAGCCGGTGGAATACGAGTCGGAAAGCGTGATAAAGCCGAATTCGGAGCTCGACCACAGCACGATCTCCTCGGAAAGACGCGACAGGTGCATGGCCATGACGGAGCCGGCGTAATGCAGATCGAGCAGGAAATCACGGTCGGAAACCGCATCGAGCGAGTTGGGAATCACACCCGCAAAGCCAAGTTCGGCAGCCGTCATCTGGCGATCGAGCGGATAGCTCGTACCGGCAAGCGCGGCAGCACCCAGCGGGCAGTTGTCGGCGGCATCAAAGGCGGCCTTCAGGCGCGTAAAGTCGCGCGCGAACATCCAGGAATACGCCAGCAGATGATGCGAGAGCAGCACGGGCTGAGCGTGCTGCATATGCGTGTAGCCCGGAAGAATCACCTTGTCGTACTTCTTGGCCGCATCCACCAGCACATGGCGCAGCTCAAGATTGGCCTCCATGAGCTCCTTGGCCAGCGCCTTGACGCCCAGGCGCGTATCGGTCGCCACCTGGTCGTTGCGCGAACGCCCAGTATGCAAGCGCTTGCCAGCCTCGCCGATACGACGCGTCAGCTCGCTTTCGATGGACATATGAATGTCCTCGTCGTTGATATCAAAGGTGAAGTTGCCGGCATCGATATCCTGTTCGATTCCGGTCAGGCCCTCGGCAATCGCCTGCTCGTCCTCGGCGCTGATAATGCCCTGGGCCGCCAGCATCTTGGCATGTGCCTTAGATCCGGCGATATCCTGCTTATAGAGATGTTTGTCAACCGGCAACGACGCGCCAAACTCCTGCGTGACCTCGGCCACGCCTGCCTCAAAACGACCGCCCCAAAGAGCCATGGAACCGTCCCCTTTCATCAAATCCCAAAACAAGCGCCCAAAGCAATGCGCCCTGTCGCTAAAGCGATTTCTCAACCGCTAGTTTTGCATATTCCCCACCATGTGCGAGGCCATATAGCTAATTTGCAAAGAAGTGACGCGCCATGCACTTGGCGCCCAACGTCTCCCTCCGAATGTTGCCCTGCGAACCATCGATCCAGGCCTTTAGGCTCATAGGAACGTCCTCGACCTTTGCAGCATCGAACTCGGGCGCGAGGGCAAGTAAAGCATGCGCGATAGCATTGAACATAATGGATACTCCCCATATATATAGGCGCAGGGCCGTCAAATTGATAGGAGGAGCCCCGCCGGACAACCCCGGCGGGGCTCGGACTCAGCCGCAGACGCGGCATCATATATGCGGGCGGAACGTAGGGGCCACCGATGTTAAGAAGTGTCAGCAAGCATAACGAAAGGTAGGGACCCCATGCGCCCGTTATGTATCACGCGGATGGGCCGCGCGGATACCAAAGGAAGGAGGCGCTAGGCCTGGGCGGCAGCAGAGCTGGGGCCCTGGACCTTAGCCCACGTCTTGAGCGACAGCGTATCGATCTCGATAAAGCCGGCGCTGGCCTTCTCGTCAAACGTAGTGTCGCGGTCGTAGGTAGCCAGACCGTAGTCATACAGGCTAAACGGGCTCTTGCGGCCGACGACATGGCAGTTGCCCTTAAAGAACTTCAGACGGACGGTGCCGGTCACGAACTTCTGGGTGTCGGCCATAAAGGCATCGAGCGCGTTTTTGAGCGGGCTGTACCACTGGCCGTTGTACACGGCGGTGGCCCAATCCTGCTCGAGCTTAATCTTGGTCTTGAGCAGGTCGCCCTCGACGCAGATGTCCTCGAGCGCCTTGTGGGCGGTGATGAGCGTCAGGGCGCCAGGAACCTCGTAGCACTCGCGACTCTTGAGGCCCACCAGACGATCCTCGACCAGGTCGAGACGGCCAAAGCCGTTGTCACCCGAAATCTTGTTGAGGGCGATGACGATCTCGGAGAGTTTCATCTTCTTGCCATCGACGGCGACGGGCTTGCCCGCCTCAAACTCAATCTCGGTGTAGGTCGGGGTGTCCGGCGTGTCCTCGGGGTTCTTGGTCATAACCCAGGCGTCGTCGAGCGGCTCGTTCCAGGGATCCTCCAGGTGACCGCACTCGATGGCGCGACCCCACAGGTTGTCGTCGATGGAATAGGGGTTGTCGTTGGCGCCCTCGGGAACCGGCACGTTGTGGGCGTGAGCATAGGCAACCTCATCGGGACGGCACTTCAGATCCCACTCGCGAACCGGGGCGATAACCTTAAGCTCGGGGTCGAGGGCCTTGACGGCAGCCTCAAAACGAACCTGGTCGTTACCCTTGCCGGTGCAGCCGTGGGCGACGTAGGTCGCGCCAAACTCGTGAGCGACCTCGACAAGCTTCTTGGCGAGCAGCGGGCGAGACAGCGCGGAGAGCAGCGGGTACTTGTTCTCGTACATGGAGTTTGCGGCGATGGCCTTAGTCAGGAACTCATCGGAGAACTCGTCGCGCAGGTCGAGCACCTGGCAATCGAGAACGCCCAGGTCAAGCGCCTTCTGCTTCTTGGCATCCAAGCCGGTCTCCTCCTGGCCCACGTTGCCGCAGACGCAAACGACATCGAGATTCTTCTCGTCCTGGAGCCACTTGACACATACGGATGTATCAAGACCACCGGAATATGCGAGAACGACTTTTTCCTTGCTCATGGCTGTTTCCTTTCGCCCTTGGTAGCTAGTTAGAACATCGGTCAGTTGCAAGTCATTTCGAGGTCAAAAAACCGTGCAATATCAGGTTAAATAGCAAAAAAGCAGCACAGCATGCCCTTGAAACATGCGTTTATATCGTGCTAAAACCCAACGACCTCAAAATGACTCTGTTGGGGCATTTCACCCCATACGAACAGAGACGATTGCTATCGTCGTCGGGAAATTGCGCGCTGGCGTCGGATGGCATTATCTGCAGTGGTGATGATCTTTACGAACTGCATCTGCCTCTCCTTTCACCTATCGCCGGGCGCAATTCTAATATCGTAAACGGTACCTTTTCTTCGGTAAGCGGTTGTATTTCCGTCTCCGTTTTCGATGGTCGCTATATTACGCTAAAGTGCCCGCAGCACAAGCGACAAATTCAAATTTCTGAAAAGTTTTTTCATTACTTTGTGAAGCGTGGTGCAAATACGCTCCGTTCCTGCGACAATACGCTCAGTTACTGGTTGATGGTTATAACGTCTGAAACAATTTCGAAACGAAAGGCGCGCTTTTATGCAAACTTACGAATCGGACACCAATATCGGAAGCATTAAGATTCTCGCCGTCGACATGGACAAGACGCTGCTCACCGACAAGCGCGTGTTGCCGCAGGGTCTTGATGAGCGCCTGGACAAGCTCGCCGACGCAGGCATTGTATTCTGCCCCGCCAGCGGACGCCCCGCCCCCAAACTCGAGGAAATGTTCGAGAACATTAAGAACCGCCTTGCTTTTTGTCCCGACAACGGAGCCTGCGTCATCTATCGCGGCAGCTATATCTATAAGAGCAACATCGATGTGGCGCTGTATCAGCAGGTGCTTGCTCGTGCCTCGGAGGACCCGCGCGCCGTTCCCGTCCTGTGCTGCTACGACGAGTTCTATGTGCTCGCCCGCGACCATCAATACCACGACGAGATCAGCGTCTACTACAACACGATCAACTATGTCGACACCTTTGAGGGCCTTGATATCGAGTCCAATAAGATCTCGATCTTTTTCCCCGCCTACGATGCCGAGCCCGCGTTCCGCGAGACCTATAACCCCGCGTTCTCGGATCAGCTCTATGTCACCAATGCCGGCCGCGAGTGGATCGACTTTATGAACCTGGGTGTCGACAAGGGCGCCGGCGTCGCGCATCTGTGCGAGCAGCTGGGCATTGATATCGCCGATGCCGCCGCCGTGGGCGATACGTACAACGACATCCCCATGCTGGAGCGCGTCGGGCATAGCTTTATCGTGGATAATGCCGAGGAGCACATGAACGCGCACGCCAAATGGCGTATTCCGAGCAACAACGACGGGGGCGTACTGACGCTCATCGACGCCATCCTGGCGGCTCGGTAACGTGGCTCGTCGGACCTGGCCGGGCGGCGCGGATTAGTTTTTCGTTCGGTCAGGTCCTGGGCTCGCTCGGAAAGCACATTAAGTGCTTTCCGGCTCGTGCGGAATCTACGAAAAACTAATCCGCGCCGCCCGGCCAGGTCCTAGGTTTACTTTCCTGCCGCCAAGATGGCGTCTTGAGTGTCTAGATACTTAGCTGAAATGATTTGAGCAGAGGGGAGCCCCTTGTTGGAAGGGGCTCCCCTCTGTTTTGGTTACTGTGGGACAAATTAATCAGTAGTGTTTGTCCCAAATCTTAAGTATGTGGGGGCTTGCGTCTTGGGCGAGCTTGCCTTACGGAGTGCTTCCCTATTTCGCGTCGGCCCAGGTTATGCCGGTGCTGGCTTCGGCGATCAACGGTACGCGGAGGTCTACTACGTGTTCCATGACGTCGCGGACCATGGTGGTTAGGCGCTCGACTTCGTTGACGGGGCACTCAAAGTCCAGTTCGTCGTGTACCTGCAAGATCATGTGGGCGGCAAAACCCTCTTCTTCCAGGCGGCGGCTCACGCGGGCCATGGCGATCTTGATGATGTCGGCCGCGGTGCCCTGCATGGGGTGGTTCATGGCCGTGCGCTCGCCAAAGCCGCGGAGTTGCGGGTTTTTGGCCTTGAGCTCCGGAATATGACGCCGGCGGCCGTACATGGTCTCGGCGTAGCCCGTCTGCTTGGCACGTGCCACCACGCTGTCGAGGAACGTACGCACACCCGGGTAGGCCTCGTAGTAGCGGTCGATCATGTCGCGCGCCTCGGCCATCGAGATGTGCAACGACTGCGACAGACCGTAGGCCTGCTGACCGTACACGATGCCAAAGTTCACGGCCTTAGCGCGGCTGCGCAAGTCGGGCGTCACCTCGGAAACCGGCACGCCAAACACGCGCGCGGCCGTCTCGGCATGGAAGTCTTCACCCTCGTTAAAGGCGCGCACCAGGTGCTCGTCTCCCGAAAGATGCGCCAGCAAACGCAACTCAATCTGCGAGTAGTCCACCGCCAAAAAGACGCTGCCCTCGCCCGCCGAGAACGCCGTCTTGACGGTACGCCCCAGCTCCGAGCGCGTCGGAATGTTTTGCAGATTGGGGTCGCTCGAAGACAGGCGCCCCGTCGCGGTGATGGTCTGGTTGTACGTGGTGTGCACACGCCCGTCACCACGGCGCAGCGGGCCCAGCGTGTCCAGATAGGTCGACTTAATCTTGGACTTCTCACGCCAGTCCAAAATCAGGCGCACGATCTCGTGGTCGCGGGCAAGGTCGCTCAGCACCTTGGCGTTGGTCGAATAGTAGCCGCGCTTGGTCTTTTTGAGGCCCTTGGTCGGAAGCCCCATAACATCAAACAGCACGTGCGACAGCTGCATGGGGCTGCCGATGTTAAAGGTCTCGTCGCCGGCCAGGTCACGAATGCTGCGCTCGACCTCGGCAATCTGGGTCGCCAGGCCCGCGGATAGACTGTGCAGGCGGTCGGGGTCCACGAGCATGCCCGCGCGCTCCATCTTGGCAAGCACCGGCACGAGCGGCATCTCAATACCATCAAACACGTTGGCGGCGTTCTCGCGGGCCATGCGGTCGCGCAGCGGCGCCACGAGCGCCAGCGTCAGGGCCGCAGTACGGGCGGCTGGCGCCGGAGCATCCTCGCCGGCACCCTCTGCACCGCGCGCCGCAGGCAACGCCATCTGCAAATACGTATCGGCAAGATACGCCTCGTCAAACTCGGAACGGTCGGAATCCAACAGGTAGGCGGCAACCACGGTATCGAAGATGCGCGTGGAATCGACTGCCAGCGGATCCATGAGCTCGCGCTCAGAAGAATCGATAGGCGAAAGCTCGTGCAACAGCGCCTTCATATCCGGGCTCGCCACGCGACCCTCCATAAACAGACGCGCGAGCACGCCGGCGATCACGCCGTGGACGAAGTTGAAGCCCTCGACAGCGGCAGGCGTGCCGTCATCGGCTTCCTCGAGCGCGAACAGGCCCTTGGACGTCGCCAACCACAGTGTGCGCGTCAGTCCAAAGAGCGCGCCCTCTTCCTTGTCGTCGTCCACCACGGCGGTGACCCACTCGCCCGCCTCGATCGCACGGGCAACCTCGGACGCCACGGCAGCAAGCGCCTCGGCATCGCCGGCAGCGGTGCGCTCAATCGTGGGCATCTCAAACGTGCTAGCAGCGGCAGCAGCGCCACCCTCGTCACCGATCAGTGCCAAGAAACGGTTCTGCATGGCAGTGATACCAAGCGTACCCAGTGCTGCGGACACCTCATCGGCAGAAAACGCCGGGAAGGACGTCGCCTCAAAATCGAGCTCAACGGGCGCATCGGTGCGGATGGTTGCGACCTTGCGGCTCAGCAGAGCATCGTCGATGTGCGCACGCAGGTTCTCGCCCATCTTGCCCTTGACCTCGTCGGCATGCGCGATGACTTCGTCCAAGTTGCCGTACTGCGCGATGAGCGCGCTTGCCTTTTTGGGGCCGATACCCGGTACGCCGGGAATGTTGTCCGACGTGTCGCCCTTCAGACCATAAAAGTCGGGCACGAGCGCCGGCGTGATGCCGTGATACAGATCGTCCACGCTCTCGGGCGTCATGATCGCCACATCGGACAGGCCCTTGCGGGTCGAGACCACGTTGACGTGCTCGGTCACGAGCTGATACATGTCGCGGTCGCCGGTCACCAGAAGCATGTCGCAGCCGGCCTCCTCACCCAGGCGCGCCATGGTTCCCAGGATATCGTCGCCTTCCCAGCCCTCAGACTGCAGAATCGGCACATTGAGCGCACCGAGCAGCTCCTTGATCATCGGAAACTGCGCGTGCAAATCGGGGTCCATGGGCGGGCGCTGCGCCTTATACTGCGGCAGCATCTCCATGCGCACGCGCGGCTTGCCTTTATCAAACGCCACGACCACGCCGTCGGGGTTAAAGGCATCGATCATCTTGAGGAACATGTTCAGAAAACCAAAGATTGCGTTGGTGGGGCGACCGTCCGGCGCGTTCATGGTCGGCGGCACGGCGTGGAAGGCGCGATGCATGAGCGAGTTGCCGTCGATGACGGCAAAGGTACGGCGCTTGTCAGACATATTGAATACCTCGCTTTGGGCTGGGCACAGTTTGCTCACACCAGTTTACACGCTCCCCGCCCCACGGCCACCGCACATCAGGCTTCCCAACCGCCACGGGCCCGCGCGTGATACGATGGCTCACGGTACATCAACCAGCACGATCGATCCGAAAGGAGCCTGCGTCATGGAGCGTCCCTGCGCATGGAAAAAGTACACGCCACAGCAAATCGAGGAGCTCGAGGAGCTTTGCCGCGGCTATAAGCAGTTTTTGAGCGAGAACAAGACCGAGCGCCTGTGCGTCAAGACCGGCATCAAGATGGCCGAGGAGGCGGGATACGTCGACTTAGAGACCGTGATTGCCGAGGGCCGCGAGCTCAAGGCAGGCGACAAGGTGTACGCCGCCAACCACGGCAAGGACCTTATGCTCGTCAACCTGGGAACCGCCCCGCTCGAGCAGGGCTTTAACATCCTGGGCGCCCACGTGGACTCGCCGCGCCTGGACCTTAAGCAGAATCCCGCCTTCGAGGCCGGCGACATGGCCTACCTCGACACGCACTACTATGGCGGCGTCAAGAGCTACCACTGGGTGGCCTCCCCGCTCGCGCTCGTGGGCGTCATCTGCAAAAAGGACGGCACCACCATCGACATCAACATCGGCGACAAGGCGGACGACCCGGTCTTTACCATCTCCGACCTGCTGATCCACCTCTCGAGCGAGCAGATGTCCAAGCCCGCCAAGGACGCTGTCGACGCCGAGATCCTCGACGTGATCGTGGGCGGCCGCCCCGTCAAGTTTGACGAGGACGACAAGGACGCCCCCAAGGAGCCCGTCAAGCAGATGTTCCTGGATATCCTCAAGGAGCAGTACGACGTCGAGGAGGAGGACTTCCTCTCCGCCGAGATCGAGGTCGTGCCCGCCGGCCCGGCCCGCGACATGGGCCTCGACCGCTCCATGATCTTGGGCTATGGCCACGACGACCGCGTCTGCGCCTACCCCTCTATGCTCGCTCAGATCAATGTTGCAGATGTCGAGCGCACGAGCATCACGCTCATCGTCGACAAGGAGGAGATCGGCTCCGTGGGCGCCACCGGCATGACGAGCCGTTTCTTCGAGAACACCGTCGCCGAGATCATGGCGCTCGTCGGCGAGGACAGCCCGCTGGCCCTGCGCCGCGCACTCGCCCGCAGCCGCATGCTCTCCTCCGACGTGTCCGCCGGCTTCGACCCGGGCTACGCCGGCAAGTTCGAGACCAAGAACGCAGCCTTCATGGGTCGCGGCCTGTGCTTTAACAAGTACACGGGCAGCCGCGGCAAGGGCGGCTCCAACGACGCCGACGCCGAGTATGTGGCCCTCATCCGCGACATCATGGACGAGGCGGGCGTGGACTTCCAGACCTGTGAGCTCGGCCGCGTTAATGCGGGCGGCGGCGGCACCATCGCCTACATCATGGCCAAGTACGGCATGAACGTCATCGACTCCGGCGTTGCCGTCCTGTCCATGCACGCCCTGTGGGAGGTCGCCAACAAGGCCGATATCTACGAGGCCTACCGCGGCTACAAGGCCTTCCTCGAGCGCGCCTAACCAACCCTTCATCAGTTGCGGTGAAATACGGACTAAACTGGCCCATAAACGACCAAAACAGACCGTATTCCACCGCAACTTCCTTTTTGGCAGAGGAGAGTTCATGCTGCAGGTCATCATTTCGCCCGCCAAGCAAATGCGCGCGGCCAGGGATGCTTTTGAAGTCCTGGGCATTCCACCTTTTGTGCACGAGGCGGCTCGCCTCCACCGCGCACTGCTAGATATCGAGCGGAATGAAGGCAGCGGCGGTCTGCAGGCGCTATGGAACGTGAGTGACAAACTGCTGGGGCCTTGCCTCAACACCCTGCATGAGTTCGGGCCCATCTTGGGAAACGGCGATCTCGACAATCCCGCACTCGCCCGTCACCTCTCCCCTGCCGTCATGTCCTATCACGGCATTCAATACCAGAGCATGGCGCCCGAGGTGATGGATTCCGCGCAGCTCGCATGGCTGCAAGACCATCTGTGGATCCTCTCGGGCCTTTACGGATGCGTACGCCCCTTTCATGCCGTCGAACCGCATCGGCTGGAAATGGGCGCGAAGCTCGCCGTTGACGATGCCCGAGACCTCTACGCGTTTTGGAGCGACAAGCTCGCGCAGGCTATCGCCCCGGCAGGCTCAAACACCACGATCGTCAACCTCGCCAGCGTAGAGTATGCCAAAGCCGTTCTGCCCCATCTCGCGGGCGACGCCACGGCCGTCACATGCCTTTTTGGCGAGGGTATCCGCAACGGGAAGCCCATCCAACGGTCGACCGCCAGCAAAAAGGCGCGCGGCTCCATGGTGCGGTGGATGGCAGAAAACAAGCCCGAGGATGCAAGCGGGCTCACCGCATTCAACATCGGCTATCGTCACATCCCCGAGCTTTCAGACGAAAACACCCTGGTTTTCATGAACGCGCAGGCACAATAGGCCCGCCGTTTCCACCCCCCCCCGTTACTCCGCCAAGCCATCGGCCTTTGCAATCTCGCTCGTCGAGCCATCTTGGTAGGTAACCTTAACGTGCTCCACCTCGGACACCTTGACACCCGACCGAGGCTCCAGGCGCCATTCCGTCAGCGCGATATCCATCGTCGTGGGCACATCCCCTTGATCTTTGAGCTCGACCGACAGCGTCTTAAGCGACGCATCGAAGGTCACGCGCTCGATCTCTTCACCAGGAATGGAACCACCGCTCAGCTGCAGCTGGACAAATCCATCGCGCGGATACCAATAGTCGCCCGGCGCGGCAACGGTATTGCCGCCAGAGACCTTCATCGTCATAATCGGCAGGCTATCATCAGCCTCGAACTCCCATGCAACGCCGCCGCGACCACCAAACGTCCAGATACAAAAGGCAATCACCAGCACGGCAAGCACCGCAAAACCAATCGCGACAAGGCCATGGTGCGCACGGCTTTCCTCGGCCGATACATCCCATTGCGTCTCTCGATACAGATGCTTGTCTTCCATGTTCGCCTCCCCACAGGCACGCTCGTTGGCCCAATCGTACCCATTCAGGCTATACTTGAGCCCATGACATAACGGGGAGCTTGCAGGACAAGACGGCAGGCTGAGACTGGACGCGCCCGCCCTGACCCGCAAACCTGATATGGGTAATGCCAACGAAGGGAGCCGTGCCAATGAGCACACAGACCGAGCCCAAGCTCGTCACGCAAATCGACTTCGCCCGCGCCGGGCAGATTACGCCGCAGATGAAGGAAGTCGCCGAGCGCGAGCATCGCGACCCCGAGTACATCCGTGAACGTGTGGCTGACGGCCGCATCGCCATTCCCGCCAACATCGTGCATATCAAAAAGGACATGCGCGCCTTTGGTGTCGGCGAGGGTCTGTCCACCAAGGTCAACGTCAACCTGGGCATCTCGGGCGACAAGGCCGATGCCGCCGAGGAATGGAAGAAGGTCAAGATCGCCGAGGACTTTGGCGCCGACGCCATCATGGACCTTTCCAACTCGGGCAAGACGCGCCAGTTCCGCCAGCAGCTCATCGACGAGACACCGCTCATGGTGGGCACCGTCCCCATGTACGACGCCATCGGCTATATGGAAAAGCCGCTGGTCAAGCTGACCAAGGATGACCTGTTCGAGGTCGTGCGCGCGCACGCCGAGGACGGCGTGGACTTTATGACCATCCACTGCGGCATCAACAAGTCGGTCACCAAGACCTTTAAGGAGACCGGCCGTCTCATGAACATCGTCAGCCGCGGCGGCTCGCTGCTGTTTGGCTGGATGGAGGTCACCGGCAACGAAAACCCCTTCTACGAGTACTTTGACGAGCTGCTCGAGATTTGCCACGAGTACGACGTGACGATTTCGCTCGGCGACTCCTGCCGCCCGGGCTGCCTCTACGACTCCAACGATGCCACCGAGACCGCTGAGATGATCGAGCTGGGCAAGCTGTGCAAGCGCGCTTGGGCCGCCGGCGTCCAGGTCATGGTCGAGGGCCCGGGTCACATGGCGCTCGACGAGATCGCCGCCAACATGAAACTGCAGAAGCGCCTGTGCCACAATGCCCCGTTCTATGTGCTCGGGCCGCTGGTGACCGATATCGGCGTGGGTTACGACCACATCACCGCTGCCATCGGCGGCGCCATCTCCGCCAGCTCCGGTGCCGACTTCCTGTGCTACGTGACGCCGGCCGAGCACCTGTGCCTGCCCAACGCCCAGGACGTGCTCGATGGCCTCATGGCCACTAAGATTGCCGCGCACGCCGCCGATATCGCCAAGAAGGTGCCGCACGCCCGCGACATGGACGACAAGATGGGCCAAGCACGCCGCAAGCTCGACTGGGATGCCATGTGGAAGTGTGCTCTCGACCCGGTCACCGGCAAGAAACGCTACGAGGAATCCCCCGCCGCCACCGAGGGCACCTGCACCATGTGCGGCAAGATGTGCGCCGTCCGCACCGTTAACAAGGTGTTCGAAGGCACGACGATCGACCTCGGCATGGAGGACTAACTCGTCACCGGAGCCACAATCGGTAACATGGTGTTCGTCAATTGTTGACGTGTGAACATTTGCTTACATTTGCGTAAAGATTGCATCGCCCGCCCGGGTTCGACATAGAGTCGGCCCGGGCATCTTTATAATGCGGGCTTAAAGACCCATTTGATTCCGACCGAACAAGGGAGCAAACATGGATCGCAGTAAGGTACCTGCCGTTCTGTCCATCGCAGGATCCGATTCCAGCGGTGGCGCCGGCATTCAGGCCGACATCAAGACCATCACGGCGCACCGCCTGTATGCCGAGACGGCCATCACCGCTATCACCGCACAGAACACCCTAGGCGTCACCGCCGTACAGAACATCTCCCCGGATATCGTCGCTGCGCAGATCGACGCCGTATTTGACGATATCCGCCCCAGCGCCGTCAAGATCGGCATGGTTTCCTCTGCCGAGATTATCGAGGTTATCGCCGACCGCCTGAGCGCCTGGAACGCGACAAACGTGGTCGTCGACCCCGTCATGGTAGCCACCTCGGGCGCACGGCTGATTGCCGAAGATGCCGCCGAGGCGCTCACCCGCCGCCTGTTCCCACTGGCAACCGTCATCACGCCCAATATTCCCGAGGCCATGGCCCTGCTTGACTACGAGGTCGACTCCGAGCGCACACAGCAAAATGCTGCCATGCTCCTCACCCGCCGCTTTGGTTGCGCATCCCTCGTTAAGGGTGGGCATCTTGTCAACGAGGCCAACGATGTATTGGCCGAACCCGCGCCGCTCGATGACGAGGGCAGCCATCTGGGCGATCCGCTCACCACGTGGTTCCGCCACAAGCGCATCGAGACCGACAACACACACGGCACCGGCTGCACGCTTTCGTCCGCCATCGCCTGCGCGCTGGCCCAGGGCATGGATCTTGCCGATGCCGTCAACGCCGGCAAGGCCTACCTAACCGGCGCTCTCGCCGCCGGCTTTGACATGGGCAAAGGCTCTGGCCCCGTCAACCACATGTGGCAGTATTAAGATTCGCAGCCCAAAACCGCCGCAAAGGGGACAGGCACCTTTGCGGCGGTTTTTCCTTTTTGACGTCTAGCCGTCGGCGAGTTGAATTCCCAACAAACCCGAGAGCGCAAGTGCCTGCTCGGCATTGACCGTCAGGCCCCGCAGCTCACGGTAGTCGCCCGAGATGACAGGGGCCGCGAACGCGCATCGCGATACATCCACGCCGGAAAGCGGCGTCTTGAACACATCGATTCGCGTCAGGTCGCAGCCGTCCAAGCGCAATTGCCCCAGCTTTGCCCCCTGGAGTGCGGCCTCGGTCAAACGCGTGTCACGCGCAGCCATGGGGCCAATGCGTCCCTCCGAAAGGTTCGCATAGCTCAAATCGCACGATCCAAACGACACGCTCGACAGGCGCGCCTTGAGCAAGTTGAGTCCCGGTGCCGAGCAGTCAACGAAGTCGCAGCGGCTGAGCCAGCAGCCTTCCATGTTGCAGCGGATAAAGCGGCAACCGCGAAACACCACGTCGCGAAACGTCGAGCCGCTCCAGTCAACGCTATCGAACTCGCAAGATCGGAACACAACGCCATCGAAGGTCGCGCCGTTCGCCACGTCGTAGGCAAGATCCAAATCCTCAAAAGCGGTATTGGAGACGAGCTCATCGCCCTCGGCAAAGAGGTCGATGAGCTCGTCCATGCCCATATGGCAGCCAATCCGTTCGTTTACCCGGGCAAAACCACCGCAAAGGCGCCTGTCCCCTTTGCGGTGGCTTGGGGCCGTGCTACTCACCGAGCATCTCTTTGAGCTTGGCTGCCACGGCGTGACCCAGGCTCTCGTGGCTTTCGGGCATCATATGCAGATAGTCGATATCGCCCGGCTCGGCAAACTCGGCGGCATTCAAAAAGTCGCAGCCAAACTGCTCGGCCACGTGCGCATAGTACTCGCCAAAATGCTCAGATGCCTCAACGGAATGCTCGTCAAAGTCAGTCATATACACATCGGCGATCTGCGGCTTGATCTTGATAGGAGCCATCAGCAGGATGCGCGGGCAAGGCGCAGCGTCGGTCCACGGAAACGCGCGGACGGCGCGAATCAGCGCCATGGCGCCACGGGCGATATCGGAAGCTGTCACGTTAAAGACCGTCTTGCAATCGTTAGTTCCCAGCATAATAACGATCGCATCCAGCGGCTTATGAGCCTCGAGCAGCATCGGCAGCGCGCGGATGCCGTTAAGATTGGTGTCCAGATGGCACATATCGTCGCGTACCGTCGTGCGGCCGTTGAGGCCTTCTTCAATTACATGCCAGCCCTCGCCTAAGTCACGTTGGGCCACGCCGCACCAGCGCACATCCTGCGCATAGCGCACCGCGGTGCCATCGCGCATACCAGCCGGATCATAGCCATAGGTGTTGCTGTCACCAAAGCACAGAACGTTTTTCATCGTAAGCTCCCCACTCAATAAAAAGCCGGCGGGAGCAGCCCCCGTCGGCTCGGTATATCGCATCACGCGCACCGTTTACAGGTACTTGCGCCAGTCGTCGTCATCCTCGTCATCCTCGGCAGCGACCTGAGCCTGCTCGGCGGCACGGGCGGCCGCAGCACGGGCGGCAACCTGGGCATAGGACTCCTCGTTGCGCTCGGGGAAGTTTGCCAACACGTGCTCGAACTTGGCGAAGTCCTCGTCCCAGCGCGTAGAGGGCACGGCAAAGAAGACCTGCTTGACCTTGAAGTCGCCCGATGCGAGTTCCTTGCGGAAGAGCTCGGCCACGGCCTCGGCATCAAAGCCGTTGTTGTCGCAGCCCCATGCGCCCAGCACGAGCTTCTCGCGACCCAACTCGTCGCAGATGGCAAGGACAAAGCGGATGCGGTCGCGCAGAGCATCCAGCAGAGCATCATCGCTCACGCGATACTCCTGGCGGGCACGCTTAACGTTAGGCGCGGCGGCCACGATCACGTCGGCGTATGCATGCACGTGGTTGCGGTCGAAGCGCACCGCAGGCACCACCAGGGCGCGGTTACGATAGAGCTCGCAGTTGATGTTGCGGCGACGGTTCTCGCCGTACCACTTACGCTGCTTGTCGAGCACGTTGTACAGATACGAATCGGCGCACAGCGTGGCCTCCTGACCCAGATAACCCTGAATATAGCCACCGCCCGGGTTGGTGAACGAGGCAAAGGCGAGCACGGCCATGTCGCAGAACTGCGCATAGCCACGACCGTTGTCCAAGATGACCTGCGTGGCGGAGGCATCGAGCACGGTGACCTCGGGCAGAGCCGGAGCGGGCTCCTCAGCAGGCGCGGACTCAGCTTCGGCGATTTCCTCGGCAGGCTCCTCGACGGGCTCGGGCGCTGCCTCGGGCTCGGGCGCTGCCTCGACATCGACAGCGGCCTAGACGTCCTCGGCAGCTTGCTCCTCAGCAGCCGCTGCCTTCTGGACCTTGGCCTTCATCGCCGCGACAAAACCGGCAGGCATACCATCGAACTCGCGCACGCCGGCAAGCGAACGCTCGATGTCCTTGGCGCAGGCCTCGGACACAGCCGCCACATGGCGCTCGGCGGCCTTGGCACGCGCCTCGCGCTTGGGATTGGGCTGACCCGCTCGGTTGGACCTGCGGTTACGGTTCCTGTTGTCGACGTCTGCCATACATGGCCACCTTTCCTGTCGCTGCCGCTATCGGCTTTTCCCATCCATGATACCCCGCCGCGCACAAAAAAGACGGCCCCGAAGGACCGCCTTTCGCATCGTTTTACCGTGTCCGGCAGGGAGCATCGCAATGCCGCGCTTTAATCGCGACGGCCGAGGATGTTCAGAATGCGCAGGAACACGTTGATGATGTCCACGAACAGGTTGGATGCCATGAGCACGGCGTTGGGCAGCGTGGGCGGCACCGTCGTTGCCACATAGGTGTCGTAGCCGATGAAGCCGGCGAACACCACGATCACGATCAGGTCGGTGATGGACTGCGAAACGCCCATGAACATCAGCACGATCTCGACCAGAATCGTGGCAAGCAGGATGCCAAAACCAATGCCATACACACGCTGGAAGAACTTGGGGAAGGTCACGCCCAGCGCACCAAAGACAAAGGTGATGGCGGCCGTGGCGATAAAGGCGGTGTTAATGGTAGGCAGGTCGTAGTTGGCAAGACCAAACGACGCCGTCAGGCCAAAGGTGCTCGCAAAGACCACGTAGCCCACGAGTGACAGGCCCACGGACTGTTTGCTGGCAGCAGCCGACATCATGACCATGCCGACGATGGTTAAAATAAACGAGCCAAAGACCAGTGGCAGGGCGGCGCCGCTCATCATCATGCGGGCAAACGACATGGTGCTCGTAAAGTAGGCGCCAGCGCCCATGGCGCAAAAGCCCAAGAAGATGAGGGCGGACATGGCGAGATTGTACGCGCGCGGCGACATCTCCTTGGCGCGGCTTGCGCCGGTCTCGACGGGGCCGTTCTGATAGCCCTGAATATCGTTCATACTTCGTCCTTTCAAAAAGCGCCACGACAGCGCCGTAGGTGACAAGATCCCTGCCATTGTACCCGAATGCCGTGCGCTCTTACCTGCGGCGCTCGCCCTCAAGCGTGCGGTCAAACGCCCATACCCACCAACGCATCACATGCGTCTGCGAGCCATCCGCCCGCTCACGCGTTTGGTCCTCCAGATACAACTCGGTCGCATGTCCGCCAAAACGTACCTTATAGGTTGCCGTACGAATGCCGTGAACCGTCAGGCCAAACCCGGTGGTCGAGATAATTTCGTCGATCGTAAAGCAACGGCCGTCGACCCAGCAGACGGTGACCGGCACGACTTGTCCGCCCGCAAGGATGCGGGTCACGACGTCCACATACTGCTTGTGCACGCGCCGAGTTTTGCCGTCTGTCCGTCGATATTCCATGTCTCCTATTATCGAACGCATGTTTGCATATTGTAAAGCGAACAGACTGTGGTTTTGGGGTGTTGGGGCGCGCACGTGTCCTCATGGTGTGTTAGCAAAAAGAACACCCACGGTCAACAGGGCTAATATTCATTTTTAGTGCCAAAAAATTCACTGCTCCCATCAGAACTCGGTAAAGAAACCCGCAGGAGGTGATACGATTTATCATGTTTCTGTAACGTGCCTGCAAACTTCGAGAAAGCCCATATATGGACGTAACGTTCTCAACCTTCCTCGGCCAACTTGTGTCGAACCCAGTCCTTGCCGTCACCGTGATCCTCGCGCTCGGCGCCATCTTCGTCAATGGATGGACCGACGCACCCAACGCCATCGCGACCTGCGTCACTACGCGTTGCATGCCCGCCCGCGCCGCCATCCTCATGAGTGCCGCATTCAACTTCCTTGGCGTGCTCATCATGACGCACTTTAACGCGAGCGTCGCCAACACCATCTCCCATATTGTCGACTTTGGCGGAAACAGCACCATGGCGCTCGCCTGCCTGTGCGCGGCGCTGTTCTCCATCGTCGTCTACGGCGCCACAGCGTCGCGTTTTGGCATCCCCACCTCGCAAAGCCACAGCCTTATCGCCGGCCTGACCGGTGCCGCCATCGCCCTCGGCGGTGCGAGCAGCGTCAACGTCCACGAGTGGATGAAGGTCATCTACGGCCTGGCGCTCTCCATCGGCCTGGGCTTTGTCATGGGCTGGGTCCTGTGCAAGCTCGTCTCGATTCTTTTCGCCGCCGCCAACAGGCGACGTGCCAATGTCTTCTTTAAATACGCTCAGATCGCAAGCGCTGCGGCCATGAGCTTTATGCACGGCGCGCAGGATGGACAGAAGTTCATCGGCGTGCTCTTTTTAGGCGTGGCCTTTGCCAGCGGCCAGACGAGCGTCGGCGATGCCGGCATCCCCATCTGGATTATGCTGCTGTGCTCGGCCACCATGGGCATCGGCACCAGTGTGGGCGGCGAGCGCATCATCAAGTCCGTCGGCCAGAGCATGGTCAAGCTCGAAAAGTACCAGGGTTTCTCCGCCGACCTGGCAGGCGCCGCGAACCTGCTACTTGCCACCCTTACCGGCATCCCCGTGTCCTCCACGCACATCAAGACCTGCGCCATTATGGGTGTCGGTGCCGTCAAGCGCCTTTCGGCCATCAACTTCGGCGTGGTCAAGGACATGATGTTCGCCTGGTTCTTCACCTTCCCCGCCTGCGGACTCATCAGCTTTGTCATGGCCAAGCTGTTCATGATGTTCCTCTAGTCAAACCGAACGTCCATCCGGACCGCATTACCTCGCCCACCCGTCTTCGCCTCGAAAGGACCACTCATGGCAAAGAAACCCGATTCGTTCTACTTTGACAACTACGTCGCCTGCGCCGACCTCGCCGTCCAGGCCGCAGAGCTGCTCACCAAGATTTTTGAGAACTTTGACCCCGCGCAAATCCACGATATGCTCGATAAGATGCATGCGATTGAGCACGCGGCGGACAAGAAGCACCATGAGCTTGAGGACGCCCTGCTCACCGCCTTTATCACCCCGCTTGAGCGTGAGGACCTGGACCTGATGAGCTGCTCGCTCGACACCGTGCTCGATCGTATCGAGGGCGTCGTGCAGCGCGTCTACTTCACCAACATCCAGAGCATCCACCCCGATGCCATCGTCATCGCCCACAAGGTGACCGACGCCTGCCGCGCCATGAAGGACCTTATGGTCGAGCTTCCCAACTACCGCAAGTCCAAGACCCTGCGCGAACTCGTCATCCAGATCAACACCATCGAGTCCGAGGCCGACGAGCTCTATATCAACGCCATGCGTAACCTGCATGTCAACGGCAAGGACCCGCTCGAGGTCATCGCCTGGCGTGACGTGTACGCCTTCCTGGAGTACTGCGCCGACTGCTGCGAGAATGTGGCCGATGTCGTGGATTCGATTGTCATGAAGAACAGTTAATTGGGGGTACGTGTCCCGGCGGCGAAGGGCCGGCCACGGTTTGCTTTCTCACTCCGGCTGCGTAGCAGAGTCGTTCGAAAGTAAACCGTGGCCGGCCCTTCGCCTTACGTACCTCCATTGGGAACTTTGGCTGATGGTTTGAGTGTAATTGGGTCTTGGCTGATGTGACCTTTTATGCCCGAATGGATACTTTGGGGCTGTGCTGGGCGTTTGGCTGGATGGGGCTTTGGGTACCCTTTGTTTTACTTTGGATTGATTTGCTGACTTTGGAAGGGTTTGGTTATGTCGTATTTGGATCTGGCTCGGGGTCGGTATTCTTGTCGTTCTTTTGAGGACCGTCCTGTTGAGCAGTCGGTAGTGGATGCCATTGTTGAGGCGGGGCGGATTGCTCCTTCTGCTTGTAATAATCATCCAGCCCGTGTGATGGTGCTGGATACGCCTGAGCTGTTGGAGAAGGCTGCTGCTTGTCAGCCTCGGTTTGCTCGTGATGGGTCTATCTTTGGAGCTCCGCTTGTCTTCCTTATTTGCAGCGTTACCGATGATGCTTGGGTGCGCCCGTATGACCAGATGAATTCCAGTGAAATCGATACGTCCATCGTGTGCGACCAGATGATGATGGAGGCCACCGAGCAGGGCCTGGGAACGTGCTGGGTATGCCATTTTAAGCCTGAGGTGGCACAGGAGCAGTTCAACCTGCCCAAGAGCGTCTATCCCTATCACATGCTCGTCTGTGGCTATCCTGCCGACCACATCGCCGATCCCGAGCATCGCGAGGCCCGCACCATTCCCCTCCCCAACTTCCTCCTCAAGTAGTTTTTGGCACATGCCCTAAAACCTACCTTTTACCGCTCACCCATTTGCCGAGTTCTGCGCCATTATGTGCAGGGCTCGGTTTTTTATGTTGCGCGCCCCTGCACAGTCATAAAAAAGGACCCGCAAGGTGCGGGTCCTTTCTAGGCACTAAATTGCAGGACGAATGTTAGTCCAGGTCGTCGGCGGCAAAGTTGTCGATCGGGGCGAAGGGATCGGCCACGGGGACAACCGGGTCAGCGACGGGCAGCGGCTCGGCGGGAACAGTCACCGCAGGAGAAGCGGCAGAACCGACCGGCGTGGAGGCCATGAGGTCGGCCGGGAAGGAGTTCTGGGCATCATCCATAAAGTGCTGGATGAGCTTGAGGTACTCGGCCTTGAACTCCTCGCGGGAAGCCTTCAGACGGTCGATTTCCTCGAGCTCGGCCTGCTTCTCGGTCAGAGCCTGGCGGATAACCTCGCGGGCCTTGGCGTCAGCCTCGTTGCGGATACGCTCAGCGTTCTCGTTGGCATCGTTGACGATGGTCTCAGCGGTCTGCTGGGCAGCGATCAGGGCAGCGGAAATCTGGCGCTCCTGAGCGGAGAAGTCAGGGGCGGGAGCAGCCACGGGGGCGGCAGGAACGGCCTGGGCGGTGGCATCCTGAGCCTGGGCAAGCTGAGCCTGTGCGTCGGCAAGCTGCTGCTCGGTAGCAGTCAGACGACCCTTAAGGTCGACAATCTTAGCGAGCATAGCGTCAACCTCGGAGGACAGCGTCTCCAAGAAGACGTCGACCTCGGCAGGATCGTAGCCACGCTTGGCCTCAGAGAAAGTCTGAGCCTGGATGTCTGCAGGGGTAATAGCCATAACAAGTCTCCTTTTTCATCGCCTCGGCGTACACGCCCGACGTAAGTTACTAAGTCAGTTCTATACGAGTATACCTATAAGAAGCTGCAGAACCAGCCTCTGCACCAACTGCAACGCAATAATCGCAACGACCGGCGAAAAATCGACACCGCCCATCGGCGGGATGAAACGACGGAACAGGCCGAGCCACGGACCGCACACGCTATCGAGCACCGCAGCAATATCCTGAAGCAAACCGCCCTGCTTCATGGGAATCCACGTCATAAAGCAGTAGACGACAATGAGCGTGGAATAGAAGTTGAACAGCGTGTTGACCAGCTGGACGATAGTGTAGATGTTGATGGGAATCTCCTCGTCTTGTCTTTACTTAAGGTAGCCGTCGGCACGAAGCTTCTTGAGATCGGAATCTTTGACCTCGCAACCGGCGGGCAGCACCATGAACACGCGGTCGCCTACCTCCTTGACCGTGGCGCCCAGACCGCAGGCAAAGCCGTAAGAGAAGTCCAAGACGCGCTTGGCAACTTCGGTGCGTACGCCCACAAAAATCAGTGCGACAGGCTGCTTGGTGCGAACGCGGCGCACCACGGTCTCCACGTCGTCATAGCTCTCGGGGCGCAGGACATAGGCCGGCAGCTGCGGCGTGGCGTTGATGATATTGCTCGCATAGGCCGAGGCATCGCTCGGTGCAGGCGCGGGTGCAGCGGCGGCACGGGCGCGGGTGTTCTCGGCGTAGCTCGACGGCGTGTCATAGGCACCAGGACGATAACCGCTCGCAACACTGTCCTGCGAGCGCGAAGGCGGGTTATACGTCGTGGCATGGCGGGAGTCATCGCCGACCAGCTGACCGGAGCGCGTATACACGGCAACCGACTCAGCTTCACCGCGGCGCGTCTGACCAAGCAGGCCGTTGCTCGGCTCGTCTTGGGTGTAGAAGCCCTCGCCCGAAGCACCGCTGTAGCCGTTGCCCTGATAACTATCGTCATAGCCGTCATCGTAGCCGTAGTCGTCGTCCTGGCCATAACCCTGGTCGTAACCCTGCTGGCCGCCCAGGTGCATCTTATTTTTAATCTCGTCAAGGAAGCCCATGGTTGTGTCCTCTCGCGGTTTAGTGCAGGCGCCCCGATAATCAGTGCGCACTTCAGAGCCTTATTTTACTGCAAACTCCGGGCTAAATACTACCCTGCCCAGGCGAACGAGCGTAGAGCCCTCCTCAAGGGCAGGCTCAAAGTCCTCGCTCATGCCGCAGGAAAGCTCAGGCAGGTTCAAATCGGGATGCGCCGCCTCCAGCTCATCCCTCAGCTCACGAAGCCCCGCAAAGGTGCGGCGTGCCAAATCCTTATTCCCCCGGGGCGCCATAGTCATAAGCCCCTGTACGCAAATTCCCTCAAGTTCCGCAAGCTCACCCGCGGCGGCGCGAATCTCATCGGGCGAAAAGCCTCCCTTCGACTCCTCACCACTCACATTGACCTCGATGAGCACACGCTGGGGGCCGGCGAGCTCGCCTGCCTCAATCTTGCGGACAGCACGGCTCGAGATCGCCTGCGCCAGATGCAGCGAACCCACCGAGTGAATCAGCTCGGCTGAGCCCAGCACCGCATTGATCTTATTGGTCTGCAGGTTGCCGATCATATCGAAGCGCACCTCGGGCAGCTCCGGATGCTCCGCCAGACCCGTGAGCTTGCGAACCAGCTCCTGCGGGCGGTTCTCGGCAAAATGGCGATACCCCGCCTGGATGGCGGCAACGGTCTCATCGACACCAACGGTCTTGGACACGGCAATGAGGCGCGCGGCGTCGTGGGGGCGGCCCGCGCGATCGAGCGCCGCATAAAAACGTTCCAGAATCTGCTCGCGGCGAGCGCGCATCAAGTCCAAATAGTTATCCATTGCTAATCGCCTCCGCTGACAGCCAAACAATTAGTCCCATGCTAACGCAAGAGCGCGGCCCCGCATGTGCAAGGCCGCGCTCACTTAGGTATTTACAATCTTTCGACGAACGGGATTACTTACTCCTCGTCGTCCTCGCCATCGTCCTCGTCCTCAAGATGATCGAGCAGGTAGCGAAGACCCTCGCTGACCTCGTTAACGGGCACCTTGGCAACGTAGCGAGCGTCGACGGCGGGCCTCATGATGACGCCCTCGCCCGAAGGCACGCGCATGCTCTCGAGCTCATCCTCGTCCACACGGGCGATATCGCCGGCATTCATGCGCTGGCCGGTCAAAAGGAAGGTCAGACGGCAGGCGGCATCGATGGAAATCGAAGCGATGCGATCGAGGTAGCGCGAAACCATGATGGCGCGGCGCAGGTCGTCATAGTTGCTGTCGTCGTCCATAAAGTCGCCCGTATCCATACGGTTAAAGGTGCGGAAGAACTTCTCGTAGGCGGCGTGCACTGGCTCGTCCTCGACGGCCAGGTTGCAGATGATGGACATGTCATTGGTGACGAGCGCAGAAAGCGAAGAGCCCAGCACCTGGTAGACGGCCTCAGCCTCGGCCTCGACCGTGCCGACAAGCTCCTTGGGCAGCGAGATGTCGGCCTTGATCATATGACGCGTGGCACGGCAGATCTGACGTACTTTATCGGTCATGCGCTGCAGGTTAAAGTCGACGTAGATGATCGTCTGAAGCAGGCGGAAGTCGGAGGCGACCGGTGACTGCGTGGCGATCAGGTTGTAGCAGACGGCCTCCAGGTTGGCGCAGCGCGCGTCAATCGAAAGCGTACGTTTCTTGGTCTTGGTGGCGAGCTTGCGGTCGTCGGTCACATAGGCCTTCACGGCATCGTGGAGGGCCAGATCGACGGCCTCGTAGATGCTCAGTATCTCGTGACGGGCCTCGACGAGCTGACGGGAAAACAGTTTGCGCATGGTTCACTCCAATCAGTTGGGTGCGGTCATGCCGCCCGCACAGTGAATACGCACCGGACCAGGTCCGATCGGCTTGGGACTAGTCGCACCGATCAGCCAAAGCGGCCGGTGATATAGTCTTCCGTCCGCGAGTCCACCGGGCTGGTGAAGATCGCGTCGGTTTGACCATACTCGATGAGCGTGGCGGGCTCGCCGGCAACTTCCTGCAAGAAGAATGCGGTGTAGTCGCTGATACGAGCTGCCTGCTGCATTGAATGCGTGACGATGATGATCGTCATCTCGGGCGCCAGCTCGGCCATCAGATCCTCGACCTTAGAGACGGACGTGGGGTCGATGGCGGAGCAGGGCTCGTCCATCAGGAGAACATCGGGTTGCACCGCAAGCACGCGCGCGATGCACAGACGCTGCTGCTGACCGCCCGAGAGCGCCAAACCATCCTTGTTGAGCTGATTGGATACCTCTTTCCAGAGGTTGGCGCGCTTGAGCGATTCTTCCACGATGTCATCGAGGTCGCTTTTGCTAGTCACGCCCTGCAGACGAGGGCCAAAGGCGACATTCTCGTAGATGGATTTGGGAAACGGGTTGGGCTGCTGAAAGATCATGCCCACGCGACGACGGAGATCGACCGGGTCGACGCCCTCGGCATAGATATCATTGCCGTCGAGCGTCATGGTGCCCTCGACGCGCGTACCCTCGATCAGATCATTCATGCGGTTGATGCAGCGCAAAAACGTCGACTTGCCGCAGCCCGAAGGGCCAATGAAGGAGGTGATGGCGTTTTTGGCGATGTTGAGGTCAAGCCCCGTCAGCGCATGAAAGTCACCGTACCAAAAGTTGAAATCCTTGGCCGTAATGGCCGCTTGCTCCAGCGTGGGAGCGGACTGATAAACGGACATGGGACTCCTTAACTAGCGACGCTTGCGCGACAGGAAGCGCGCAAACAGGTTGAAGGCCAGAATGATCACCATCAGCAAGAGCGCGGTGCCGTAGGCTGCGTTCATGTTGATGCCGTCGTTGGCAAGCAGGTACAGGTGAACCGTCATGGGGCGGCCGGAATCGAGCGGCGAAATAGGTAGATTGATGGCTTGGCCCATGGTGTAGAGCACCACCGCGGTCTCGCCAATGGCGCGGCCGATGGCGAGAACGATGCCCGTGGCAATACGGCCAAAGGCAGAAGGAAGCACAATCTTGGAGACAACCTGCCACTTGGTGGCGCCCAGGCCGTACGCGCCCCAACGGATATAGCGCGGGACGGCGCGAATGGCCTCTTCGGTGGTGCGCATGACGATGGGAAGCATCAAGAGCGCGAGCGCCAGAGCGGCCGAGACCATCGAAAGGCCCAGGCCCATGGCCTCGACAAACAAGGCGTAGCCAAACAGGCCCATAACGATGGAGGGCACCGAGGCCAAAGCGTCAGCAGCGTAGCGAATGAGCTCGACGACCTTGCCCTGCTTGGCGTACTCGGCCAGATAGACGGCTGCCAGCACAGCAATCGGCGTGCAGATAAGCATGGCGAGCGCCGTCACATAGACGGTCGAGACGATCGTGGGCCAAATTCCGCCCTCGGCGTTGACGCCCTGGGGCCAACCGAAGATAAAGTCGAGCGAGATGTGTGGCAGGCCGTTGATGACCACGTAGGCGATGATAGCGACCAGCACCAGCGTGGTGATGTATGCCGCGGCACGGAACACGCCAAGCATGATCTTGTTGGACAGGTCCTTGTTGATGCGGCCCTTCTTGCCGTGGGAAAGGGCACGCTTGATGCGCTCGCGCGACGAGGTCGTATCGACCGTCGTGTCAACGGAATCGGACATAGCCTACCCCCTCTTCTTCTTGGAAATCAGACGGACGATGCCCACCAGCGTGGCGGAAATGATAAACAGGACCACGCCCATGCCGAACAGCGCAGAGCGATGCAGACCCGAGGAATAGCTCATGTCGAGCGCAATCTGGCTCGTGAGCGTCGAGATGGGGCTCGCAATGCTGTCGGGAATAACCGGGGCGTTACCCACGACCATGAGCACGGCCATGGTCTCGCCGATGGCACGGCCCATACCCAGCACGATGGCATCCACGATACCCAGCTTGGCGGCAGGTAGCACGACCTTATAGATGGTCTGCCACTTAGTAGCACCCATGGCATACGATGCCTCGCGAATACCCATGGGAATGGAATTGAGGGCATCGATGGTGAGCGTGGTGATGGTAGGGACGATCATGATGGCGAGCACGAACCACGCCGTCAGCGCGCCAAAACCAAGACCGCCGGTCAGTTGTGCGATAAACGGGCGGATGATGATCATGCCAAAGAAGCCATAGATGATAGAAGGGATGCCGGCCAACAGGTCAACGGCAGGGCTGATGAGCTTGCGCACGCGCTTGCTGGCGATCTCGACCAGATACACGGCCGTGCCCACGCCTAGGGGCACACCCATGGCGAGCGCACCGACGGTCACCAGACCCGAGCCGGCAAGCAGCGACACGATGCCGTAGTGACCCTCAGAGGGCGCCCACGTAAAGCTAAAGAAGTCCGCCAGACCGATGTCGGTAAAGACGGGCAGCGCCGAGTACGTGGTAAAGACAAAAATCAGGATGACGGTAACGACCGCCAAGAACGCGCAGGCAAAGAAGATCCACTGCAGCGCCTTCTCCTTGATATAGGTACTGCGCGATACGAGCGCCAACTCGCGCTTCTTGGGCGTCTGAACATTCCGCTCAGTCTGGGAGTTTTCCTGTGCTTCCATGCTACTCACTCCCCTTCTCGTCGTTGGTGACGGGGATAAAGCCCGCCTCGCGAATCTGCTTGTCCATCTTTTCGGACGTCACGTAGTCGATGTAATCCTGCGCCTGCTGCGAAGGCGCACCCTTCACAAAGAAGTAAAGGTCGCGTGAGATGGGATAGCCGCCGCTCGCGACCGTCTTCTCGGACGCCTCAACATGATTGACCGAGACGGCCTTGACCGAGGTCTTGGCGTTGAGGCTATCGACGAAGCCCAGCGAAATGTAGCCAATGGCACCGCGCGAACGAGATACCACGTCGCGCACCTGGCCCGTGCCCGAAAGAACGGCGGAGCGGCGATCGAACGGGGTGCCGTCCATCACGATGGTGCGGAATGCTTCACGCGTGCCAGACGCCTCGTCTCGGTTGATGACCTGAATCTTCAGGTCCTCGCCACCGACCTCTTTCCAATTAGTAATCTTGCCGGCATAGATATCGCGGAGCTGCTCGATCGAGAGGTTATCGACCGGGTTATCGTCGTTCACGATGACCGCGATACCGTCGTGGGCAATGACGATGGGAGTCAGGCCCAGATCCTGTTCGTCGGCATTGAGTCCACGGGAGGAGCTGGCGATATCGGCCGTGCCAGCGCTGACGGCTTCGATGCCAGCGGAAGAGCCCAAACCGGAAACGAGCACGTCGATGCCGGTCTCCTCCTTAAAGCCCTCTGCCGCAATCTCGGCGATAGGAAGGCAGGTCGTGGAGCCGGCCACGGTAATGGAAGAGGTAGAAGATCCCGAAGAACAGGCGCACAGCGTAAGCGTAAGCACAGCGGCGCTCAGGACCGATACGATCTTTCTCATAGCATCACGCCGATCGCAGCATGGCGCCCACAGGTGCCGTCCTCGTTACGGTAGGAATAAAAGCGGTCGTTCTGACGCACAGTCGAAAGCTGGGTATCCACGATATTATCCGCGTCCACACCGATATCTACCAACGCCTCACGAATGGCGGCAGATAGATCGAGCATGCGAGAAGCGCCCGCATCGATGCAAGAGAACTCGGCGGCAAAGCGATCCATGAGTTCCTGGGATACCTCATATTCGTCACCCAAGATATGGGGGCCGATATAGGCGGAAACGCCGCTCGCATCGCAACCGGCAGCATCGCAAAGCGCCTGGCACGCCTTAGCGGAAATGCGTGCAATCGTGCCCTTCCAACCGGAGTGCACCACGGCAAATCCGCCGGGGGCCACCAGCACCACGGGAACGCAGTCGGCAAAGCAGAGCAGCACGGGCACGTCATGGGCCGTACAGACGATGGCATCGCAGCCCTCGGCAATCTGCTCGCGAACAGCCTCAAGATCGTCGGCGCCGTTCGAAGTCACCGTAACGATATGGTCACCATGTACCTGATTGGGCACGAGCAGATTATGCTCGCACTCAGTGGCACCCATAGCTTCGAGCGCTCGACGACGATTTTCTTGAACTGCAAAGGGGTCATCGCCTACATGCGAGCCCAGGTTGAGCGAGGAGTACGCATCTTCGGAAACACCACCGGTGCGCTCGGTGAAGGCAAAGCGGACATCGGATGTCGCGCCCTCCACCAACGTAACTCCATCATGGTCGACACGCGAAACGTTGTCCGCACGTGCTGCCATACTAAAGCCTCCTAATAACACAAGTACCGCGGCGTCGCCGCGCAGTCCGCGTTTATACGGCTGTCATACTTCCTTAAAAGGATACCCGCAGCGGTAGGGACCAAACGTAAAGGGAACGTAAGGAGATTGGAGGCTTTCGTTTACAAACGAGAAACAAAACGGGGTGCATCCAAATGGACACACCCCGTACAGGTCGTTGAGAAAAACGAACTAGAAGCTACCGCGCTTCAGGAAGTCAGGAAGCTCGAACTGGTCGTTGCCAAAGTTGGGCAGCTCGGTACCACCGACGTTGCGGGTCGGAGCGGCCTGAGCCGGGCTGGCGGCAGGAGCGGTGCGCTGCGGCTCGGCGGAGGCAGCAGCCTTGCTCTGAGACTGCTGAGCAGCAAAGAGCTCGTCCTGACGGTTGACGTTGGAGTCGGAGAAGCCCGTAGCGATGACGGTGATACGCACCTGATCGCCCAGGGACTCGTCGACAACGGTACCGAAGATGATGTTGGCCTCGGGGTCGACGGCGTTGGCGACAACGTCGGCGGCGTCGCTGATCTCCTGGATGCCCAGGTCCTTGGAACCGGCGATGGAGAGCAGCACGCGCGTGGCGCCGTCGATGGAGCTCTCGAGCAGCGGGCTGGAGATGGCCTGCTGGGCAGCATCGACGGCACGGGTGTCCCCAGAAGAGGTACCGATACCCATCATGGCGGTACCGGCCTGCTTCATGATGGTCTTAACATCGGCGAAGTCCAGGTTGATGATACCGGGGACGGTGATGAGGTCGGTGATGCCCTGGGTGCCCTGGGAAAGGACGCCATCGGCAATCGCGAAGGCCTCGAGCATGGTGGTCTTCTTCTCGGCGATGTCGAGCAGCTTATCGTTAGGGATGACGATCATGGTGTCGACGCAATCGGAGAGGGTCTTGATGCCCTCCTCGGCGCTCTTCTTGCGCTTGCGGCCCTCGAAGGTGAAGGGCTTGGTCACGACGGCGACGGTCAGCGCACCGACCTCGTTCATCGCGATATCGGCAACGATGGGAGCAGCGCCGGTACCGGTGCCACCGCCCTCGCCGCAGGTGATGAACACCATGTCGGCGCCAGCGAGCGCCTCGGCAATGTCATCGCGGGACTCATCGGCAGCCTTGCGGCCAACCTCGGGGTTGGCGCCGGCGCCCAGGCCGCGGGTAAGGTCGGTGCCGATGTGCACCTTGATATCGGCATCAGAGATCGCGAGTGCCTGAGCATCGGTGTTGATGGCAAC